>NZ_LUJK01000039.1 GCF_001601825.1 Limnobacter sp. CACIAM 66H1 | reverse complement strand
CCTATCGCTGAAATGCAGGAAATTGAAGCATTTGACGCGGATACCGTTGAAGAACTACGAACCCGCGCTCGCAATGCATTGTTGACTGAGGCAATTGCCCGAGAGGAAATGGTAGAGGGTGCGGGCGATTTGATGTCCATCGAAGGCGTGGATGCCGACCTGGTTGGCAAGTTGGCAGCTGCTGAGATTTCTGACCGTGAAGGTCTGGCCGAATTGGCAGTGGATGAATTGGTTGAAATTGCAGGAATTGAAGAAGACCGTGCCCGTGACATCATTATGAAAGCGCGAGCACACTGGTTTGAATAATACAAACCGAATTAAGTAGAGTCGAATCGGGTCACTCGGCCCGGTCAGCAAGGGAATTTGAAGGAATAGTAGATGACCAGTACCACAGTCGCACAGTTTGCAGCAGAGTTGAAAATGCCCGCCGATGTTCTTTTGGAGCAGTTGAAGTCTGCGGGCGTGAGCAAAACTTCTGAGGCAGATGCAGTTACTGAAGCGGACAAGGGAAAACTTTTGGAAAGCCTGAGAAAGGCGCACGGATCTGAAAGCGGTCAGAAGAAAATTACCCTCACCCGCAAGCAGACCAGTGAAATCAAACAGGCTGGCCCTGGTGGCCGCGCGCGCACAGTGCAGGTTGAAGTGCGCAAGAAGCGCGTGTTTGTTCAGCGCGCCGAGAAGGCTGGTGAAAGCGAGCCCGTCATGGAGGCCCAGCTTGATCCTGCGGAGCAAGCGCGTCGTGATGCCGAGGCGCAGCGCCAGGCTGAGTTGAAGGCACGCCAGGAAGCCGAACTGAAAGAAAAACAGGCCAAGCTTGAGCAAGAGCGCGAGCGTGAGTTGAAGCTTCAGGAAGAGGCCCGCCAGCGCGCCGAAGAAGAACGTCTTGCCCACGAGGCTGTAGAACAGGCGAAAGCGGAAAGCGAGAAGCCCGCCAAGGCTGAGGAAGAAACCGATGCCAAGGATGAAGCGGCACAAGCAGCACGTGCCGAAGAGGCCAAAGCACGCGAACAGCGTGCCGCCGATGCATTGAAAGCTGAGCAAAAAGCCAAAAAAGCGGCCGAGGATGCAGCAAAAGCCAGTGCAAATCAGGAACGTGCACGCAAGGCTGCTGAAGCCGAAGTGGCGGCTATTAACCGCATGATGTCCCAGCCCGCCAAGGTGATGAAGGCTGAAGAGCCGGTTGAACCGCCCAAGCCTGCCGCAACAATCAAAAAGCCTGAAAAAATTGTAGTGGCTGGCGATGATGATGTTGGAGAGCGTGGTCGCAAGGGTGTTCGCGCTGCTGGCGCGAAAGAAGAACCTGGCCGCCGCCGTGGTGGCTTGAAAACACGCGGTGAAACCGGTGTTGGCCGCACTGGCGCAGGTGGCTGGAAGGGCCCCAAAGGCAAAAACAATCGCCACAGCCAGGAACAAAGCAATTTCAACCAGCCCACTGAGCCCGTGGTTCGTGATGTTCACGTGCCAGAGACCATCACCGTGGCCGATCTTGCCCACAAAATGTCGGTGAAGGCTGCCGAGGTGATCAAGTGTCTGATGAAGATGGGCCAGATGGTCACTATTAACCAGGTGCTTGACCAAGACACCGCGATGATTGTGACCGAGGAATTGGGTCACCGTGCCATTGCAGCCAAGCTGGACGATCCTGAAGCCATGATCGAAGAAGCAGGTGTTGCGCATTCCGAGGCGCCCTCTGTGCCCCGAGCACCCGTGGTGACCGTGATGGGTCACGTTGACCATGGTAAAACATCGTTGCTCGATTACATCCGTAGCGCGAAGGTTGCATCTGGCGAAGCAGGTGGCATTACACAACACATTGGTGCCTATCACGTTGAAACTGAACGCGGCATGATTACCTTCCTGGATACGCCAGGTCACGAGGCGTTCACCGCCATGCGTGCCCGTGGTGCCAAGGCAACCGATATTGTGATTCTGGTCGTGTCCGCCGATGACGGCGTGATGCCTCAAACCATTGAAGCGATTCACCATGCCAAAGCAGCCAATGTGCCTTTGGTGGTGGCGATCAACAAAATCGATAAACCCGATGCCAACCCTGAACGCGTGAAGCAGGAATTGATCACTCACTCCGTGGTTCCCGAAGAATACGGCGGCGATTCACCCATGGTTCCCGTGTCGGCGAAAACCGGTAAGGGCATTGACGACTTGCTGGAGCAAGTGTTGTTGCAAGCCGAAGTGATGGAATTGAAAGCGCAGGTGGACGCACCGGCCAAGGGCCTTGTGGTTGAATCCCGCTTGGACAAGGGCCGTGGCCCCGTGGCTACCGTGCTGGTTCAAAGCGGTACCTTGAAGAAAGGCGATGTGGTGCTGGCTGGTTCGGCATTTGGCCGGGTACGTGCAATGGTCGATGAAAACGGTCGCTCCATCGACTCCGCTGGCCCTTCCATTCCCGTAGAAATTCAGGGGTTGAGCGATGTGCCGGCAGCCGGTGAAGAAGTGATTGTGTTGCCAGATGAACGCAAAGCCCGAGAAATCGCGTTGTTCCGTCAAGGCAAATTCCGCGATGTGAAGCTGGCCAAGCAACAGGCAGCCAAGCTGGAAAACATGTTCGAGCAAATGGCCGAGGGCGAGGTCAAGAGTTTGGCTGTGATTCTGAAGGCCGACGTACAGGGTTCCCAAGAAGCGCTGTCACATGCCCTGCAGAAGCTGTCAACCGACGAAGTCAAGGTTCAGGTGGTGCATGCGGCAGTAGGTGGCATCAGCGAATCAGATGTCAACCTGGCGGTGGCCTCCAAGGCTGTCATCATCGGCTTTAACGTTCGAGCCGATCAGGGCGCCCGGAAAACTGCCGAGAACAACGGCGTAGACATTCGTTACTACAACATCATTTATGATGCAGTCGACGAAATCAAGGCGGCCATGACCGGCATGCTGACGCCCGACAAGAAAGAGGAAATCATCGGCAACGTGGAAATCCGCGAAGTTTACAAGATCTCCAAGGTCGGTTCAGTCGCAGGTTGTATGGTGACCGACGGTGTAATCCGTCGTGGTGCTGGCGTTCGCTTGTTGCGCGACAACGTGGTGGTGTGGACAGGTCAGTTGGCCTCGCTCAAGCGATTCAAAGACGACGCCAAAGAAGTGCGTCAGAACTTTGAGTGTGGTTTGCAACTGCACAACTACGACGACATCCAGGTTGGCGACATTCTGGAAGCATTTGAAGTGAAGGAAGTGGCCCGTACCCAGTTGTAATCGCTGTACGGGTTTGAAAAGGAAAGTATGCGTCACAAGAAAAAAGCACCAGCCAGAGGTATTCGGGTTGCTGAGCAAATCCAGAAAGACCTGGCTGAGCTGATTCCCCGCGAGTTGAGAGACCCGCGGCTTGGGTTCGTCACGATCACAGATGTGGAACTGACACCCGATTATGCCTATGCAACCGTGTACTTCTCGGTGTTGACGGGTTCAGCCGAAACCACAGAGGAGGCTTTGAATGACTCTTCGGGTTATTTGCGGAATTTGATTTTCAAGAAGCTGCACATTCACACCGTGCCCACCTTGCGTTTCAAACACGACCAATCCGTTGAACGTGGGGCTGAAATGTCCCAAATGATCGACCGTGCGCTGAAAGGCGAGGGTGGTGGTGCCACAGATTCGGATGGTGGTGGCGACGGTGGCGGAGATTAAGAGACAAAAGCGTGCCTTGTCGGGTGTGCTGTTGTTCGACAAATCAACTGGTTTCTCGTCCAATCAGGCCCTGCAAATTGTCAAACGCTTGTACCAGGCTGAAAAAACCGGACACACGGGCACGCTGGATCCGCTTGCAAGCGGTCTGCTGCCCCTGATGTTTGGTGAGGCCACCAAGTTTGCAGCAGATTTGATTGATGCCAGCAAAACCTATCGCACCAAGGTGCGCTTGGGGTATGCCAGCAACACGGGTGACGCCGAGGGCGAATTGACTGAGGTCAGCACGCGTGACCTTCGAAGCATCACAGAGCGTGAAGTAAAGCAGGTGTGTGAGCAGTTTGTTGGAGAAATTCAACAGATTCCACCGATGTTTTCTGCATTAAAGAAAGACGGCAAGCCTTTGTACGAGTATGCTCGCGAAGGCATTGAATTGGACAGACCCGCTCGAACCCTGTTGATCCATCAATTGGATGTCATCAAGTTCGAGCACAATGATGCCCATTGCATTATTGAACTGGAAGTGAATTGCAGCAAAGGCACCTACGTGCGCACCTTGGGCGAGGACATTGCCAAGGCCTTGGGCACAGCGGGCTATCTCACGGAATTGCGCAGAACCGCAATCGGTGACTTGAAAGTGGAACGCGCGTACACCCTGGAAGCACTCAAAGTGCTCGGTGAATCGGAAACCCCCTTTGACGCTTTGGATGCGGTGCTTTTCCCGGTAGACGCCCTGTTGGGCAGCCTGGGCAAAGTCGAATTGAACAATGAGTTTGCGCGGCGGTTTTCGCACGGGCAACGGTTGCCACTGGGTTTGACGAATGTCAAACCAGGGCGGGTGCGGGTGTACGGAGAAGCCTCCGCGCAGGATGTGAACAGTATTGCCTTCAAAGGCGAGCCCCAGTTTATGGGCACAGGCATTTTAGAAACGGATGGGAAGGGCGCCTTGCTTCGACCCGACAGATTGATTCAGGTAAATCTATGACACGCGCATTACGTAACGTTGCAATTATCGCCCACGTGGACCACGGCAAAACCACGCTGGTAGACCAACTTCTTCGCCAGTCCGGCACATTCCGCGAGAACGAAAAACTCGAAGAACGTGTCATGGACAGCAACGACCTTGAAAAGGAACGTGGTATCACGATTCTGGCCAAGAACTGCGCAGTTGAATATGAAGGCACCCACATCAACATCGTTGACACCCCAGGACACGCTGACTTCGGCGGTGAAGTGGAGCGTGTGTTGTCGATGGTAGATTCGGTGTTGCTTTTGGTGGATGCCGTTGAGGGCCCTATGCCCCAGACGCGTTTTGTAACCCGCAAGGCTTTGGCTTTGGGCTTGAAGCCGATCGTGGTGGTCAACAAGGTGGACCGCCCCGGTGCGCGTGTGGATTGGGTAATCGATCAAACTTTTGACCTGTTTGACAAGCTGGGTGCAACCGATGAGCAACTGGACTTCCCGATTGTCTACGCATCCGGATTGAATGGTTACGCGGGCAACACCCCCGATGTACGTGACGGTGACATGCGTCCACTGTTCGAGGCCATTTTGAAATTCGTGCCTGTGCGTGATGACGATCCCAATGGTCCGTTGCAATTCCAGATCACTTCTCTGGATTACAACAGTTACGTGGGAAAAATCGGTATTGGCCGAATCAAACGCGGCACTGTGCGCACTGGGCAGCAGGTGGTCTGCATGAATGGTCCGGACGGTACACCATTTAACGGCAAAATCAATCAGGTGCTGAAGTTCCGTGGTCTTGAGCGTGTGCTGGTTGACCAGGCTGAAGCTGGCGATATTTGTTTGATTAATGGTATTGAAGAGATTGGTATCGGTACCACGGTGTGTGCCGCAGATACTCCAGAGGCATTGCCAATTTTGACTGTGGATGAACCCACCTTGACCATGAACTTCATGGTGAACACCTCGCCTTTGGCAGGTCGCGAAGGCAAGTTTGTGACCAGTCGCCAATTGCGAGACCGTTTGCAGCGCGAACTGAAAAGCAATGTGGCTTTGCGTGTCAAAGACACCGATGACGACACTGTGTTTGAGGTGTCTGGTCGCGGTGAATTGCATCTGACCATCTTGTTGGAAAATATGCGCCGCGAAGGCTATGAATTGGCCGTGTCGCGTCCACGCGTGGTGTTTAAGGAAATTGACGGGGTGAAATGCGAGCCCTATGAAATGTTGACCGTGGATGTGGAAGACACCCACCAGGGCGCCATCATGGAAGAATTGGGTCGTCGCAAAGGCGATTTGCTCGACATGTCGCCCGATGGCAAAGGTCGAGTTCGCCTGGAATACCGTATTCCAGCGCGCGGCTTGATTGGTTTCCAAGGTGATTTCCTGACAATGACACGTGGTACTGGTTTGATCAGCCATGTGTTTGATCAATACGCCCCTGTTCGTGAGGGCGGTTTGGCTGAGCGTCACAATGGTGTTCTGATTTCTCAGGATGATGGCGATGCAGTTGCCTACGCTTTGTGGAAATTGCAAGACCGTGGTCGCATGTTCGTTTCCCCGGGTGAAGCCCTGTATGAAGGCATGGTGATTGGTATTCACAGCCGTGACAATGACCTGGTCGTCAACCCAATCAAAGGCAAACAACTGACCAACGTGCGCGCGTCCGGTACCGACGAAGCGGTCCGTTTGGTGCCTCCAATTGCTCTGAATCTGGAATATGCAGTTGAGTTTATTGCGGACGATGAACTGGTCGAAATTACGCCCAAGAGTATTCGAATTCGCAAGCGTTTCCTGAAGGAACATGAGCGCAAGAAAGCAAGCCGCGACGCAGCATAAGTTCCATTCGGTCATCCTTTGGCCAATGAGTGCTTGAAATCCAGAAGGGGCGTGGCTTTGGCCTCGCCCTTTTTGTTTGTAGAATCCAAGTCATGACATTCAAACCCCGCACCCTCTCTGTTGCTCCCATGATCGATTGGACTGATCGGCACTGCCGTCGGTTTCATCGTGCGATAAGCCAGCACACCTGGCTTTACACCGAGATGATCACAACGGGTGCGCTTGTGTTTGGCGATCGCCAGCGTTTTTTGGCATTCAACGAGGAAGAGCACCCAGTCGCCTTCCAAATCGGTGGCAGCGACCCGGAGCACATGGCACGTTGCGCCAAATGGATTGAACAAGCTGGTTACGATGAATTGAACATGAATGTGGGTTGTCCGTCGGAGCGTGTCCAGAAGGGATCGTTTGGCGCTTGCCTGATGGCGGAACCCGACTTGGTGGCCGACTGCGTGAAAGCCATGCGGGATGCCTGCTCGATCGATGTAACTGTGAAGCACAGGATTGGGCTTGATTACGATGAAAGCGAAACCATGCTGTATGACTTTGTGGGCAAGGTGAGTGAAGCGGGTTGTAACACCTTCATTGTGCACGCGCGCAATGCGGTGCTCAAAGGCCTGTCCCCAAAGCAAAACCGCGATATTCCTCCTTTGCGTTACCAGGTGGTAAAGCGCCTGAAGCAACATTTCCCGCATCTTCAAATCATTCTGAACGGAGGAATTACAACCCTCGAGTCGATTCAAACCCACTTGGAATGGGCTGATGGTTGCATGATTGGTCGAGAGGCTTATTCCAACCCGTGGCTATTGGCCGGATTTGACGAAATCATTGGCCAACCGATCCAATCAAAAAGCCGTTTGGACGTTATTGATGAATTGCGCGCTTATGCTGAGCAGGAGTTGCAAAAAGGTGAAAGCATTCGAAACATCACGAAATCCTGGTTGGGTCTGTTTCACGGACAGCCCGGTGGAAGGCTTTACCGTCAGGTGCTGTCCGATTCAACCCGGCTGAAGGCCAACAACTGGCAGGTGGTTGAAGATGCGCTGGCGATCATGGCTGCAATCTCTTAACAAGTCGTCAATAAACCCGCAACAGCTGCCGGGCTCATATCAACACCAGCTTGCCGGGATTCAGGAGGTTTTTAGGGTCCATGGCCTTTTTGATCGCTACAAACGCCGAGTAATTGCTGTCGCTGGTAATCTCTCGCAACAATTCCGCTTTCAATTGTCCAATACCATGTTCAGCCGATATGGTACCGCCGCAACGGAGAATGGTCTCGTGCACCAAGGTATTGAGCAAATTTTGGTGTTGTTTGAGAAATTCTGACGAGTCGTTGCCTTTTGGGGCTGACAAATTGAAGTGCAGGTTGCCGTCGCCCAAATGGCCAAACAACACTGGCCGAACATCCACGCCATGCTCAGCAATGTCATTCAGGGCCATGTCGTGAAATGTGGGTAGCTGCGAGACAGCGCAGGCTACATCGTGTTTGACGTTCAAACCCTCTTTGGCCTGCGCTTCGGAAATGTTTTCTCGCAAAGCCCAAAACGCTTCAATTTCCCGTCCGTTTTGAGCCATGGCAATGTTGCGTACCCCGGGAAGCTCTTCCAACAGCGCCTCGAGTGTTTTGGTGACTTGTTCACGCAAGGTGGTTTCGGAACCCAATGAGGTGAATTCAGCGAGCACATGGTCAACAGCGCCGGGGCAGGTCGGCGCGCGGGCAGGAAAATGGGTTTGAACCACATCAATTGCATTGACGTTCATCCATTCGTAGCTGCTGAGTTCACCAAACAAGCGGCCTTGTACAAATCCCAATGCGTCCACGGCAGTTTGAATGTTGTCCACATTCAGCCACGCCACACAGCGGCTTTGGGGGGCAGGGTACACCTTCATGCAGGCAGTGGTTATCACTCCCAAAGTGCCTTCCGAGCCAATCAACAAATGACGCAGGTCATAGCCAGTGTTGTTTTTGCGAAGTCCCCGCAAATCACCACACAAATCGCCCTGTGCGTTCACATACTCCAGCCCGAGACACAATTCGCGGGTATTGCCGTAGCGCAGCACCGCGACGCCCCCAGCATTGCTGGCGAGGTTGCCGCCCAAGGTGCAGGTACCTTCTGAGGCCAGGCTCAAGGGGAATAAAAAGCCATGCGCCAACGCATATTCCTGAATTTCATGCAGGGTGTAACCTACGCTGGCAGTCAAAGTCAGGTTGCTTTCATCCAGCTTCAGGAACTCGCGAATGCGCCCTGTTTTAAGTACAACATGCGGTCGTTTTTCCGCGTCGGTATCTGCCACGGGCACCGCACCACCCACCAAGCCAGTGTTCCCACCTTGGGTTGAAATGGCCACATTGAATGCATCGCATGTTTTGACAATGTCTTGCACCTGTCGGGTGGTCATGGGTTCCAGAACAGCCAGCGCAGTGGTGCAGTAGCGTTTGCGCCAATCGGTACAGGCTTGGGCAATGTAGGCCGCCTCAGTGCTGATCAGCAGCCCAGGCACCTGTTTGCGTAACTGTTCGAGAAATTCATTCATGCGTTTAGGCAACCTTTGTCTTGGGGACTTTGTAGGTACGGGCATACACGCTGACACTGGCGAACAAAGTAATGGTTAGTAGCACCTCCAGCCCGGCCATTAACTGGGAGGCCAACGCCGGGTCGGAACTGGCGCGTGTGGCACCCTCAGCGAAGTAAAGCCACACGAGAAGTGATGTGGCTTGATAGGTTCGCACGCGTTGTTTGAATATGCCGGGCACCACCAGCAGCAGGGGCAGCACCTTCAGCACCAGCCAGCTGCCACCCGGGCGAATGGGCGCAACAAAAAGTTCCCAGGCCACGCACAGGGCAATTAACGCCAACAGGCTGCTGACTGTTGCCCAGTAGGCTTTCTTGCGGGTCAAATCAACTTCAGGTGTGCTGCTCATCAAGATTTATCCATGTGTTGAAGGGCCAATGCCGCTTTCGCAAGGCGTGCACCTTGAGCTCGGGCAAGCGTTTTTTCATGCTCGGAAATCGGGTGTTGGCCTTGTCCGCCCGCCCAATGGGTCACGCCATAGGGCGTGCCGCCGGTGCGTGTGTCGTTCAATGCCTGTTCGGAATAAGGAATACCCAGCCACAGCATGCCATGGTGGATCAAGGGCAATGCCATGCTGGTCAGCGTGGTTTCCTGGCCTCCATGCAAACTGCCAGTGCTGGTAAATACGCAAAAGGGTTTGTTGATCAAATCGCCAGCCAGCCAGGTTCCAACCGTGCCGTCCAGAAAATACTTCATGGGTGCAGCCATGTTGCCAAACCGTGTTGGGGATCCCATGGCAAGGCCAGCGCATTCTTTCAAGTCCGCGGGCTCTGCGTAGGGTGGGCCCTGTTCGGGAATGTCGGATTCCGTGGCTTCTGTGTTCGCAGATACTCCAGGTACGGTTCGAATTCTTGCCGAAACACCTTTCACGGAGTCTATGCCCTGTGCAATTTCGCGGGCCAACTGTGCGGTTGCGCCATGGCGGCTGTAATACAAGACCAATACTTCAATCATGCTTAAGGGTTATCATGGGGGCTGTTGGAACCCCTATTGTATCGAAGCGCATGAGTTCAGCCGCACCTTCCGAAACAACTGAGACCAAGAGTTTCAAAGCCATTGGCAAATCGACCGAAGAGAGTCAAACGCGCCGTGCACGCTTTATGCGTGGTGCCCGGCGTGCGTTCAGCGTGGCCGATGTTGAGCTGTCACCGCTGAACTTGCGCTGGTGGATCGCGTTTACACGGCTGGTGAGCCAGCGCATCAGCGAGCAGCGCTTGCCGCAGGTGGCTGCCAGCCTCACCTTTACCACGGTGCTGTCCTTGGTGCCATTGGCCACGGTGGTGCTGGCCATATTCACGGCATTTCCGATGTTTGACCGTTTGCAGTTGTCGCTTCAGGGCTATTTGATCGACAGCTTTTTTCCCGAAACCCTGTCTGAAACCATTTTGACTTATGTCACTCAGTTTTCTGACAAAGCCAAGGGGCTGACCGCAATTGGTATCGTGTTTCTGGTGATTACTGCATTGACCACCATGTTCACGGTGGATAGGGTGTTCAATCAAATCTGGAACGTGAAGCGTCAACGTTCGACCATGAACAAGGTGGTGCTGTATTGGGCTGTGTTGTCGCTGGCGCCAGTGCTGATCGGGTTGAGCATCAGCGTATCCACTGCGCTGATCGGTGAAACCATGGCGGGTGTGAATCCTGTGTTGGGTGGCATGTTTCCCGCCCTTAATCTGATACCGCTGACTTTGACGGTGTTGGCTTTTGCCTTTATTTATCGAATTGTTCCGAATAGGGCGGTGCACTGGAAAGACGCCTTGGTGGGTGGGGTATTGGCCGCCGTGCTGTTCGAAATTTCCAAGCGGGCTTTTGCGGCTTACATCACGCACTTTCCAAGTTATACGGCTTTGTATGGTGCTTTGGCGGCATTTCCAATCTTTTTGCTCTGGATTTACGTCAGCTGGATTATTGTGTTGCTGGGGGCCAGTACTGTTGCGGCTTTGCCTGTGGCCCGCACTGGTTACTGGAACCCTAGTAACCGCCCTGGTGAAAGGTGGTTGCAAGGTTTGAGTGTTTTGGTTGAACTGGAAAAGTCGCGGCAGCAGGAAAAGCCGGGCATGACCATGGAAGAGTTGCGGGTGTTTGCCAAGGTGCCACCCGACCAGCTGGATGAGATTCTGAGTTTGTTGATTGATCATGGAGTGATCGGTCTTCTGGCCATTGTGCGGGGTGATGATCGCTTTGCCTTGATTTGTGACCCAGCCAACATCAGTTCTGAAGTGGTGGCAAAAGCGCTTTGGTACGACCCATCCCTGACTTCTGAATGGGCTGCCCGATTGCCCCAGTCCACGGCGAAATTGACCGAGTTTCAAGAAGAGTTCATTCGGCGTCCCCGCCTGTCTCAATGGCTTGAGTTAGCCCCCTGTTAAGTGGGGGATGTCAACGGGAATCACTCTTTGTCGTTGGATTTGAACTTTTTATGAAAAAAGAGTGTCCATATCAACAAAAGAAGGGCTTCCGTTTGGCACCCATAGACGCTTTCTGTAAACTAAGCGTGACGAGCCAAAAGCTCTGACATTTAATAATATCAACACAGTCTGGAGCTGTTATGAGTAACAAAGGGCAACTACTACAAGACCCCTTCCTCAATTTGCTGCGCAAAGAGCATGTACCCGTGTCCATTTACCTGGTCAACGGCATCAAGCTTCAGGGCCAAATCGAGTCTTTCGATCAGTACGTGGTTTTGCTGCGTAACACAGTAACCCAAATGGTCTACAAGCACGCAATTTCGACTGTTGTGCCTGGCCGTTCAGTGACATTCACCCCCGAGGTGAAGGAGTAACCTTATCTTCACTTTCAAATTATTCCGCGGTTTGAAATGACGCGTAGTTCCCTGGTTGCACTCGATCTAGGTCAACACGAGTTCCGCGAAAGTGTCGATGAGCTTGCCCTACTGGCCACCTCTGCGGGTGCAGAGGTGATCGGCGTTTTCGTGTCCAAGCGGCGTTCCCCTGACTCAGCCACATTCATCGGCTCAGGCAAGGTGCAGGAAATACTTGCGCATTGCGAAGCCGAAGAGGTGGAGCTCGTCATTTTCAACCACAGTCTGAGTCCGGCCCAACAACGAAACCTTGAGAATGCACTCGGGCGTCGAGTCATCGACCGAACGGGTTTGATCCTCGATATTTTTGCCATTCGGGCACGCAGTTTCGAGGGCAAGTTGCAGGTTGAGTTGGCACAGCTTCAGTACATGGCCTCGCGCTTGGTGCGGGGCAACGCGAATTTGTACGGCCAGCAAGGTGGTATCGGCATGCGTGGCCCGGGTGAAACCCAACTCGAAACAGACCGGCGCCTGATCGGTGTAAAGGTCAAGCAACTGAAAACCAGGCTCGAGAAGCTTCAGAAACAGCGTCAAACCCAGCGCCGTCAACGCGAGCGGCGAGGGCAGTTCACGGTTGCGATCGTGGGCTACACCAATGCCGGCAAAAGCACTTTGTTCAATGCCATTGCGAGCGACAAGGCGTATGCGGCCGACCAACTGTTTGCCACCCTGGATACGACCACACGCCGTGTGTGGCTTGCACCCAAGGTAGACATGGCCTTGTCGGATACGGTTGGATTTATTCGCGATCTGTCCCATTCGCTGGTCGATGCCTTCAAAGCCACTCTTGAAAGCGCGGTGCACGCCGACGTGTTGTTGCATGTCGTTGATGTGAGCTCTCCAGTCCGGCACAGTCAAATCGACGAGGTCAACAAAGTACTGCTGGAGATCGACGCGGGGGATGTTCCACAGGTGATCATCTGGAACAAAATAGACGCCTGCGAGCGTTCCGTGGAAGTCGAGCGCGACGGCGATGGTAAGATTTTGTCCGTGGCGGTGAGTGCGCGCTATGGGCTTGGCATTCCTGAGTTGCGTGAATGCCTGACTGAACTTGCTGGCAACTTCTATGCTCAAAGCAGGGGTGCAGACACGCAGTCAGATGAATTGCAATGGGCCTGAACGTCAACAACTAATTTTTCAGCAGTAGGAACAAGCATGTCAATGAATGATCCGGATTGGGGCAGAAATTCATCGGGTAATCAAAACAACGATGAACCCGCAAAGCCTCAAGATCAAGACAATCGCCGTCCCGGCGGCCGTCAGGACGGTCCCCCGGACCTCGATGAACTATGGCGCGACTTCAACAGCAGGCTTAACCGCCTGTTCGGGAAGAAAGGTGGCCATGGCGGTGGTCCACGCGGTCCCTTGGGCGGTGGCGGCAGTGGTGGCCCCAGCATGGAGAATGCAGGTCGAGGTTTCACTGCGGTGATCGTGGTCGCCGTGCTTGTCTGGTTGGCCAGCGGTTTTTACATCGTTCAGGAAGGCCGTGAAGGCGTGGTGTTGCAGTTTGGTAAATACCACCACACTTCAATGCCAGGCTTCCAATGGCGCTTGCCTTATCCAATTCAGTCGCATGAAGTGGTGAACTCCTCTCAGGTGCGTATTGTTGAGGTGGGTTATCGCAACGACGTGAAAAGCAAGGTGCTGCGCGAAGCGCTGATGCTGACCGAAGATGAAAACATCATCGACATCCAATTTGCGGTTCAATACCGCCTCAAAGATGCGGGTGATTATCTGTTTAACACCATCGATCCGGATGAGTCGGTGAAAATGGCCGCTGAAACAGCCATTCGCGAAGTAGTGGGTCGTAGCAAAATGGACTTTGTACTTTACGAAGGTCGAGAGCAGATTGCCTTGAATACAGCTGAAGTGATGCAGGAAATCCTCGACAAATACGGTACGGGTATCCTGGTATCCAGCGTGACCGTGCAGGGTGTTCAGCCTCCCGAGCAGGTTCAAGCTGCATTCGACGATGCAGTGAAGGCGGGTCAGGACCGTGAGCGTTTGAAAAACGACGGTGAAGCCTATGCAAATGATGTAATTCCGCGTGCCCGAGGCAATGCGGCGCGTTTGCTGGAAGAGGCAAATGGTTATCGCGAACGTGTGGTTGCCCAGTCCGAGGGTGATTCAGCCCGCTTCAAGGCAATTTTGACCGAATACGAGAAAGCACCGAAAGTCACCAAGGATCGCCTGTACATCGATGCGATGCAGGAAATTTACACCAATGTGACCAAGGTCATTGTTGACTCGAAAGGCAACAGCCAGCTGCTGTATTTGCCTTTGGACAAATTGATTGAGAAAACTGGTGCATCTGGCGCTGAAAGCAGTGCGACATCTGCCGCTGCTGCTGCCAAAGCCGCTGAAACCAGCCCATCTGCACCACGTGCTGCCAATGATGGATTTGACACTAGCATTCGCGATGCCATGCGCAATCGTGACCGGGGAGCTCGCTAATCATGCCTAAGATTTTTGTAGTAGTAGCGGCTGCGTTGATTGGCTTTTTTGTCGCCAACACCTGCCTGTACGTTGTGGATCAGCGCCAATATGCCATTGTGTTTGCTTTGGGTCAGGTTGAAGAAGTGCGCCAGGAGCCTGGTTTGTATTTCAAGCTACCCGCACCTTTCCAGAATGTTATTTTTCTGGACAAGCGTATTCAAACCATTGACACCCCCGAACCTGAGCGTTTTATTACTTCCGAGAAGAAAAACCTCTTGATCGACTCTTATATCAAGTGGCGCATTGTCGATCCTCGCTTGTATTTTGTTCGTTTGAGTGGTGATTCCCGCCTGGCTCAAAGCCGTATGTCTCAGGTGGTCAAGTCCGCTTTGAACGAGGAAATTACCAAGCGAACCGTGCCGCAAATGGTTTCAGGCGAGCGAACCACCGTCATGAACACAGTGGTGGAAAAGGTCAAGGATGAGGCTGCAGAAATTGGCGTGGAGATTCTGGATGTTCGCTTGAAACGCGTGGATTTACTGCCTGAGGTCAGTGAATCAGTGTTCCGCCGTATGGAGGCCGAGCGCAAGCGGGTGGCCAACGACCTGCGTGCCACTGGTGCAGCGGAGGCCGAGCAAATTCGTGCGGATGCTGATCGCCAGGTGGTCGTTATTTTGGCTGAAGCCTACAGAGAAGCACAAACTATCAAGGGGGAGGGTGATGCAAAGGCCGGTTCGATTTATAATGCCGCTTTTGGTCGCAATCCCGAGTTCTATTCCTTTTACCGCAGTCTGGATGCCTACAAGAAGTCTTTGACATCCAAGTCTGATGTGATGGTGGTTGATCCGCAGTCTGATTTCTTCAAGTTTTTGCAGAAAACGCAATAACTTGGGCTTTCGTGCGCTTGCGTTGGTTAATTGCCTTCGCTTGAAAGGTCTGGCTCTGGGAAAACTGATATGAGCGAGACCTTTTGGCTGGCTTTGGCCCTCGTGTTCATTCTCGAGGGCCTTATGCCTTTTCTGTTTCCAAAACAATGGAAAGAGACCTTTCTCAAGATTGCCTCGCTCACAGAAGGTCAAATACGATTTGTTGGGCTGGTGGCGATCCTCATCGGTATCACGCTTTTTTTGTTGTAAAACACTCGTTGAAGAGTTGGAATAGTCATGTCTGCTTGGCTTTTGCCAGAGTCTGTCGCCGATGTATTGCCTTCCGAGGCCAGGCGAATTGAAGAATTGAGACGGTCTTTGTTGGACCGCTTTCGTGTATACGGCTACGAGTTGGTAATGCCTCCCATGCTGGAGTACACCGAATCACTGCTTGGTAACGCCGATGCATCCCTGAATTTGCAAACTTTCAAGTTGCTTGACCAGGCCAGCGGGCGTATGTTGGGCTTGCGGGCTGACACCACGCCCCAGGTGGCACGTATTGATGCCCATATTTTGAACCGGAAGGGTGCGACACGCCTTTGTTATTGTGGCCCGGTTCTGCACACGCAGGCTCTGGGTTTGCACAATACCCGTGAGCCACTGCAATGCGGTGCTGAGCTGTATGGCTGTGGTGGCATTGAAGCCGACCTTGAAATACTGAATTTGGCCGTGGATACACTGAACCTGTCTGGCCTGAAGGGTTATCGCCTGGCCTTGTCACACGCTGGCCTGCTGGCAGCAGTGGTGGATGGCGAGGGTTTGTCCGACAATTTGATACGTCGTTTGCACGATTGCCTGGCGCAAAAAGACAGGCCTGCCCTGGAAGCATTGTTGGCAGAGGTATCGGCCGCTTGCAAGGCCAATGTGCTGGCTTTGTTGAGCCTGTATGGTTCCGTCGGCGGCAGCAATTGTGTGTTGAACAGGGCAGCCGAGACCTTGCCGCGTAACCCGAAAGTGGGTGCGGTGTTGAATGAATTGCGCACCTTGATTGCGCGTTTGCAGGAAACGGTGTCGGCCATGCCGGCGCTTATTCTGGATCTGGCAGACTTGGCCAGTTTTGATTACCACAGTGGCCTGATTTTTTCGGCCTACGTAGAGGGTTGCCCCAACGCCGTGTTGCGTGGTGGCCGCTACGACGATGTGGGCGCAGTGTATGGTCGAGCCCGCCCCGCCACTGGCTTTTCAGTGGATTTGCGAGAACTGGTGTCTTTGCAGGCTGTGCATTCCCGGCCCAAAACAGCCATTCGCGCTCCATGGGTTTACGACACTGAATTGATGGCTGTAATTCGCGAGTTGCGCAGTCAGGGTGAGGTGGTGCTTCAATCGCTGCCCAATACCGCCCAAGAGGAAGAAGAGTTTGTATGTGATCGGCAGCTTGTACAGGCCAACGCCGTGTGGAAAGTGGTGCCGATTGGCATGAATCAGGAGAAAGTTAAATGAGTTTTCGAAATGTGGTTGTGATTGGTACCCAGTGGGGTGACGAGGGCAAGGGCAAGGTGGTGGACTGGTTGACGGACCATGCCCAAGGCGTTGTTCGCTTCCAGGGCGGTCACAATGCGGGTCATACACTCGTCATCGGTGGCAAGAAAACCATTTTGCGCCTGATCCCTTCTGGTATTTTGCGTCCTGACGTACAGGTGTACATCGGCAATGGCGTGGTACTTTCACCAGAGGCTTTGCTGAGCGAGATTGACGAGCTTCAGGCAGGTGGAATCTCGGTTGAAAGCCGTTTGAAAATCAGTGAAACCTGCCCCCTGATTCTGGACCACCACATTGCGCTGGACAAGGCCCGTGAAGCCAAGCGCGGCGACGCGAAAATTGGTACCACCGGCCGGGGTATTGGTCCTGCCTATGAGGACAAGGCTGCTCGTCGGGCCTTGCGCGTGCAGGATCTGTTTAATCCCGAAAAATTCCGTGCCAAACTGGAAGAGGTGCTGGATTATCACAACTTTGTATTAACCCAGTACCTCGGCGCCGAGCCGGTTGATGCCCAAGTGGTGTTCGACAAAGCCATGGCATTGGCTCCCCGAATCAAAAATATGGTGGCGGACGTGCCCACTTTGCTTCAGCAGGCAAATGATGAGGGCAAAAACCTGTTGTTCGAAGGTGCACAAGGCGCCTTGCTCGACATCGATCACGGTACTTTCCCCTTTGTGACCAGCTCCAACTGTATCGCCGGCGCTGCTTCCCCGGGTGCCGGTGTGGGCCCTCAGCGTTTGCAGTATGTGTTGGGTATCACCAAAGCCTACGCAACACGCGTTGGTTCAGGTCCGTTCCCCACTGAGCTGTTTTGTGAGAAAGGCATGTACCTGGCCAAGAAAGGCAATGAGTTTGGTTCGGTCACCGGCCGACCACGTCGCTGTGGCTGGTTTGATGCGGCCGCCTTGCGCCGTACCATTCAGTTGAACGGTGTTTCAGGCCTTTGCATTACCAAACTTGATGTGCTGGATGGCATGGAAACCATTCAAATGTGCGTGGGCTACGAATTGGCCGATGGTACAAAGACCGATATTCTTCCTTTCGGTAGCGACAAAGTCGAAGGCTGCAAGCCGATTTTTGAAACTTTCCCTGGCTGGAAGGGCACCACCTTTGGCGTGAAACAGTTCGATGACTTGCCAGAAGAGGCAAAGATCTATCTGAAGCGCATGGAAGCAGTGTGCGGTGTCCCCGTGGACATGATCTCGACTGGCCCGGACCGTGACGAAACCATTGTGCTTCGTCACCCCTACAAAGCCTGAATCAGAAGCTCTGGCGCATGAGCGACAAGCTACACATCGATTATGCCCAGTACCACCACCTGATTGATCGGGTGGTGGATGCCGTCAAAAACTCGGGTTTTCAGCCTGATTGCGTGCTCGGGGTTTCTCGGGGCGGTCTTTTTCTGGCGGATGGCTTGTCTCGTTCTTTGCGAAAACCCATGGCTGTAATCGCTGCATCCTCCTATCGGGGTGGCGAGGGAACCAGTCAGGGTGAACTGCAGATTTCAGCCAGCATCGCAGCAGTTGGGCCGGTGAGTGGCCGGGTGCTTTTGGTGGATGACCTGGCTGACACTGGACATACCTTGAAGGCGCTGTGTGAGCATCTGTGCACCATTTGCCCCACTATCACCGAGATGAAAACTGCAGTGGTTTGGGTAAAGCCTGGGTCTGTTTTCAAACCGGACTTTGCCGCTGAATATCTTCATTCGGACGTCTGGATTGTGCAGCCTTTCGAGACTCGAGATTTTCTCTGAAATTCCCCTGAATATCTTGTTCTAACTCCCCTCAAAAATACCTTATTTGTGGTCTAAAAAGGCCTAAAAATCGTTGTGGTATCCTATGGGTCCATCAATCTGAAAGGAGACCTCGGGACAATGCCTGTCTTAAAAGAAGTAAAAGTTGAAAAATTCCCCCCGCTGTTCAAATATGCACCTGCTTGTGTGATCGCACTTTCCCTGTTCAGCAGTCCGGTTTTCGCAGCCAATGTGGTCTTGAAAAATGGTGATCGCCTCACCGGCGAGATCGTGAAGTTAAGCGACAACATTCTTACCCTTAAATCGCCGTTGTTCGGAGAAGTTGAACTACCGTGGAAACAGGTTCTTGAATTGGAGTCTGACGAGGGGGTCATTGTCAAACTCAAAGACGGGAGCACCGCGAAAGGAAAGGTGACTCTGAGTCAGCAGGGTGAGTTGATTATTGATCAGGGCGATCTGGGGCGCTCCAGACCCCTTCAAAGGGCTGAGGTTGCCATGTTCAACCCCCCGATTGTGGATCATTCGGTCAAATACAGTGGGAGAGCCAATCTCGGCGGCGTGTTCAATCGGGGTAATTCGGAGGACGATGCCCTGAATTTTGATGCAGAGTTGATTGCCAGAACGCCAGAGAACAGGTACACCCTCGCAGCTGAAGTGAACGAGGCTGAGTCGGCCGGGGTTACAACCACATCAAACCGATATTTGCTAACCCAATACGACGCATTCCTGAGCGAAAAAGATTACCTGTTTGTGAATGCCAAGGGCGAGCAGGACAAGTTGGCTGACCTGAATTTGAGAACTTCTCTGGGCGCTGGTTACGGTTACCAGTTTTTTGAAACTGATCGTGCCAAGTTGTCGACAGAATATGGTTTGGCCTACATCAATGAGGATTACATCGTTGCGGCTGATGAGTCGTTTCCCTCATTAAGTTTGGGTTTGGACTATGAGCGCAAGTTCTGGAATAAACGTTTGGTGTTCTTCAATAACAACGATCTGTCTGTGAGCCTTGAGGACACCGCTGATTCATTGTTCAAAACCAAGGTGGGCTTGCGGGTTCCGATTGTTGAGAATGTGAATGTGGCTACGCAGGTGAATGTGGATTACGACAACATGCCGCCACCGGGAGTCAAGAAAACTGATACCAGCCTGATCTTCAGCGTTGGCTATGGTTTTTGAGTGAAATTTTTGGCGAATTTGTATTGCAAATACCCGCTGCAATGCAAATTCGCAAAGCGCTTCGGAAATTCAGAATTAAAGCGGAGAAAGTGCTGTACACTGCGTTGAAACGCGTAAGTGAAGATAAAACTGGTGAAGAGAAAACTGCTGGTGCCCAGGAGAGGACTCGAACCTCCACAGTGTTACCACCACTAGGACCTGAACCTAGCGCGTCTACCAATTCCGCCACCTGGGCACAGGTGCGAGCCGTGAATTCTAATGAAATAAATAAATTTGTCAATGCATAAAACAGAAATAAAAATTCCAAGTCGTGAAGACATCCTGGCTGTACTGCGCCAAGCGCAAGCCCCTTTAACCCGCGAACAGGTTTTTGAGCACCTGAAGCTTACTGAAGATCAAATCCCCATTATTGAAAAACGCCTGAACGCCATGGAGCGGGATGGCCAATTAATGCCCAACAGAAAGGGCATGTTGTTGCTTTCCACCAAGCTTGATTTCGTAGCTGGCCGAGTGGCCGGTCACCGCGACGGTTTTGGTTTCTTGGTTCGCGACGATCGCGGGCCAGACGCTTTCCTTTCCCCACGCGAAATGCAAAAAGTGCTGCATGGCGACCGCGTTTTGGTGCGGATTACCGGCACTGACCACCGTGGCAAGCCAGAGGGGACGATTGTTGAAGTCACCGAACGCAAGACCAATCGCTTGGTGGGGCGTTTGGTGTCTGAGCGCGGCATTTTGCTGGTTATTCCGGAAGACCAGCGCATCAAGCACGACATATTGGTGTCGCCGAAAGATGTTGGCAATGCCACGCCGGGCAAAGTGGTGACCGTTGAAATTGTTGAGCAGCCTACCCGTCATTCACAGCCAATCGGCAAGGTGGCGGAGGTTCTGGGTGAATTGGACGATCCCGGCATGGAAATCGAGATTGCGGTGCGCAAATTTGATGTGCCGCATGAATTCAATTTACTGACCATGAATCAGGCCGAAAGTATTCCCAATGAGGTTGAATACAAAGACCTGAAAGGTCGTGTGGATTTGCGTGATGTGCCTTTTGTCACCATCGATGGGGAAGATGCCCGCGATTTCGATGATGCAGTTTATTGCACCCCATCGAGCGACACCAAGGGTGGCTGGCGTTTGCTGGTGGCCATCGCTGACGTGAGTCACTACGTGTTACCCGGCACTCCGATTGACCAAGAGGCCACCAAGCGGGGTACTTCGGTGTATTTCCCGCGCCGGGTCATTCCCATGTTGCCCGAGAAACTGTCGAATGGTTTGTGTTCGTTGAACCCTGGCGTGGACCGCCTGGTTCTGGTGTGCGACATGATCATCGGACCTAAGGGAGCCATCAAGGCCTACCAGTTTTACAATGCAGTGATTCATTCCGCAGCGCGCCTCACCTATAACCAGGTGTGGGATGCACTGACTGATCCGCAAAGCCTGACTGCCAAAGCCATGGGCCATGTGTACGGCGATGTCGAAAACCTGTATACGCTGTTTAAGGTGCTGTTTGAGTCGCGCCAGCGTCGCGGTGCCATGGAAATCGACACCGTTGAAACCCAGGTGATGCTCGACCCTGATGGCAAGATCGATAAAATCGTGCCCAAGCGCCGAAACGATGCACATCGTTTGATTGAAGAATGCATGCTGGCGGCCAACGTGTGCGCTGCTGATTTTCTGGAACGCAGCAAACACCCAAGTTTGTATCGTGTACATGAAGGCCCAACGGTTGAGAAATTGCAAAACCTGCGTGCCTTTTTGCGTTCAGTGGGCTTGACGCTGGATGGTGGCGATGACCCCACCAGTATCGATTACGCCAATCTGATGAAGAAAATTCAGGGGCGCCCTGATCAAGCCTTGCTGCAAACCATGATGTTGCGCTCGATGCAGCAGGCGATTTATACCCCACACAACAGTGGTCATTTTGGCCTGGCTTACCCGGCCTATGCCCACTTTACGTCTCCAATTCGTCGATATCCTGATTTGATGGTTCATCGAAGTATCAAGGCTTTGTTGGCTGGCAAGCGTTACGTACCACTGCCACTCGATGAGCGTGAATTCGAGGATTTCGATCCCAAGCGTCGAGTGGACAAAGCTGAGGAAATTGCGCGTTGGGATCAAGCTGGTAATTGGTTTTCGTCCACGGAGCGCCGTGCAGATGAGGCCTCTCGCGATGTGATGTCCTGGCTGAAGTGTTTCTTTATGAAAGAGCGAGTTGGCGATACCTTCCAGGGCCATGTGTCAGGCGTAACCAGCTTCGGTTTGTTCATTACACTCGATGCCTTGTATGTGGAGGGTTTGGTGCATGTCTCTGAACTGGGCACAGAGTACTTCCAGTACAGCGACAGCCTGCATGAATTGCGTGGCGAGCGCAGTGGTATCCGCTACCGGCTGACTGACCCGATCAATGTGCAGGTGTCCAGGGTTGACCTGGATGCCCGTCGGATTGAATTCCGCCTGGTGCAGGGATTGAAGTTTGAAAGCTTGATGCGTGATCCTGGTTCGGCCAAGTTGAATGGCAAGGCAGGCAACCGGCCGCAGCGCCAGCAAGGCCGCCGTACCAACACTGCTCAAATGCAGCAGGCCGTGCAAGATGCGGGTAAAACTGTGCCTGTCTTGCCACCCGAAGAGGCTGCCACTACGCGCGGCGTGAACAAGAGGCGGGCTGCGGATGAATCTCGCAGCAAGGCTGCGGCCGAGAAAAAGCGCAAAGAAGAAATTCAAAAAGCAAAGCGTGTCAGCCGTACCAAGCCTGCCACTGGGTCTAAAATGCGCACTGCAGCGAAAAAATCTAGATAAGCGGAGCGTGCCAATTGGCCATATTGTATGGTTTTCATGCCGTGTCGGCCCGGGTTAAAACAGCCCCAGCCAGCGTGGAAGAGGTGTTGGTGGACCAACACCGAAAAGACAAACGCATGCAGCAGTTCATCGACAAGGTGAAAGCTGCTGGCGTGAAGGTAAGCGCGGCCGATTCAGACCGTTTGGAAAAAGCAGCGGGTCACAAACAGCATCAAGGGGTGGTGGCTTTTGCCAAGGAACTGGTTAAAAGCAACGACCTGTTTGAGATCATCGACACCCACGGCAAAAACACTCTGCTGTTGGTTCTGGATGGCGTGACCGACCCCC
Organism: Limnobacter sp. CACIAM 66H1; assembly: GCF_001601825.1. Lineage (GTDB taxonomy): Bacteria > Pseudomonadota > Gammaproteobacteria > Burkholderiales > Burkholderiaceae_B > Limnobacter. The sequence goes on along the minus strand of NZ_LUJK01000039.1, from coordinate 10,288 downwards.
ATAACCTGGGTGCGTGCCTGCGCAGCGCGGATGCAGCCGGCGTGCATGCTGTGGTGTTGCCCAAAGACAAATCGGTGGGTATTACCCCAGTGGTGTCCAAAGTCGCTTGCGGCGCGGCTGAAACAATTCCGGTCATTACCGTCACCAACCTGGCCCGTACACTGGAAGAAATTCAAGAGGCGGGCGTTTGGTGCATCGGCACTGCCGGTGAGGCCACAGACACCCTATATGACGCCGATTTAAACGGCCCGATTGCGTGGGTACTGGGCGCTGAAGGCGACGGCATGCGTCGTTTGACCCGCGAAAAATGCGACCAACTGGTACAAATTCCGATGATTGGCAGTGTTGAAAGCCTGAATGTGTCGGTGGCCAGTTCGGTGTGCCTGTTTGAAACCCTTCGTCAACGTCAATTCTCAAAATAAGAAACTTCGAAGCACCGCATGGAACAACTCACTCTGGATGCAACGCCACCTTCCGGCGACGATTCTGAAACGATTACCCTTGGTCTTTATGCCGAGCGCGCCTACCTGGATTACGCCATTTCTGTGGTGAAGGGCCGGGCGCTGCCCGAGTGTGCGGATGGTCAAAAACCTGTTCAGCGGCGAATTTTGTATGCCATGAATGAAATGGGCCTAGGTAACAATGCCAAGCCTGTGAAATCGGCCCGTGTGGTCGGCGATGTTTTGGGTAAATACCATCCGCATGGCGACCAGGCCGCCTACGATGCATTGGTGCGCATGGCGCAAAACTTTACCTTGCGTTACCCGCTGATCGATGGTCAGGGCAATTTTGGCAGCCGGGATGGCGATGGCGCCGCTGCCATGCGATACACCGAAGCCCGCCTGACGCCAATCGCCAAGCTGTTGCTGGACGAAGTGGATATGGGGACTGTCGACTTCATTCCGAACTACGATGGCAGCTTTCAGGAACCCAAACTGTTGCCAGCGCGCTTGCCTTTTGTGTTGCTCAACGGCGCTTCGGGAATTGCAGTGGGCATGGCCACCGACATTCCACCCCACAACATTCGGGAAGTGGCCGCCGCGACGATTCATTTGATCAAACACCCGAATGCGGACCTGGACACCATCATGGGCCATTTGCCAGCTCCAGATTTCCCGGGTGGTGCGCAAATTATCTCGCCCGCCAGTGCGATGAAAGAAATTTATGCCGGTGGTCGGGGCTCCATCAAAGTGCGGGCGCGCTGGGAAATTGAGGAAATGGCGCGCGGCCAGTGGCAGTTGGTGGTGAAAGAGTTACCTCCCAACACCAGCACTGCCAAGGTGCTGGAAGAAATTGAAGAATTGACCAACCCCAAGGTAAAAGCTGGTAAGAAAAGCCTGAATACAGAGCAGCAAAACCTGAAGGCGCAAGTGTTGGCCATGCTGGATGCGGTGCGCGATGAATCGGGCAAAGAGAACGCCGTACGCTTGGTCTTCGAGCCAAAAAGCCGGAATGTGTCGGTAGAGGAGTTTTCGAACCTGCTACTTAGCCACACCAGTTTGGAAACCAACACGTCCATCAATTTGGTGAGCATCGACAATTCGGGCCGCCCGGGCCAGCGTGGTTTGATTGCCATGTTGCTGGACTGGATCGAGTTCCGCAAAGTGTGCGTAACCCGACGCAGCCAACATCGCTTGGCGCAGGTTAATGATCGTATTCACGTGTTGGAAGGCCGCTTGATCGCTTGGTTGAACATCGATGAAGTGATCAAGGTGATTCGCGAAAGCGATGAGCCCAAGCCTGCCTTGATTGAAGCTTTTCAACTGAGCGACCGTCAAGCCGAGGACATTCTTGAAATTCGACTGCGTCAGTTGGCTCGCCTTGAGAAAATCAAGATTGAGCAGGAACTGGCCAAGTTGGGCGAGGAAAAGGCTGATCTTGAAGCCTTGCTGGCCGATGAAGGCAAGCTGAAAACCCGAATTATTTCCGAAATTCGTAAAGACACCGACACCTATGGCGATGATCGCCGCACGTTGATTGAAGAAGCCGAAAAAGCCAGCGTGGAAGTGAAAGTGGTTGAAGAACCGACTACGGTCATTGTTTCCCAGAAATTCTGGATACGAAACCGCCAGGGCCACGGCCACGACGCCGCCCAGTTCAGTTTTAAAGTGGGCGACGCCTTGTACGCCGCTTTTGAATGCAAAACCACCGACAACACCTACTTGTTTGGTGCCGGCAATGCACTGGGCAAGGTGTTTAGTGTGCCTGTGTCTGCATGGCCGGGTGGCCGGGGCGATGGCATACCCGCACAAAGCCTTGTAGAGTTGAATGGCGGTACGCTGAGCCACGCGCTAGCCGCAGCTGCTTCCCAGCCCGTATTTCTGGCTTGCAGCGGGGCCTACGGCTTTTTGGCCATGGCTGGCAATATGGAGAGCCGCATGAAAGCGGGCAAGCAATTCATCAGCCTGAACCCGGGTGAAAAGCTCTTGCCGCCGGTGTTGTTGCAGGCCACCGACGACCGGGTGGCCGTGCTTGCCGAAAGTGGACGTTTCCATGTCTTCATGCTGGACGAGCTCAAACAACTCTCAGGTGGCGGGCGTGGCGTACAACTGTTGCCTCTCGATGACAAAGACTCGTTGGTGGCCGCGGTTGCTTTCGGCCCGTCTGAGAGCTTGGTGATTGCGGGCACAGGCCGTGGTGGAAAAGACCGGGAGGAGGTATTGAAACCAGCCTTGCTGGCTGAGCGCCTTGGAAAACGGGGCAGAAAAGGCAAGGAACTGGATATCAAGTTCAAGGCAGATTCCCTTCGCAAAACCAATTAAAAAAAGCCCTCCGGGGCTTTTTTTCGTCTTGAAATTCAGGAATTCGCCCCCATTTCCCCAACATCCAAACCAAGAAGATGAAGGGAGAAAACAACATGGGTGCAATGAAGGAAACAATGGGTTTTCAAACAGAAGTGAAACAACTTCTGCATTTGATGATTCATTCGCTGTATTCCAACAAGGAAATCTTTCTTCGCGAGCTGGTTTCCAACGCATCGGACGCTTGCGACAAACTGCGCTTTGAAGCCATCAACAACGCTGGGCTGTTCGAGAGTGACACCGAGCTGAAAATTCGCGTGAGCTTTGACAAGGAAGCCCGCACCATCACGATTGAAGACAATGGGATTGGCTTAAGCCGCGAAGATGCCATTGAACACCTGGGCACGATCGCCAAAAGTGGTACCAAAGAATTTTTTGGCAAACTGAGTGGCGATCAACAAAAAGACGCTGCCTTGATAGGCCAGTTTGGCGTGGGTTTTTATTCGGCGTTCATTGTGGCTGACAAAGTCACGGTGCGCTCGCGCAAAGCCGGTTTGCCGGCCGCAGAGGGCGTTGAATGGGAATCGAAAGGTGATGGCGAATTCAGCGTGGAAGCCATTGAGAAAGCAGACCGTGGCACTCAAATCATTCTGCACTTGAAAGCAGATGAGGATGAATTGCTTTCTGGCTGGAAATTGAAGGGCATTCTGACCAAATATTCCGATCACATTTCCCTGCCCATCCAAATGCTGAAAGAAGAATGGGACGAAGAAGCGGGCGGGATGAAAGCCACGGGTGAGTGGGAAAACGTGAACAAGGCCAATGCTTTGTGGGCCCGTTCGAAAAGCGACATCACTGCTGAGCAGTACAACGAGTTTTACAAAACCATCAGCTTCGATTTTGCTGACCCCTTGGCCTACACTCATAACCGCGTTGAAGGTGGCCGCTCGGAATACACTTCGCTGCTGTACATTCCCGCCAAGGCCCCTTACGACCTGTGGGACCGCAACCAGCAAAAGGGCATCAAGCTGTATGTAAAGCGCGTATTCATCATGGACGATGCAGAGCAGTTAATGCCTCCGTACATGCGTTTTGTGAAAGGCGTCATCGACTCCTCTGATCTGCCTTTGAACGTGTCGCGCGAAATTTTGCAGGAAAGCCGCGACGTAAAGGCTATTCGCGAAGGCTCAGTGAAGAAGGTACTGGGCTTGCTGGAAGACATGGCTGCAAACGAAACCGAGAAATACGCCAGCTTCTGGAAAGAATTTGGCCAAGTGCTAAAAGAGGGCATGGGCGACGACCCAGCCAACAAAGAACGCATTGCCAAGCTGCTGCGGTTTGCAACCACGCAAAGTGAAAGCGAAGCTCAAACCGTTTCGCTGGCTGATTATGTGGCCCGCATGAAAGAGGGCCAGGACAAGATTTATTACGTCACAGCCGACACCTATGCAGCTGCCAAATACAGCCCGCACCTGGAAGTGTTCAAGAAGAAGGGTGTGGAAGTGCTGCTGCTCAGCGACCGAGTAGACGAGTGGATGTTGTCTTACCTGCAGGAATTCGACGGCAAGGAACTGCAAAGCTGTGCCAAAGGTGGCCTTGATTTGGGTGCCCTTGAGGATGAAAAAGACAAGGAAACCAAGAAGAAGGTTGAAGACGAGTTCAAGGATGTGTTGAAGAAAGTCGAAGACCTGCTGAAAGACCGCATCAAAGAGGCGCGTGTCACCTTGCGCTTGACCGACAGCCCGGCATGTATCGTTGCTGATGAAATGGGCATGAGCGAGCATTTGAAGCGCATGTTGAAGCAGGCTGGCCAGAATGCACCCGACACCAAGCCAATTCTTGAGCTAAACCCTGAGCATCCCTTTATTCAACGTTTGAAGATCGAGAAAGATCATTTCGATGAATGGGTGAACGTGCTGTTTGATCAGGCCGTATTGGCTGAGGGCGGCCAGCTTGAAGACCCTGCTGGGTTTGTTCGCCGCTTGAACATGTTGTTACTGACCGTAAAAGCCTAGGGCTGACAAGTTTTAATGGCTAAGTGGCTGGGGCTGACTGTTCAGTGCCCAGCCCAGTCGGCTTTGCAGGGCGTTGGCCAAGTAAAGAGATTGCTCAAAAAATCGCTGTACGTACTTTAAATCAGCTTGAGTAACCAGGGTTTCTTGCCAGCGTAGTTGAAATTCAGCCTTGCCGCGATCCTCCCACATGTAGGCTGGAAGTCGAACACGTTCCATTAATGCATTGAACTGGCTGCATTCCTTGCGAATTCCCTCAAGATCGCTATATTCATCCTGCTCCATCACCCGGTGAATACAGGTTATCTCCATCATGCCTTGGTCAATTTGCTTGATCTCGAGCCATGCATTTGGGGAACTTGACATTAGCTTCACAGGAAACTTTTTCACATCTTTGTCCTCATGATAGGGGCTTTTCAGTTGTCCCACCCAGGCGGCCAGTGCCTTGATCAAATCGGGGTCATTCAGTGCGGTCATGCGGAGGTTCCGTTTAAATGGAAATTTGAATTGAGTGCCCCGCTATCTCAACTGGTTCCACACTCCGTCACCCAAATGAAAAAGGCCACCCATTGCTGGGTGACCAAACAAATCCTGTAAACAGATGAGCGGGTTTACAGGCTAGAGGTGATCTGACCGTTCACAACCTTCACACGGTCGCCAGACTGCCAGCTGGGTGGGCTGCTGAAGCTGAATACGTCTGAACCGCCAGCGTCGTACTGAACCACCACATCATATTGCGTGGTCGAGTTGCGATCTTTCTCAATTTTGTTGCCAAGTACTGCGCCACCCACGACACCCGCTGCAGTGGCCACTTTCTTGCCGCTACCGCCGCCAATCTGGTTGCCCAGCAAACCACCCACCACACCACCAGCTACAGCGCCGATACCGGTGCCTTCACCTTGAACAGTGCGTTGGCGAATTTCAACCACGCGGCCGCAGGTGCTGCATGTTGAGGCTGTTTGCACAGGCGCGGGCTTGGACGCAGCAGGCTTTGAAGCGGCTTTCTTGGCTGCCGCTTCTTCCTTGGCTTTTGCTTCTTCTTCCAGACGTGCTTCTTCTTCCATTTGGGCGATTTCCTGGTCGCTCATGTTGGCATTGCTGCTTGGTAGAAGGCCGGTCATGGAGGCAATCGCAATACCGCTGGCCAGAATCACGGCAACAGCGGCAGTAATAATCAGGGGATGAGTACGTTTGGTTTCCATTTTCTTTCTCCACACGAAATGTGTTTGTGTTGCTAATAACGGGGAGGGCCAGAAAAAGGAATACAAGGATTACTTACTAAGATATCGCATGGCTGTTTCCAGCCCGGCTACTGTCAGCGGATGCATTCGGTGTTCCATAATATTTTGAATGATTTCAACGCTTTGACGATATTGCCATAGCCCTTCAGGTTCCGGATTCAGCCAAACAGCTTTCGGGAAACGATCCAGAAAACGCCGCAGCCACACCGCACCGGCTTCCTTGTTGTTGTATTCAACCGAGCCGCCAGGTTGCAGAATTTCATAGGGGCTCATAGTGGCATCACCCACAAAGATCAGGCGGTAATCGCTGTTGTAGGTACGCAATATGTCAGTGGTTTGAAACCTTTCGCTGTGTCGACGATGGTTTTTTTTCCACAAAAAGTCATAGACGCAATTGTGAAAATAATAGAACTCCAAGTGTTTGAATTCACTTTTTGCAGCGCTGAACAGTTCTTCAGTGCGGCGAATGTGGTCGTCCATGGAACCACCCACATCCAGCAGCATCAATACCTTCACTGAATTGTGACGCTCCGGACGCATTTTCAAATCAAGCCATCCTGCATTGCGTGCCGTGGATTCAATCGTGTTGTCCAGATCGAGTTCGTCTTCTGCGCCTTCCCGCGCGAAACGGCGTAGTCGACGCAAGGCGATTTTGATATTGCGTGTACCAATTTCCAGCTCGTCGTCGTAATCCTGATAAAGACGCTGGTCCCACACCTTCACTGCACGGCGGTTTCTGCTTTCATCTTGCCCAATGCGCACGCCTTCCGGGTTGTATCCATTGTTGCCGAAAGGCGAGGTGCCACCCGAGCCAATCCATTTGCTGCCACCTTCGTGCCGCTCTTTCTGCTCCTTGAGTAGCTCCTTGAGACGCTCCATCAATTTGTCCAACCCGCCCATGGCCTCAATCGCAGCCATTTCCTCGGGCGTGAATTCACGGTTGAATCGTTTTTCCAGCCAATCTTTTGGCAGCTGGGCGAAAAGATCCATGTTCTTTTCAAGCCCTTTGAAGTAGCTGCCGAATACCTGATCGAACCGGTCGAAGAATCTTTCGTCTTTGACCAGGGTAAGCCTGGACAAATGGTAAAAATTGTCCAGGCTTGGAGTCATGAACTGAGCCTTCATCCCTTCCAGCAGGGTGAGGTATTCCCGGACGGTGACCGGAATCTTGGCGTCGCGAAGTTGAAAGAAAAAATCCAGTAGCACAGCGAAAGCCTTTGTTAGCGACCCTGGCGGGCCATGAACACCAAACGGTTGAACAATTCAATGTCTTGTTCGTTTTTCAACAAAGCGCCGTGCATGGGTGGAATCGCGTCTTTGCCGTCCTTGGCCTGCAGGGCACTGGCCGGAATGTCCTCAGCCAGCAAGAGGCGAAGCCAATCGATGAGCTCGGATGTAGTGGGTTTCTTCTTCAATCCCGGCAGGGCGCGAATGCCAAAAAAACTGGCCATCGCAGCATCCAGCAACTCTTTCTTCAAGTTTTTGAAGTGCACGGCCACAATGCTTTCCATGGTGGCCTTGTCAGGAAACTGAATGTAATGGAAGAAACAACGACGCAGGAAGGCATCAGGCAGCTCTTTCTCGTTGTTGGAGGTAATGATCACAATGGGGCGGTGTTTCGCTTTAATCAGCTGCTTGGTTTCATAGCAGAAGAATTCCATACGATCGATTTCACGCAACAAGTCGTTCGGGAATTCAATATCGGCCTTGTCAATTTCATCGATCAGCAAAACAACAGGCTTGTCGCTCTCAAACGCTTGCCACAAGACGCCTTTCACAATGTAGTTCGCGATGTCTTTCACGCGTTCATCACCCAGTTGCGAGTCGCGCAGTCGGCTCACCGCATCATACTCGTACAGGCCTTGTTGGGCCTTGGTGGTTGATTTAATGTGCCATTGCATGAGTTCAAGGCCCAGTGATGCCGCTACTTCTTCGGCCAGCAGGGTTTTTCCAGTGCCAGGTTCACCCTTGATCAGCAAAGGTCGTTGCAGCGTAATTGCCGCGTTGACGGCGAGTTTAAGATCGTCGGTGGCGACGTAGGTTTTGCTACCTTCAAAACGCATTTTTGTAATTCCTTGTAATTCAATATCGTCAGTGTAAGTGCTTTTAGGGGCGAAATTGCTGAATTTTTCATCCAATTTGGCGCTTTCGGCAAGCCGCACATAGACTAAGCGACAGATCGACCGTAAAATAGCAAGGTTTTTGCCCAGCGCCACCCCCTACACAAAATGGCGCGGCTGACCTCCAATTACATTTGTTGACGAGAGAGCGAGATGAAACGTATCGGTTTGACTGTTCGCGCGATGAGCGCTACCGGCCTGTTGGCTGCGGTGGCTTTTGCCGCCCCCGCGATGGCTGTTGAAGGCAACGCCGAGGCAGCGGCATCGAAGAAGTCCATGTGCATTGGTTGCCATGGTATTCCCGGTTACAAGGCCAGCTTCCCCGAGGTTTACAACGTGCCTTACATTGCCGGCCAAAATGCCAAGTATATCGAGGCTGCATTGAATGCCTATAAAAAAGGCGATCGCAAACACCCGACTATGCGTGGCATTGCCGAAACGCTGACCGAACAAGACATCGCTGACCTGGCCGCATACTATGCGCAGGCCAAGTGATTTGCAACAAGGACCATTCAACATGAAAACTAAATTCGCGATCGCAGCAGCCTTGTTAGCCGCTTCTTTCTCCGTTCAGGCCGCAGACATTGCAGCAGGTAAAGCCAAGGCTGAAGCACAATGTGCCGCTTGTCACGCTGTTGAGGGCAACTGGAACAAAACCATGGATCCTTCTTATCCCAAGCTGGCTGGTCAACATGCGGACTACATTGCCAATACCCTGAAGCAGTACCAGAAGGGTGGCCGCAATAACGCCATTATGGCCGGTATGGCCGCCGGCCTGAGCCAGCAAGACATCAAGGATTTGTCTGCGTTTTTTGCATCCCTTGAAGGCGATTTGTACTTGAAAAAGTAAGCTGCGCATTGGCCCGATTGGGCCGAGCTTGATAAAAACCCGCTTGGAGCCGTGTGGCTGAAGCGGGTTTTTTTTAACGGTGATAAGGGAGAATCAAACCCCGCTGTGTTCCAGAATGCATTGAATGTAATTTTCGCTGCTGAAGGCAACCCCGTTTTTCTGTTGCTGGTAGATTTGCTCGGCCAAACATTCAAATACCTGATGCGCCGCCTTGTGATCATCGCCCATTTTTTCGCACAGTTTGGCGAATGCAGCGCGAATGCCGGGTGGTTGGTCAATGCTGACTTGCTCTGCCACGGCCAAGTGCATCGACAAGTGCAGAAAAGGATTGCTCTGACCTGCTTCCACCGAAAAATCAGCCGCGAGAATTGATTCTGGTTCAGCATCAAAAATATCAAAGTACTCCGGATGCTTGGTCATCCATTGCAGGGCAAGACTTTCTGCCTCTGTCAGCGGCTCTTCCTTGTGATACTTTTTCCAGCTGTTCAAGAAAAACAGTCGCGCTTGGTCACGCGTTGGATTAAACATGAGATGGTCACCTCGTGAATTACGTCTGTGGGTAATTGAACAGGCACAGACTGAGTCGATTGTTTCTGGGGGGTGTTACCACTGTGTCCCCGCGGTTCAGCCAAGCGGCTTGACCAAACACGCCAATCCATTCTGTGCCAGGAAAACTGGCTAACACGGTGGCAATGTCATTGTCATCGGCATGGCACATCTGGCTGCGTTCAAAGCCAGCGAAGAGGATTCCCACCTCGGGTGCTTTGGCTTTGAAATGCGCGCTTACGGTCGGCATCCATTCCCTGATTTCCTGATCAATCGCTTTGGGTGTGCGATGGGCCAGTCGTACTTTTTGTCCCTTGAGCACCGGCGCAGCGAGTCCCAAGGTTCCATCGGCATGAATTTCCATTACGGGTATCCAGCTTTCGCCTTTGTCATGTACCACTTGCAGCCGCATGCCCACCGGGCGAGGCTGTTCCGCCGGACATTGCAGTGCCAAGGCTGCTTTTTCGTCCCCCACTCGAATCAGAAACAGGCCATTGCTTTCGCTCACTGTTTGATGGGGCCCCAGAAATGTGAGTCCTTCCGAGTTGAGAACCAAAGGGGTTTGCACCAATAGTTGGGTTGCACAAATGGCTTCGCCGCACAGGCGACCGTGCTCGACGCGCGGCATTTTTGCGTAATTGGCGCCATACGACAGTAACCCTAAGGTATCGGCCTGAACCACACTAGAGTCGGGCTCGCAATCTGCCATCGCCCAGTGGTCGGTCAGCACTTGTTCATGTTCGACCATGCACAGGTTCAATGCCGCGTGCCTTGCTGG
>NZ_LUJK01000038.1 GCF_001601825.1 Limnobacter sp. CACIAM 66H1 | reverse complement strand
CTGTGCAGAAATCGCTGGGTCATTACAGACTCGAACCATTCAGACCCGCGTGTGGCTGCCTGACTGCTTCCAAAGGCGTAGAATAGAGCCGTTTTTGAAATGAATTCAGGATGTTGAAATGACCGATGCAGTACAGCCCAAGCCCGTGGTGAACGAATCTTCATTCGTGACCTTGCATTACCGCATTCGCTTGGCTGACAGCCAGCAGGTGATTGTGTCTACTTTTGAGGACAAGCCAGCCACATTGTCAATTGGCGCTGGTCAGTTGGCTGAGGGGCTTGAGCGTTGCCTGTTTGGTATGCAGGCGGGGCAGCGTGACATATTCACTTTGCCGGCAGGCAGTGGCTACGGTGACATCAATCCAGATCTGTACCGGCCCGTGAGCAAAGCCTTGCTGTCGAAATACGCCGAAGAGGGCACCACATTTGAGCCAGGTGAGTTTGTGCACTTTCCTGCGCCCGATGGTGGTCAGTTTGCCGGCACGGTAGTGGAAGAACGTGAAGACGATATTTTGTTTGATTTTAATCACCCTTTGGCAGGCAAGGCGCTGACCTTTGAGGTGCAGTTGATCGGGGTGCTGTGAGGTGAGTATGGAAATTAGCCTGGCCCAGCCGCGTGGTTTTTGTGCTGGCGTAGACCGCGCCATTGAAATTGTGGAACGCGCCCTGCAGCAATTTGGTTCGCCGATTTACGTGAAACATGAAATTGTTCATAACAAGACCGTGGTTGAGGACTTGCGTGGCAAAGGTGCAATTTTTGTGGATGAACTGGAGGATGTGCCCACTGGCTCCACAGTTGTGTTTTCCGCCCATGGCGTGTCGCAAGATGTACGCGCACAAGCAGAAAGCCTGGGTTTGAAGGTGTTTGATGCCACCTGCCCACTGGTTACGAAAGTGCATGTGGAGGTGAGCAAGATGCGCGCGCAGGGTTGCGAGATCATCATGATTGGTCATGAGGGTCACCCTGAGGTCGAGGGCACCATGGGCCAGGTGAAAGATGGTATTTACCTGGTTGAAACTGAGGAGGATGTGGCCAAACTGAGTATTGCAGCGGGTACACCACTGGCTTTTGTAACTCAAACTACTTTGAGTGTTGATGATGCCTCCAAGGTGATCGCCGCGCTGAAAACGAAGTTTCCTGATATTCGCGAGCCCAAGAAGGCAGACATTTGCTACGCCACGCAGAATCGCCAGGATGCCGTGAAATTCATGGCTCGCCAGGTTGATTTGGTATTGGTGGTGGGCAGCCCAAGCAGTTCCAATTCCAATCGCTTGCGGGAAGTGGCCGAGAAGTTGGGTGTGCCTGCCAAGCTGATTGAAAATGCGGACAGCCTGGAGCGAGACTGGTTCGACGGCGTGAAACACATCGGCTTGACTGCGGGTGCCTCAGCGCCCGAGCACCTTGTGCAGGGTGTGGTGAAGCGCCTGAAAGAATGGGGTGCTTTGTCGGTTCGAAACATGGAAGGCGTGGAAGAGAACATCGCTTTTCCGATGCCGAAAGGATTGAACCCGAGGGTTTAACGGCCTGAATTGCATCAGCCTGACTGTTTTGGGGTGGCAATACCTGGTCCACCCTGTTCCGGTCTACGTCCACCACTTCAAATCGCCAGTTGTTCCAGTCAAATTTCTCGGTTTTTTTCGGGATACGGCCCAGCGAGGCCAACACGAACCCACCGACGGTGTGGAAGTTGCCCAAGTCTTCCTGGGGCAAGTCGCGAATGCCCAGTTTGATTTTCATTTCGTCGATGGGTAAAAGTCCATCGAGCAACCATGATCCGTCCTCGCGTTTTACAGCCAGTGCTTCTTCGGGGGTGTCCATCATGGGCATCATGTCACCCACCACGCTGGACAACACATCATCGATGGTCACAATACCCTCGGTCATGCCGAATTCACTGACCACGAACGCAAAAGTTTTTTTCTGCTGGCGAAAAGTGCGAAGCAGATCGACCAGCGTGAGCGAGGCGGGCACGAACAGTGCGTTTTGCAGGGGTATTTCAGCGAAGTCGATGTCACCTTCCATGGCCGCTTGAAGAATGTCATGACTTTCGGCTACGCCAATCACTTGCTGCAAGCTGCCTTTGCAAATTGGCAGCATGGAGTGTGGGGCCTCGCGCAACAAGCGCAGGTTGTCTTCACGCGGTGCATGCAGATCCAGATAGGCAATGTCGCTCACCGGGGTCATGACCGAGGCCAAACGACGGTCTTCAAGGCGCAGAACATTGCTCATCAGGTGACGTTCTTCGGGGGCCAGCATGCCAGTTTTGGCGCCTTCATCGAGAAAGGCCTGAATTTCTTCAATCGTACTCACTGCAGGTGCAGCTTTGAACGGGATGAAGCTGAGCACCAGGTCGGAGCCTTTGGACAACAGGGCAATTGCGGGGCTGAGCACTTTCAGGAAGATCGACATGAAAGGTGCACAAAAGGCAGCAACCTTTTCCGGGTTGGCGATGGCCAGGCGTTTGGGCACGATTTCCCCAAAAACAATTGAAAAGCCTGTGACCAAGGCAATGGTGACTGTGAATGAAATGACACTGGCCCAGTTGCTGAGCGACGGAAGATACTGGTCGATGAACTGCTGAAAAGTGGCAGTCAACGCGGATTCGCCATAAATACCCATGAGCAAAGCGGCCGCGGTGATGCCGGTTTGAGTGGCGGCGAGCAGGCGGCTGGGGTTGTCCATGATCTGCAGTGCAATGGTTGCTTTTGGGTTTCCCGCATCGGCCATGGCTTGCAGCTTGGATCGCCGGCTGGAGGCCAGTGCCATTTCCGAGAGGGCAAAAAAGCCGGAAACCAAAATCAAAAGGACCAAGATCCAGAAGGCATTCATGATGTGTGTTCTTGTAGTGGGGGTTGCTGCTGCGCAGCGCTGTATGTGGCTCAGTGTACCAAAGCCCATGCTGATTTGGCTTTTTGCTTGATTGGGTAAATTCCGGTGCTCGGTTACAATAGCGGGCTAAGTTGTTTTGTCTGATGATTTTTTGAAAGAATTGCCATGTCCATGAGCGAAGCCTCCATTCCCCAATCCGATCAAATCGTGGTTGCAGCGCTGTATAAATTCGTCAGCCTTCCCGATTTTGAAGACATCAAGCCTAGGCTCGAGGCCGTGTGCATTGAAAACGGTGTGCTGGGCACTTTGCTGCTGGCCAAGGAGGGCATCAATGGCACTGTGAGCGCCCCCCGTGCCGGCATCGTGGCCTTGATGCGTTTTTTGTGGAGTGATCCGCGTTTTGCGGATTTGCCACCCAAATATTCGATAGCGCCTGAACAGGCTTTCACTCGCATGAAGGTGAAGCTGAAACGTGAAATTGTGACCATGGGCAAAGATGGAATTGATCCGAATCGCCTGGTGGGCCGCTATGTGAAACCAGCCGACTGGAATGCCTTGATCCAGGATCCGGATACCCTGGTAATCGACACCCGCAACAACTATGAATACGCGATTGGTACTTTCGAGGGCGCAGTAGACCCAGCCACCACCACGTTCCGTGAATTTCCGCAATGGGTTGAAAAGAATTTGAAAAGCCTGCCTGCGGACAAGCGCCCCAAGAAGATTGCGATGTTTTGTACCGGTGGTATTCGCTGCGAGAAATCCACCGCGTATATGCTGGAACAAGGGTTTGAAGAGGTGTATCACCTTGAGGGTGGCATTTTGAAGTACCTCGAAGAAATTCCCGAAGAGCAAAGTTTGTGGAAGGGCGAATGCTTTGTGTTTGACCAGCGCGTGTCGGTGACCCACGGTTTGCAGGTGGGCCACTACGACCTGTGCCATGCTTGCCGCATGCCAATTACCGAGGAAGAAAAGCAGAGCGAAAAATACATTCAGGGCGTGGGTTGCCCACATTGCTACGATTCGCTGACCGACGATCAAAAGAAGCGCTTTGGCGAACGCCAAAAACAGATTCAACTGGCCAAGCAGCGCAATGAGAAGCATATCGGCCGCAAGATGTTGCCCAAAGATCCGCTACCCCAACAAGCGCACGCGGAGTGAGCGGGGTGGAGCAGCAAGCCGATCACGGGCACCAGCTTGGTTTACCCGTGTTGTACACCTTTCGCCGTTGCCCCTATGCCATGCGCGCAAGGTTGGCGATCGTCGCAGCGGGATTGAAGGTTGAGGTTCGTGAATTGGTACTGCGCGCCAAACCCGCTCACATGCTTGAAATTTCACCCAAAGGCACCGTACCCGTGTTGTGGCTCCAAGACGGCACTGTGATCGATGAAAGCCTGGATGTGATGCGTTGGGCGGTGGGCCAGAATTTTCCGGCAGACTGGTTGGTGTTGAGTGCTGAACAGCAACAAAAATGCGACGAATGGATTGCGCTACTCGATGGCGAATTCAAGCGAAACCTGGACCGTTACAAATACCCACACCGCTATCACGTAAAAACGGCTACTGACACCTACACCTGCGATCCTCTTGAGCATCGCATCGCATGTGAAAAAATTCTGACCCTGTGGAATGAAGTGCTGTCGCAACAGGGCCCATGGCTATTTGGCGCAAAACCCAGCTTTGCCGACTTCGCAATTTTGCCTTTTGTGCGCCAGTTTCGAATTGCCGATGAGGCTTGGTTTGATGCAGTAACTGGCTATGAAGAACTCAAGTTGTGGCTCAATTCTTTTTTGACCTCGCCTTTGCTTGAAAAAGCCATGGTGAAGTACACCCCTTGGCAACCCGGTGACACGCCTTTAACCTTTCCGGGTTAGAGACGACCCTCTACGATTTTCTGGTCAAGTTTCTATACACTCGCAAGTTACGCAACAGTAACATTGTCTTGCTGGGCTATGCTAGGCCCTTAAAAAAGACATTCCCCCTATAAGAAGGACGAGACTCATGGCCGACAAAATTCTTGAATTTGTTCACACCTCGACAGGTAAACAAATTGCCGCTGCACTGGGCCTGCCCGTGCCCCCCATGTTGAAGCGCGCCAAAGCCGGATACGCCGAAAAATCATTGAGCAATTCAAACGCGTTGGTGGGTGCCAGTGCATTTGGCCCAGTGGCTTCGGCCGTGGTGAAGGCGTTGGATTCCATGGGTGCATCGATCAAGGTGTCCGCCGATTTGGCGGGCCTGGATGGTATCAAGCAAGCTGCGGCCAAAGCCAAAGTAGACGTGAGCATTTCTCAAGCTGACAACGGCGTTCCTGAAACCGTGTATGTGCTGGATGTTACCTCGGCAGCCAACGTGGCTGACCTGCGTTTGTTGTACGACTTTTTCAACCCACGCCTGCGCAAAGTGCCATCGAACAGCCGTATTGTGGTGATTGGACGTCCACGTGGTGATTGCAAAGATGCCCTGGCTGAAACAGCACAGTCCTCATTGCCCGGTTTTATTCGCAGCCTTGCGAAAGAAAGCGGCAAGAACGGTACAACCGCCAATTTGATTCAGGTAAAAACCGGCGCTGAAAATGGCATTGAAGGCGCACTGCGCTTTTTCTTGAGCCCACATTCAGCATTCGTGACCGGCCAAGTGCTGCCGGTAGTTGGTGCTCCGAAAGGTGTGAAAGTTGCAGCGTTTTCCGAGAAGCCACTGACTGGCAAGCTGGCCGTTGTGACCGGCGCGGCACGCGGTATTGGTGCAGCCATTGCTGAAGTGCTGGCCCGCGAAGGCGCAACCGTGATCGGTGTGGATCGACCCGCAGACGAAAGCGTGTTGGGTACAACCATGAGCAGCATCGGCGGCGTGGCCTGCCCGCTGGACATTACCGATGCCGACGCCGGTAAGAAGCTGGCTGCTGTGGCTGCACAGAAGGGTGGCAAGATTGACATTATTGTGCACAACGCAGGTATCACACGCGACAAGATGATGCGCAACATGGCAGCCCACCTGTGGGACATGGTGCTGGATGTGAACCTGGGTGCGATTGTTCGTTGTAACGACCAGTTGTTGGCAGGAGATGCATTTGGTGTCAACGCCCGTATCGTGTGTATTTCATCGATCGGTGGTATTGCCGGTAACGCAGGCCAAACCAACTATGCAGCCACCAAGAGTGCCGTGATTGGTTATGTGGATGCCATGGCCAAGCAACTGGAAGGCAAGGGCATTTCCATTAACGCGATTGCGCCGGGCTTTATTGAAACTCAAATGACTGCAGCCATTCCTGTGGTAACCCGCGAAGTGGCTCGTCGTTTGTCCAGCCTGTCGCAAGGTGGATTGCCAGTGGACATTGCTGAGGCAGTCACTTTCATGGCCAGCCCGCTGGCCGCTGGTGTAAACGGCGCCACTCTGCGTGTGTGCGGACAAAACCTGGTGGGCGCGTAATTCTTTCATTCACTGAATACGCTGCCTGCAATTAAAAAATTATCTGGAGAAAAACTATGAAACACGGTCGTCGCGTTGCCATTATTGGCGGTTCACGCATTCCATTTGCACGTTCAAACACAGCCTACATTGGCAAATCCAACCAGGATATGCTGACAGCAGCATTCCGCGGTGTCGTTGACAAGTTCCAGTTGCATGGTGAAGAACTGGGCGATGTGGTGGCTGGTGCAGTGGTGAAGCACAGCCGCGATTTTTCCCTGTGCCGTGAATCAGTATTGGGCTCGGGCTTGAGCCCGGCAACGCCTGCATTTGATATTCAGCAGGCTTGTGGCACTGGTCTGGAAGCAGCCATCGTAGTGGCCAACAAAATTGCTCTGGGACAAATTGAAGTGGGCATGGCCGGTGGAGTAGACACCACCACCGACGCACCAATCGCTGTAAGCGAAGGGTTGCGCAAAATTTTGCTGGAAGCCAACCGCGCTCGCGACACCAAGGGCAAATTGGCTGCTTTGTTGAAAATTCGCCCCAAGCACCTGGCACCGCTGCCACCTGCCAATGCAGAGCCACGTACCAAGATGAGCATGGGTGCACACTGTGAAGTGATGGCACAAACCTGGGGTATTACTCGCGAAGAGCAAGATGAACTGGCCGTGAGCAGCCATTTGAAAGCTGCCAAAGCTTACGAGGAAGGCTTCTTCGATGACCTGGTGGTTCCATTCAACGGTTTGACCCGCGACAACAATCTGCGTGCTGACTCTTCAGTCGAAAAGCTTCAGGGCCTGAAGCCTGCGTTTGACCGCAAGAGCGGCAAGGGCACGATGACTGCCGGTAACTCTACACCGCTGACCGACGGCGCGTCTGCTGTGTTGTTGGCCTCTGAAGACTGGGCCAAGGCACGTGGCATTCAGCCATTGGCTTACCTCACTTTCAGTGAAACAATTGGTGTTGATTTCGTGTCGGGCAAAGAGGGCCTGCTGATGGCGCCTGCTTACGCTGTGCCGCGCATGCTGAAGAAGGCCAATATGAAGCTGCAAGACTTCGACTTCTATGAAATTCACGAAGCGTTCGCTGCGCAGGTGCTGTGTACATTGAAGAGCTGGGAAGACCCCAAGTTCTGTAAGGAAAAACTGGGCTTGGATGCTGCCTTGGGTTCAATTGACCGTAGCAAGCTGAACGTGAAAGGTGGTTCGCTGGCTGTTGGACACCCATTTGCTGCCACGGGTGGTCGCATTGTGGGCACATTGGCCAAGCTGTTGAATGAAAAAGGCAGCGGCAAGGGCTTGATCTCCATTTGTGCGGCCGGTGGTATCGGTGTAACTGCAATTCTTGAGAAGTGAAATCATGAGCGTGAATGACACCCTGAAAGCAGCGGCGAAATTTTTCGAGCTGTCTGAATTTCCAAATGGCAAGGCGCTGCTGCTGAAGGCTGCCACCACGTCCAATAAAAAAACCAAAACCCGACACTCAGGCTGCACGCCTGGGTGCCCGGGTAAAAAAAGTGTTCATCGACCGTGAGTGGGTACGCCAGTACAACGCTGTGTGCGGTTTCAAGGAAGATGAAATTTCCTTAACTGCGCCACAGGTGGTGGCCTCGCCCCTGCACATGTATTTGCTGAGTCGCCCTGAGCACCCCATGCCCATGTTGGGCATGGTTCATTTGCACAACTCGATTGAGTGCGCCAAGCCTTTGGAGTATGGCGTGCCCTACGATGTGGTGGTGACTGTGGGCGACACCCGCAGCATTTCGCTCGGTCTGGAATTTGATGTGCACACGCAGTTTTTGGTGGGTGAGGAAGTGCACTGGAGCAGTGTGATGACCATTTTGTGCCGCGTAAAGGGCATGCCCAAGCCCTTGACCAAGCCTGCGCCAGTTGAGCCTTTGAGTGCAGTGGGTGCGCAATACGCCGCCGTGAAAGTGCCTGAAAACCAGGGCCGCAAGTACGCCAAGGTGTCCAATGACTACAACCCGATTCACCTGTATGCGCAAACCGCGAAAATGTTTGGTTTCAAGCAGGCCATCGTGCACGGTATGTGGACCGCAGCAAAAACATTGAGCATTGTTGAAGCCAGTTTGGGTTCTCGAGCCAGCAAGTTTGATTTGTCGTTCAAGCAGCCGGTGTTTTTGCCTTCTGGTATTTCGGTGAAGCATGTGACAGCCGATGGCGCTTCGAAGTTTGAAGTGCTGGCCGAGCGTGATTCGAAAGTGTTGATGGTGGGAAGTATTGCGGCTTGATTTTTTGATTGAATGAGTGGCTTGGTTAGGTTTGCAGCGCGTCACTCATTGCGCCGGGGTTGTTTGCCAAGTCGCACGTCACCATCTGTTTGTGAGTATTTGCAAAGTTCGCTTTGCCCTATCTCCGCCTTCAAGAAAGCCTGCCCGTTTGTTGAATTCGCCGTCTGTTCGGCTGAAAGCCGAAAGCGAGTCCCGCCCGCTGTGTTAGCGGGCTCGCTTAGGACTGTTGAGTTCAACAAAAAGGGGGGTGTCAGGCTTTCTGGCGGAGGAGGGCATGCGACTTTGCAAATGCCAGATAAAGAAACCAGGGTATGTGACTTTGCAAATGCCAACACACCGCTGCTATCTCTCCGACAGTCCGGGCATCAAACTGGTTTCAATCATTTTCTGCATGTCTCGAATCGGAATTTCCGGATGTTGAATCCACCACCGGGCACCCGCTTCAACAGCCCCCACCATGATGTTGGCCAAAGCCACTGCCTGAATGCCAGCCTTATCGCCATTCTTGGCTTTTGAAGGGTCGTTGAGTTCTTCGATGGTTTTGGCCGAGGCTTCGATAAAGCTGTTTCTGAAAAAAGCCACCTTCTCGCCAACCGGTCCCACGCTGGTCAGCGCTTCGTTGTACAACACAGACCAACCATCCCGGTGACGTTCTACAAACGTCAGAAAGCTGAGTATGATCAGTTTCAGGCGCTCTTTGGGGTTTGGGTTGGCCATTAGCAAGGAGAGGCCTGACATCAGGTGATTGCCCACTTGGGTAATGGTGGCCAGGTACAGCGCATCTTTGGAACCAAAGTAGCGGTAAAGCAGGGGTTTGGTGACGCCGGCACCTTCTGCGATTTGCTCCATACTCGTGGAGTGAAAGCCGTGACGCGAGAACACGGAACCTGCCACATCCAGAATTTGGCTCATTCGTTGTTCTTTGGGTACTTTTCGTGTGCCCAGGCGTTTTGTCTCGAGAGTAGGCGCCGCGTTTTTATTGTTGTCGTTCGCTTTTTTCACCAATTTACTTGCCGGTTACATGGATGTTTTGAAGTGTAGCAAGCTTCTTTCAGTTTTGTGAACAAAAAAAGCCCCACAAAAAATGTGAGGCTTTTTTACGGATGGACTGTCGGTAAGTTACCGGATTTGTTTACTTGTAGCCCACACGGTCCATGATTTGCTGTGACAAGGCTGTATTGGCAGCCAGTGTTTTGGCGGGGGTTACGTCTTGCTTGAAGGGTCCCAGTGACTCCAGTGCGGGGTTGTCCACTTTCACGCCAGGTACTGTGGGCCACTCATTGTTGCCATTTGCAAAGTATTTTTGGGCAGAATCGCTGGCCAGGTATTCCAGAAATTTGATAGCACCCTCGCGATTGGGGGCATTTTTGGCCACAGCGCCACCAGACACGTTCATGTGTACGCCATAGCTGTTCTGGTTTGGCCAAATGAAGCCAACCTTGGAGACGACTTCTTTGTCTTCAGGTTTGGAGGAATTCATCAGGCGAACCCAGTAGTAGCTGTTGGTCAAAGCCACACCGCACTCACCAGTCGCGACCGCGCGGATTTGGTCAGTGTCACCGCCTTTGGGGCTTCGCGCCATGTTGGCCACCACGCCTTGTGCCCAGGTTTCAGCGCCTTTCTCGCCCAAATGGCTGATCATGCTGCTCATCAGAGAAAGCATGTAAGGATGTGAACCGGTGCGTGTGCAAACTTTGCCCTTCAACGCGGGTTTGGCCAGGTCTTCATAGTTCTGGGCCAGTTTGGGATCGATGTTGGCCTTGTTGTAAACAATGACACGGCTGCGCGCTGAGAACGCGTACCACAAACCGTTTTCACCCGTAAATTGTGCAGGAATCTTGTCGCTCAATACTTTGGATTTCACGGGCTGAAACAAGCCATCCTGCTGGGCTGTGGCAAGGCGGGCGGCATCTACCAGCAATACCACGTCGGCCGGGCTGCGGGCACCTTCGCTGCGCATGCGTTCAAGCAGTGCTTCGTCACCCAACTCCAGGCGCTTGATGGCAATGCCTGTTTGCTTGGTGAAGTCCTCATACATTTTTTCATCGGTTGAGTAATGGCGGGCCGAGTACAGGTTGATGACCTTCTCGTTCGCTTGCGCGGCAGCACTCACGCCGATCAAACCAGCGATAGAGACTGAAATCAGCTTTTTGAAAGTGTTATTCATGGTGATAAGGACTTTCCTGAATGTGGTTGGTTGAAATTTGATAGCGCTAGTCTAGCAAATAGTAATCATTTATGTAACAAGAAGTGTTCTCGTTTAACAATAATTTTTGCGGTAGTCAGAGTGCCGTAAGCGCGAGTTTCTACATTGGGTGCAACAAGAATGAGGAGACAGTGCTGTGGTTGAGCAAGCGAAGTATCAGTCCAACGGGACATATCAGAATTTGTATGATGAATCCATTCGCAATCCCAAGGGTTTTTGGGCCCGACAGGCGGATTTGATTCACTGGCAAAAACCGTTTGAGAAGGTGCTGGATGACAGCAGACCACCCTTCGCGGCCTGGTATGTAGGTGGGGAAACCAACTTGTGTTACAACGCCGTGGATCGGCATCTTGACCAGTTGGGCGACAAGCCCGCACTCATCTACGTGTCTACTGAAGTAGATCAGGAAAAAGTGTATACCTTCCGCCAATTGCACCAGGAGGTGCAAATTGCGGCTGCCATGCTGCAAAAGATGGGTGTGAAAAAGGGCGACAGGGTGTTGATCTACATGCCCATGATTCCTGAAGCGACTTTTGCGATTTTGGCCTGTGCCCGAATCGGTGCAATTCATTCCGTGGTATTCGGTGGGTTTGCTTCTCACAGCCTTGCGTCGCGAATTGAAGATGCGAAGCCGAAGGTGATTGTGTCGGCCGATGCAGGTTCACGCGCTGGCAAAGCCGTGGCTTACAAACCATTGTTGGACGAGGCGATCGAGCGCTCAAGCTACAAGCCAGGCCATGTATTGATGGTCAACCGGGGTTTGGTGCCATTCAGCAGTGTGGCCGGGCGCGATCAAGATTACGCCGCCTTGCGCAAAGAACTGGCCACTGCCAAAGTGCCAGTGACCTGGCTTCAGGCGACTGACACGAGTTACATTCTCTACACCAGTGGTACCACAGGTAAACCCAAGGGTGTGCAGCGCGATGTGGGCGGTTATGCCGTGGCCCTTGCTGCTTCGATGAAGTACATTTTCATGGGGGAAAAAGGAAAAACATTCTTTGCCACCAGTGACATTGGATGGGTGGTGGGGCACAGCTACATTATTTACGGCCCCTTGATTGCCGGCATGGCCACCGTGATGTACGAGGGCGTTCCCATTCGACCCGATGCAGGTATTTGGTGGAAGATCGTTCAGGATCACAAGGTATCGGTGTTGTTCTCTGCACCAACCGCGGTGCGGGTATTGAAGAAGCAGGATCCCGCTTACTTGAGCAAATACGACTTGAGTTCACTGAAGGCGCTGTTTTTGGCTGGCGAACCTTTGGATGAAACGACCTCTGACTGGATTTCGGGTGCGATTGGAAAACCAATTGTAGATAACTATTGGCAAACGGAAACTGGCTGGCCAATTCTTGCAGTGCAACGCGGCATTGAAGAAATGCCTGGCAAGCTGGGTAGCCCCGGTGTGCCCGTGTTTGGATTCAACGTGAATGTGTTGAACGAAGAAACTGCTCAGCCCTGTAAAGCGAATGAAAAAGGTGTGGTGGCGATTGAAGGGCCACTGCCGCCCGGTTGTATGCAAACCGTGTGGGGCGATGATGAGCGGTTTGTGAAAACCTACTGGTCGAGTTTTAAAACCCGACAGGTTTATTCCACCTTCGATTGGGGTATTCGCGATGAAGACGGGTATTTCTTTATTCTTGGTCGCACGGACGATGTGATCAACGTGGCGGGTCACCGTTTGGGCACTCGCGAAATCGAGGAAAGTATTTCCTCCCACCCCGCGGTCGCTGAAGTGGCCGTAGTGGGCGTGGCCGATCAGGTGAAAGGGCAGGTGGCAGTGGCTTTTGCCATTTTGAAGTCGGCCGATGCGGTGGATGGGGCCCAGGCCAAAACTCTGGAAGCAGAGATCATGAAGGTAGTGGATTCCCAGCTGGGTGCAGTGGCCAGACCCGCCCGAGTGTATTTTGTGAATGTGCTGCCCAAGACACGTTCCGGCAAATTGCTGCGACGGTCAATTCAGGCGGTTTGTGAAGGCCGCGATCCTGGCGACATGACTACGATTGAAGACCCCACTGCGCTGGCGCAAATCAAAACTGCCATGGCATGAGCAAAGTACGTCCATGAAGCTTGAAAACAGGCCCGGAAAGCCGGGCTTGTTTCTGTTTTGTGGTGTGTTTTAAAACATGCTTTAATGGGTTGTCACCGGCCGTTTCAGGGAGGGCAACTGAATGGCAGATCATTCGCTGGAAGTACTCAAGCTCAGCGTGTTGTTCGACAACCATTTTTTCAATGGTGCGCCCACGCAGGTCCATTTCATTCAAAACAGCACGATGGTCGGAACCTGGGTTGATGAGCAGGGCGCCGCAAATTTAAGTGTCGGACTTGACCGAATCCAATTCATGAGCAGCGATCAACTGGCTTTTTTGATAGCCCATGAGTATGGTCACCTTGTGTTGAAACATCCCCAAAAAACCCAGGAAATCCAGCAGCAATACGGGATCGTCTCGACCTTCGATGAATTCATGTTGTCGTTCGATTCAAAGCGCGATTATTCCAAACTGATGCGTGACATGGAACTGCAGGCCGATTTGTTTGGCGCAAAGCTGATGTTGGGCCTGGGGCGAGACCCTGTCTCGGGTGCCTCTTTTTTGCTGGGTGAAACCAAAAGTATCCAGCATCCCGAGGGCACCTTGCGGCTCGCAAAAATCAAGGCAGGCGAGTCGAACCTGATCGCAGAGGATTTCTCGGACACATTCAGTGATTTGGCCATGCAGTTAAGCGATGCAGAGGTGTTGGCCGCCTTGGTGCCCAGCGACACATTGCCCGTCGATTCAAACGATTCCACGGTAAAAGCTGTGGTTGAAAGTTGGCCCGTTGCCGTTGATGTGGGTGACTATGCAGGCGACACGCTGTATGGATTCGAGGTGTCGGTTTTGCTGACGGTTGCAGTGCTGGCCTGCGCCTTGCCAAGATGGTGGCGCAGGACCAGAGTGGGTCAGTGATCTCGGGGGGTATCAGGCCACGCTGACCGGAATTTTCCCGATCTTGGCTTGCCATTCTTTGGGGCCGGTGTTGTGCACAGATATACCCGTGCTGTCCACGGCCACAGTGACTGGCATGTCCTTGATCTCGAATTCGTAAATGGCTTCCATACCCAGGTCTTCAAAGCCCACCACTTTAGAGTTCGTAATCGCTTTGGACACCAAATAAGCCGCGCCACCCACAGCCATCAAATAAGCTGATTTGTTGTCGCGGATTGCTTCGATGGCGACAGGCCCACGTTCGGCTTTGCCCACCATGGCGATCAGTCCTGTTTTTTCCAGCATCATGCGGGTGAACTTGTCCATGCGTGTCGCGGTGGTGGGGCCTGCAGGTCCAACGGCTTCCTCGCGCACAGGGTCGACTGGGCCCACGTAATAGATCACACGGTTGGTGAAGTCCACGGGCAGTTTCTCGCCCTTGGCCAGCATGTCGGCGATGCGTTTGTGCGCAGCGTCGCGGCCCGTCAGCATTTTGCCGTTCAATAGCAAGGTTTGACCGGGTTTCCAGCTGGCCACTTCTTCCGGGGTCAGCTTGTCCAGATCAACACGTTTGCTTTTCTCGGTGTCAGCGGTCCAGCTCACTTGTGGCCAGTCGGAAATGTTCGGTGCTTCCAGTTTGGCAGGGCCATCGCCGTGCAAGTGGAAGTGGACGTGACGGGTGGCGGCACAGTTCGGAATCATTGCGATTGGCAAGGATGCAGCATGCGTGGGGTAGTCGAGAATTTTGACATCCAGAACCGTGGTCAGGCCACCCAGGCCTTGCGCGCCAATACCCAGTGAGTTCACTTTGTCGTAAAGCTCAAGGCGCAATTCCTCAATTCGGTTGTTCGGGCCACGGGCCAACAGTTCATGAATATCGCAAGGCGCCATCAGGCTTTCCTTGGCAAGCAGCATGGCTTTCTCGGGAGTACCACCAATGCCAATTCCCAAAATGCCAGGCGGGCACCAGCCTGCGCCCATGGTGGGTACCGTTTTCAGGACCCAGTCCACGATGGAATCCGATGGGTTAAGCATGACCATTTTGGATTTGTTTTCGGAGCCACCACCCTTGGCTGCACAGATTACTTCGACATCGTCGCCGGGCACAATTTCATAGTGAATCACCGCGGGTGTGTTGTCTTTGCTGTTTTTGCGGGCACCCGCGGGGTCGAGGAGCACTGATGCACGCAATTTGTTGTCAGGGTGCAGGTAGGCGCGGCGCACGCCTTCGTTGACCATTTCGCTCACGCTCAGTTTTGAATCCCAACGCACATTCATGCCCACTTTGAGGAACACCACGGCAATTCCGGTGTCTTGACAAATAGGGCGTTTGCCTTCGGCGCACATGCGGCTGTTCGTCAGGATTTGCGCAATCGCGTCTTTGGCAGCAGCACTTTCTTCGCGCTCGTAAGCCTTACCCAAGGCTTGAATGTAATCCAGTGGGTGGTAATAAGAAATGTACTGGAAAGCGTCGGCAATCGAGCTGATGAAGTCTTCTTGCTTGATGGTGGTCATGAACTGCTCCTGATCAAAATATGTGCTTAGCCCGTTATTTTAATGTGCTTTACCGTGGGCAGGTTGCGAGATGAGTCGGTCACACCAGGCAATTGCAACTGCAGACAACAGGAAAATCACGTGGATGGAAGACTGGGCCACGATTGTTTTGGTGTCGTACTGCTCGGCGTTGATGAAGGTTTTTAGCAGGTGAATGGAGGAAATACCGATGATGGCCATGGCCAGTTTTACTTTCAGTACTGAGGCGTTAACGTGATCCAGCCACTCCGGTTGATCCGGATGCGTTTCCAGTCGCATGCGGCTGACAAAGGTTTCATAGCCGCCTACTGTGACCATGATGAGCAGGTTCGATATCATGACCACATCGATGAGTGCCAGGACGATGAGCATGATGCCGGTTTCGTCGAGTTGATGGCTGGCAGTACCGCCGATCAAATGCCAAAGTTCGATTAAAAAGTGATACACATAAACAATTTGGGCGACGATCAAACCGAGATAAAGAGGCAGTTGCAGCCAGCGACTGGAGAAGATGATTCGGGCCAGCAGTGGAATGGGTTGTTTGTTGTGTTGTTCCATTTTGTGACAAGTGTGCAGTGCAGCAATGGTTAATGGGGTAATGGCGGAAACTATAGCAGAACCAAGCTACACCGGTGCTGCTTCTGGTCAGCTGGAACGCGAATTGCTGTGGTGCGCCATGGTGTAAGGTGAGAGTAAGAGCTTTTGCCTATTGTTTATGCAAACTAAATTAATAGAAAACTAAGTAACCCTTGGAGGACAGGATGTCATCGATCGAATCAGTGTCACATGAAACACGCGTGTTTCAGCCCAGTGCCGACTGGCAACGCAGTGCCGCAATTGGCGGTATGGACGCTTACAAAGCCTTGTGCAAAGAAGCTGAGACAGATTTTGAAGGTTTTTGGGCCCGCCTGGCCAAAGAAAACCTGCAGTTCGCAAAAGCCTACAACCAGGTATTGGATGAATCCAATCCACCGTTTTATAAGTGGTTCACCGGCGGTGAATTGAATGTCTCTGCAAATTGCCTGGACAAGAACGTGGATGCCGGCTTGGGCGACAAAGTTGCTCTGATTTTCGAAGCCGATGGCGGCGAAGTGACCAAGGTGACTTACAAGGAATTGCTGGCCAAGGTAAGCCGCATTGCCAACGGCCTGAAAAGCCTGGGCGTGAAGAAAGGCGATCGTGTGGTGATTTACATGCCCATGAGCGTGGAGGGTGTTGCGGCCATGCAAGCGTGCGCGCGTATCGGTGCAACCCACTCCGTGGTGTTTGGTGGTTTCTCTGCCAAGGCCTTGCAGGACCGTATCGTTGACACAGGTGCAGTCGCGGTATTTACCGCCGACCAGCAAGTGCGCGGTGGTAAGCAGTTGCCCCTGAAAGCGATTGTGGATGAAGCGCTGAGCATGGGTGGCTGCGACGCTGTGAAGAATGTCATTGTGTACAAGCGCACCGGTGCAGACGTAGGCATGCAGGCCGGCCGCGATGTGTATTTGCATGAACTCGCTGACAAGCAAAGCGATGTCTGCGCGCCTGAAATGGTGGATTCCGAGCACCCGCTGTTTATTCTCTACACTTCGGGCTCAACGGGTAAACCCAAGGGTGTGCAGCACAGTTCTGCTGGTTATTTGCTGTGGGCCATGCTCACCATGAAGTGGACTTTCGACATCAAGCCCAACGATGTGTTTTGGTGTACGGCCGACATTGGCTGGATTACCGGTCACACTTACATTACCTATGGCCCCTTGGCAGTAGGTGCTACTCAAATCGTGTTTGAGGGTGTGCCCACCTACCCGAATGCCGGTCGTTTCTGGGAAATGATTCAGCGCCACAGCGCTACCATTTTTTACACCGCACCCACAGCGATCCGTTCATTGATCAAAGCCTCCGAGGCTGATGAGAAAGTGCACCCAAAGAGCTACGACCTTTCCAGCCTTCGCTTGATGGGCTCAGTCGGCGAGCCGATCAACCCTGAAGCCTGGATGTGGTATTACAAGAATGTGGGTGGTGAAAAATGCCCAATCGTCGATACCTTCTGGCAAACCGAAACCGGTGGCCACATGATCACGCCATTGCCTGGTGCCACACCCTTGGTGCCTGGTTCATGCACATTGCCATTGCCCGGCATTATGGCGGCGGTGGTGGACGAGGTGGGTGGCGATTTGCCCAACGGCCAAGGTGGTATTTTGGTGGTGAAGCGCCCATGGCCTTCAATGATCCGTACTATCTGGGGTGACCCGGATCGTTTCAAGAAGAGTTATTTCCCTGAGGAACTGGGTGGCAAGTTGTACTTGGCCGGTGACGGCGCCGTACGCGACAAGGACAATGGCAATTTCACCATCATGGGTCGAATTGACGATGTGTTGAACGTGTCGGGACACCGCATGGGCACCATGGAAATTGAAAGCTCACTGGTGGCCAACGAATTGGTGGCCGAAGCCGCGGTGGTGGGGCGTCCTGACGATTTGACCGGCGAGGCGATTGTGGCCTTTGTGGTGTTGAAAGGCGATCGCCCCACCGGTGAAGCCGGGCAGAAACTTGCCATGGACTTGCGCAACTGGGTGGGCAAAGACATCGGCCCGATCGCCAAGCCCAAAGAAATTCGTTTTGGCGACAACCTGCCCAAAACACGGTCAGGCAAAATCATGCGCCGTTTGTTGCGCAGCCTGGCCAAAGGTGAGCAGATCACGCAAGACACCTCCACCCTGGAGAACCCGGCCATTCTGGACCAATTGGGCAAGCCGCTCTAATTGAAGCGGCCCCTTCCTTGAACCGGGAAGTGTTGGCAATCCTGAAAACCAGTTCCACCTCGGTGGACTGGTTTTTTTCGTTTGAAAGAATCAAGTCACCGGGAGATCCTTCATGAGTTTCACGCTCAGCCTGACCCGGTTTTTTTCAGTGCTTACTTTTGGCTTTTTGGTGTGCATCGCCGGCGCAGCCATTATGGAGGACTACGGCATAGGCCGGCAGTGGATCGGTTACTTCTTCATTTTCGTCACGCTGGGTGCTTATGCAGTGATCGGTTTGCTCAGCCGCACTTCGGACATGCATGAATATTTTGTGGCTTCACGCACTGTACCTTCGGTCTACAACGGCATGGCCACAGCGGCCGACTGGATGAGCGCAGCCTCCTTTCTGGGCGTGGCGGGCACCTTGTTCTACAGTGGTTTTGAAGCCTTGGCCTTGCTGGTGGGTTGGACTGGCGGTTTTGTGCTGATCGCCTTGCTGATTGCGCCCTACCTGCGCAAATTCGCTTTTTTCTCCGTGGGCGATTTTTTGGCTACCCGCTATGCCGGGCCTGACAAGGGCAGGGCGGTGCGATTGATCTGTGTGTTGGTCACTGTGAGCATTTCCTTTGTTTATGTGATTGCACAAATTTACGCGGTGGGTTTGATTACCTCGCGTTTTGCCGGTGTCGAGTTCGGAATCGGTGTGTTCTTTGGGCTTGCTGGCATTTTGGTGTGCTCATTTCTGGGCGGTATGCGGGCTGTGACCTGGACTGCGGTTGCGCAGTACATTGTCATGATTGTGGCCATGATGGTCAGCGTAGTGGCCTTGATCGGGTTTACCGGCAAAGGCGACACTGAGCGTTTTGTGGATGGTGGCCCCACTAGTTTTCCCGAGTATGTGCGGGCGCAGGAGCGCAAATTTTTTGCCGACCCTGCGGAAGCCGAAGTGCGCAGTGCGTACCTGCGGGAAGCGGATCGTTACCAGTTGTTGATTGATACCCTGCCTTCATCTTGGGCGGAAGGGTATGAGGCACGCCGTAAAAATCTCGAGTTGGCCCGCTACGATGGCTCAACATTTCAGGAAATCAAAGCAGCGGAGCGGGTGCTGACCAGTTACCCCAAAGACCCCCAAGATGCCAAACGCAAATGGAGTCAGGAAAAGCAGCGTTATCTGGACAAGGTGAGAGCCAGTGTGCCGCATTTTGGGTCGATCAAAGACGACTCAGGCTTGTCGAACACTGGTGCCTTGCTGAGCTTTCTGGCGGTGGCGTTCACGCTGATGTGTGGCACTGTGGCTTTGCCCCACATCATCATGCGGTTTTACACTACACCGAATGCCTCACAAACCCGGTGGTCGGTGGTGTTTGCCTTGGGTTGCATTCTGGTCATTTATCTCGCATCACCCTGGTTGAGTGTGATTGCCAAGGTGGTGGTGTACGAAAACCTGGTCGGATTGAGTTATAACGAGATTCCAAACTGGATCGCTGCGTGGTCCAGGGTAACACCAGGCCTGGCCACCTTGCAGGACGTGAATCAGGATGGTGTGGTGCAGTTTGCCGAAATTGGCTTGAGCCCCGACATTTTGGTGTTGATTACGCCAGAAATTGCGGGCATGCCGTTTTTTCTTTCAGGTTTGATTGCTGCCGGTGGCCTTGCTGCCGCATTGTCGACTGCCGATGGACTACTGCTTGCAATTGCAGGCAGTCTGTCGCACGACCTGTATTACCGGGTGCTTGACCCCGAGGCCACTGCACAGCGCAGGGTGACCATGTCGAAAATTGCGCTATTGAGCGCAGCGTTGATGGCTGCCTGGATCACCAGTTTGCAGCCAGGCAATATTGTGGTCTTGGTGGGCTCTGCATTTGCTTTGGCAGCCTCAAGCCTGTTTGTGCCACTAGTGGCCGGTATTTTCTGGAGCGGTGCCACACGCCGTGGGGCCTTGTGGGCCATGGGCACCGGGTTTCTCAGTTCAAGCCTTTGCCTTGCGCTGACCAATTCATCGTTCATGGCTTTGTTTAATCTGGATGCCGTGCAAATTGGGGGTTTGAGCGGCGTGGCCAGTGGTGTGTTTACTATTCCTTTAAGCGCCCTGGCCATGGTGGTTGCCTCCCTGTTAGGTGGGCGCAAAGACGAAGCACCCGCCGTAATGCGTGTGTTGCGACTGCCCGAATCGGAAGGAAAACTGTGATGCTGAGCGAATGCACTGGATACCCAAGGCGATTCTTTGCTATACTCTCGCGCTTACCGCGGAGAGATGGATGAGTGGTTTAAGTCGCACGCCTGGAAAGCGTGTATAGGTTAATAGCCTATCGGGGGTTCGAATCCCCCTCTCTCCGCCAGAAATTACAAAAAGCCCTGAACCGAGTTCAGGGCTTTTTTCATTTCCGGGCGGCAGAGAAGCAAAGTCCCTGCGGACTTTGCGTGGGGGATTCGAAGCTTTTCGCCTGTGAGCGAAAAGCCGGGAGAATCGACCGTGCAAGAGACGAACGTGAGTGAGGCTCGCGGCAGGGACGGGTTAAAATCGCGAACTAACGTCGACAGTTAGCAGCATTCAAACCAGGAGTACCCCCATGTCTACCACCCCCATCAAAATTCAGGTCTGGACCGATTTCGTGTGCCCGTTCTGCCTTCTCGGAGAGTCAATTATCGAGAAGGCCATCGAAGGCTTGAATGTCGAAGTAGAGTGGATGCCGTTCGAGCTTCGACCCTACCCAACACCCACCTTAAAGCCTGAGGATGAATACCTGCCGCGGGTGTGGAAGGCGTCGGTGTACCCCATGGCCGAGCGCCTGGGTGTGCCCATTCAACTGCCCACCGTTTCTCCTCAACCCTACACACGCAAAGCATTCTTGGGACTGCAATATGCGAAGCAACAGGGGAAGGGCAACGAATACACGACCGCTGTGATGAAGGCGTTTTTTCAGCAAAACCTGAACATTGGTGAAGATCAGGTACTGAAAAACATTCTTGCAAACTTGGGATTGAATCCGGTCGGACTCGATGAGTTCGTCAGCTCGCCCCAAGCCAATGCGCAGCACGATTCTGATTTGCAATATGCAAAACAGCTTGGCATTCAGGCGGTGCCGTCGCTGGCGGTAGGCGAACAGTTTTTCTCGGGTGTGCCCAGTGTGCAGTCCCTGCGGGATGCAATTCAGCGCGAGAGGTAATTGCCTGTCCTAGGGATACTGCGGGTTTTCCGCGCATGTGTGCACGGGTTATTCTGTGAGCAAATATTGCATCCACCTAGAAGGCTTTCATGAATTTATTCTCCAAGCTTCAGCAGCGTGCTGCTGAGGGCAAACCCCTGCGTGTCGGCATGATCGGCGCGGGCAAGTTTGGCTCCATGTATCTTTCTCAAATACCGCGTACGCCCGGCATTCACATGGTGGGCATTGCTGACTTGTCCCCGGCACGGGCGAGAGAGGCACTTCAAAATGTGGGCTGGAAAGAAGAGAGCTATGCGGCCAACTCCTTGGAGCAAGCCGCCAAACAAGGCAACACCGCGATTATTGACGACGGCATGAAGCTGATTGAATCGCCTTTTGTCGACATCATCATCGACTCCACGGGCAACCCTGCGGTGGGCATTGCCCATGTGCTGGCCTGTTGTGAATTTAAAAAACACATTGTGATGGTCAATGTGGAGGCCGACGCACTTGCAGGCCCCTTGCTGAAACGCAAGGCCGATGAAGCTGGCATTGTTTACTCACTGGCTTATGGCGACCAGCCTGCACTGATTTTTGAAATGGTGGATTGGGCGCGGGCCGCTGGTTTTTCTGTCGTGGCCGCGGGCAAAGGCACCAAGTACCTGCCCACTTATCATGAAAGCACGCCTGACACCGTGTGGAACCACTATGGTTTAACGGCGGAAGACGCAGCCAAAGGTGGCATGAACGCGCAAATGTTCAACAGCTTTCTGGATGGCACCAAAAGCGCGATTGAAATGGCAGCCGTGGCCAATGCCACAGGCCTTGCAGCCCCCAGTGGCCTGAAGTTTCCGGCAGTGGGTGTGGATGATTTGGCGCGAATCTTGAAGCCACGTGAACACGGCGGCATTCTGGACCAACGCGGGCAAGTGGAGGTCATCTCCAGTGTTGAGCGTGACACACGCCCGGTGTTTCGCGACCTGCGTTGGGGCGTGTACGTGACCTTCTCTGCAGACAGCGAATACGTGGCCCGCTGCTTCAAGGAATACGGCTTGATCACCGATCCAAGTGGGCAGTACTCCAGCATGTACAAACCCTTTCACTTGATTGGTCTGGAATTGGGAATTTCGGTGGCGTCCATCGGTATTCGCGGCGAAGCCACTGGCGCTCCCATTTGCTGGCATGGTGATGTGGTGGCCACTGCCAAGCGTGATTTAAAGGCGGGTGAATTGCTGGACGGTGAGGGTGGTTACACCGTGTACGGCAAGCTGATGCCTGCACAGGAATCGCTGGCCTTGGGTGGATTGCCTTTGGGCTTGGCACATGGTGTGAAATTGCTCAAACCCGTGAAAGCCGGACAAGCCGTGAGCTGGAATGATGTGGCCTTTGATGCCAATTCCACGGCGGTGAAGTTTCGCCGTGAAATGGAGCAATCGTTTTAGAGAGGTTTGGCGAAGTCAGCGTTGGCGGGCGCCTGGCCCGGCTTGTTCAAAGCCACGCGGATCTCGTTTTGGTATTGCCACATGGCGCCAGTGATCATGTCGGTGATGCCCAAATCAATAAATGCACCACCGGCCACGCCGGCGGTGCTCGCACTGCTGACCAGGCGAATTGTTTTGTCTTCATAGCCGGGCGCCTTGCAGGCCACGATGATGTCGTCCTTGTCTTTGCCCACCGTGATGCTGTTCTCTTTTCCGGTCACTACTCCAAGTTCGCCTTCGCCGTCCCTGCTCAAGGTACACACGGTTTGCTGGGGCTCCATTTTAAAAATAAGCGTTTGACTGGTGCCTTGAGTAATCGAAGCGCAACCTGTGCAAAGAACGGCAGCCATTAAACCGAATTGACGAATCCCCATAGTCCCCTCGCATGGTGTTGTTGATTGAACACCATGCTAGGCATGTTATTGCTCTACGCCAATCTGCTGAATGTTGTAATCAAATTGACTACTCTGTTTATAGGATATATCCCGTAAGGCGAAGGGTTTAAATTGCTTCAACAAGTTCAAAGACATGGGGGGAGAACAAGCGATGGCGACAATACTTCGGGGGTTTTGTACATCATTGGCGGTGGCCGGAATTTTGGCAGTGAGCCTGAGTGTGGGGGGATGCGGTGCCTTGAACAGCATGGGTGATGCCGTGGGTCATGGCATTGCTTCGCGAATGCTGGCCAAGCATGTCGGCCAACCTTATGGGCCTATCCAATATGATTCCAGATACGGAAAATTCATTGGTGAAGAAAAACTTGCCAACGGCATGGTGGTAAAAAAGCACTTCACTGACCGCATGGACAATGACGCAATCATTGATGATTCCCGCGAAGGAATCGGATTCGACAGCAAGAAACGCATGGCTACGTATTTCCTGGTCGACAAGAAAGGTATCGTGCAGGATTGGGCTTTTGGTTACGTCACTGTGGGTACAGGATTCTCACTGGGCATGGTCAGCCTGACTGAAGCGTTCAACTCCAAAGACCGTGACGTGTACATGGATGAGGTGGACAGCGTAGTGCGCACCAAGAATGACGAGCCCTACACCGTCTGGAAAAACGCAAAAAGCTGATTTACTTGGCGAATATTTGATCCATGTTGGCGAATGCCTTGAATTCAAGCGCATTGCCACATGGGTCCATGAAGAACATGGTGGCTTGTTCGCCCACTTGGCCTTTGAATCGAATATAGGGTTCGATCACGAACTTGGTGCCCGCAGCCTTCAGCCGGTCGGCCAGTTCGGTCCACTGATCCATGGTTAAAATCACGCCGAAATGCTTGGCAGGCACGGCATGGCCGTCCACACTGCTGTTGGCTTTGCAGCCTACTTCTTCGGGTGCCAAATGCGCCACAAGTTGATGACCATAAAAGTTGAAGTCCACCCAGTGTGGTGCACTGCGGCCTTCTTCACAGCCAATCACCTCGCCATAAAACTTGCGGGCCACTTCGATGTCGGTGACCGGGAATGCAAGGTGGAAGGGCTGAAGTGTGCTGTGTTTGGCTTGGGCTGTGGACATGTGCGTTACCAGTATATGTGCGATTGATCGTCTACACACTATAGGGTTGTTCGGGTTTCCCAGCCAATCGTGGAAACCCGAATATTACTGACATGCCATGGGTTGGTTAAGGCGTCACAATGTTGAAGTTCCCCGTTGCTTTCTCCAGCATTCCAAAAAATTGCCCCAGTTTGATGGTGCTGCCATCAATTTTGGTTTGATCCGAAAACAGCAAATCAGTCGCTCCCGCCTCACCGGTCATCATGTTCAAAAAGAATGGTTTGCTGAGTGTAAGTGTTGCTACTGAATTGTCTTCCGGCTTGCCAGCACGGTGATGTAATACGCTGTTGTTGATTCGAAGCACATAGCTTTCCCGTGTGTCGGAAAACACCAGGTTGATTTGAATGTCTTCCCCTTCCGCTTTGTCGCTGTTCAGCGCAGCGGCCATGGCTTCCAGAAAGCGCTCGGTGGGGGTGTGTTTCAGCATGTCGAGAAAGGCTGTGCGTTGAAACCCTTCGGCGTAGCCCCCTTGGCGCAGCTCCAGTGCACCGGTCAAGTAAAAGTTACGCCACGGCGCCGATTCTGCCATGTAGCCCATCTGGTCGAAACTCGTGGCCAGCAAGGCCTTGGCGCGTGCATTTTCAGGATCGGCATACACTGCATGTTTCAGCAATTCAGCAGCCCAGCGATATTCACCTTTGTTCACGGCGTCTTCTGCTTTGTTCAGCAAGGCCTCCATGCCGCCTGCCACATCCACATACCGCTTTGCCGCTTCAACCGGGGGCAAGGGGTTCAGGTTGGCAGGGTTTGCATCAAACCAGCCCATGTAAAACTGGTACACCGCTTTCACATTGTGTGACACGGTGCCGTAGTAGCCGCGCCCACTCAGAAAGTTATTCAACGCAGGTGGCATTTGAACCTTCTCTGCAATTTCCATGGAGGTGTAGCCCGCATTCATGTGCCGCACAGTCTGGTCATGAATGAACCGGTACACATCGCGTTGTTTTTCCATGAAGCTGCGCACATTGTCGGCTCCCCACACAGGCCAGTTGTGCTGGTGAAACATCACTTCGGCATCGCCTGCGTAGGCAATGGCTTCATCCATGTAACTGGCCCACTTCAATGCATCGCGTACTTTGGCGCCACGTGGGGTGTACAGGTTGTGCAAGGTGTGGCCAAACAGTTCTGCACTGCCAAAGGCTTTCAGGCTCGGAAGGTAAAACACGAACTCGGAGGGCGCTTCACTGCCGGGGACGTTGCGGAACATGAATTCAAGGCCGTCGAGCACGTGGGTTTCTTTTGCCTCTTTCACCACCAGCGTAGGCTGTAGTATGCCCACCTTGCCGTAGGCCACGGCCTTGCCCAAGCCGTTGTCAATCAAACCTTCCGGGCTGCGGGGGAGGCGTTTTCCGTACATGTAGATTGACCTTCGTGCCATGGCCATGCCCACCAGCAGGTTTTCGCTGGTGGCTTCCTCCATAAAGCCGATGGGGGCAACTACAGGAACATTGCGAGCAGCCACGTCCTCGGCACTGAGCACACCCAGTGCACCCCCAAAATGATCCACGTGGCTGTGGGTAAATACAATGGCGGTCACTGGCTTGTCGCCCAGGTGTTTGCGCGCAAAAGCCATGGCGGCGCGCGCTGTTTCCTCGCTGGTCAGAACGTCCACCACAATCCAGCCGGTGTCGCCTTCAATCAAGGTCATGTTCGACAGGTCAAAGCCGCGCAACTGGTAAATGCGGTCAGCCACCTTGTAAAGGCCAATTTGATTGTTCAGGCTGGCCTGCCGCCACAGGCTGGGGTTCACGGTGCTCGGGGCGTTGCCTTCGATGAAATTGAATTCGTCGTAATCCCAAATGACTTCGCCGGCATCGTTGAGCACTTTGCCTGTGGGCTTCGCGATTAAACCTTTGCGCGCATCGGCGTTGTTGGCTGGGTCTGCAAGGTCGGTGTTTTTGGCCACTTCAGCGTGAAAAGCCTGTGTGAAAGGGCTTGCCGCACTGTTGGGATCGACTGCGGTTGGGGTTTTTGAACAGGCTGCCATCAAGGCAGACGTACCCATCACAAGGGCAGCCAAGACCAGGTTTGTTTTCATGCTGTCTCCGGAATATTTTTTGATTTTCCTTATTACAGCACAAAAGTGGCATTAAGCGTGCCAGTAATTCAGTGGATCGCCGGTGGTGACGATCAACTGAAAAACTTGTTGATCACCGTGACAACAAACACAGTGGCCAGAATCAACGGAATCCAGAATGCAATTGCAAAGTGGGTGTAGCGCTCAAGCCAACCGCTGGCACCATGTTGATTGCTGGTCAGCATTTCAGCAGTCATATTGTGGCGTTTCCATTGCCACACCACCAGCAGGCAAATCAGCAAACCGTTGAATGGCAAAATGGTGTCGTAAAACACGTCAACCAACACGTCAAAAAGCGATTTGTTGGCACCGGAATAAAAAGCGAAATCGCTGAGCCATTTCACTTGCCCAAAAGACAAGGCGCTGAACATGGCGCCT
The DNA here is from genome assembly GCF_001601825.1 of Limnobacter sp. CACIAM 66H1. Taxonomy (GTDB): domain Bacteria; phylum Pseudomonadota; class Gammaproteobacteria; order Burkholderiales; family Burkholderiaceae_B; genus Limnobacter. The sequence goes on along the minus strand of NZ_LUJK01000038.1, from coordinate 6,479 downwards.
ATCGATACAGCCGCAATAACAATCCCAAGCGCTGTATTGCGGGTTTTCTTGCCCTCGGCTTTCAGGGCCGCCACTGGCACCTCAATAATCGACACCAGCGAGGTAATGGCGGCTACGAACGCCAACAGGAAGAATGTGGCTGCGATGAGGCTGGACATGGCATATCCGAATTTCGGCACCATGGCCATGAAAATGTTCGGGAAAAACGAGAAGATTAAGCCCACCGAAGAATCGCTCAGTTCGCTGGGGTTGGTGTTGGGGTAAATGGCGAAAATTGCGGGCAGGGTCATCAAGCCGGCCACCAGTGCCACGCCAGTGTCGGTGCAGGCCAGCATTTTGGCTGACTGCACCAGATTGTCTTGTTTGCGCAAATACGAACCATAAGTAATCAAAATACCCATGCCCAGCGACAGCGAAAAGAATGCTTGCGACAAGGCACCGTTGACCACACTCCATGTAATGCGGTCCAGTTGCGGTGTGAAATAAAACTTCAAACCGGCAGTGGCGTTGGGCAAGGTGAGTACAAATACCGCCAGGCCAATCAGCATGATGAATAGCATGGGCATGAGCACACGCGACGCTTTTTCAATACCATCGCGCACCCCACCTTTGAGCACAACAATGACCATGCCAATGACCGCCGCAAGGCAGGCAAATATCCAGGGGCTGGTGATAAAGCCGCCAAAATAAACAGGGGTGGCCAATTGGTCCAGTTGACCCATCAGTACCAGCAGGAAATAGCCCAGCAACCACACCGTGAGCACGCTGTAAAACACGGCAATCATGAATGGTGTGATCAATGACAAAGCACCAGCCAGCACCCAGGCTTTGTTGTTTCTGGAAACCTGCCTGAATGCTCCCAAAGGGTTTTGGTTGGTGGCGCGGCCCAAACTAAGCTCGGCGAGAATCAGCGGCAGGCAAATGGCGATGACGAAAAAAATGTACAGTAACAGGAATGCACCGCCACCATTTTTGGCTGCGGCCACAGGAAAGCCCACCAAATTACCAATGCCCACGGCTGAACCGGCTGCGGCCAGCACAAAGCCGATCTTGGATGAGAACTGGTCTGGGTTGTTTTGCATGGTGGCGACGTTTCCTGAATACAAAAGGACAAAAAATTGGGATTGTTAGCCAAATTATACGACCGACACGTACTGCCTACTTTGCTTGATTTCGCCTGCGGCATGAAAGCCATCAACAGGCAACGCCAGAAAGTGGTACCCAAAGCCACAGGGCTGGTGCTTGAAATTGGTATCGGTACCGGGTTGAACATGCGCCACTATGACGCTGGCAAAGTTGAAAAAATCATTGGTCTGGACCCTGCCATGCAAATGCATCGTCTGGCAAAAAAACGCATCGACCAAACCGGCTTGAGCGTAGAGCTTATGGGGTTGCCCGCCGAGAAAATTCCACTGCCCGATGCAAGTATCGACACCATCGTCATGACCTACACCCTGTGTACCATTCCAGAGCCCGTGCAAGCCTTGAAGGAAATGCGCAGAGTGTTAAAGCCGGGCGGTAAGTTGCTGTTTTGCGAGCATGGCGCGGCACCGGATGAGAAAGTGCGCAACACCCAGAATCGTTTGCAACCCGTGTGGGGAAAACTGGCGGGAGGTTGTCACTTGAACCGGGACATTCCCGCTTTGCTCAGGGAAGGCGGGTTTTTGGTGGATGACATTGAAACCATGTATGTGCCCGGCCCCAGGGCGTTCACGTACAACTACTGGGGCCAGGCGTACTGCGAAGCCGCTTGATCTTTTGAATCAGGCTTGCAGCGTGGCCGGGTAACCGGCCTGGCTGACAATCGTGGCCAAGGTGTGTCCGTCCAGACGAGAATCAATTTCTACCTGTTTATTGGCGACATCGACCTGCACCTGTGCCTGTGGGTCTTTGGCCAATACAGCCTGCTTCACATTGGCGGCACATCCGCCGCATTTCACTTTTTCTACACTCAAGGTAATCATGTTTTGCACTCCAGTTGGGGTTAAACGCAATTCTAATGCATGTACTTTACCGGGCAATCGCCATGGCGGTGTCATGAAGACTCTCCCATTGAATTGAACACATGGGTATCCTGAAGCTTCCAATCATGGTAAGGTCAATGCATTGACCTTGACATGGTGTTAAGGTTGAAAATGCTTCCATCACACCATGGAGAGCAAGCATGAATTCCAACCCGTCCAATACCATCGACATTGCTGTGGGCGGCATGAGCTGCGCCTCATGCTCCAGCGCTGTCGAAAAAGCATTGTTGGCTACACCTGGCGTCATTAGCGCAACGGTGAACCTGGCCACCGAGAAGGCCCGCGTGCAACTGGCCAAACCCGATCTGTTGCAGAATGCGATCGAGGCCGTTCAAAAGGCAGGCTATGACGCAGAGCCCGTTAAAACCGATTTACCAGCAGGTCAGAGTGGCCAGCAACCCGCTGCAATCACCCAAAAAGCGGATACAGAAGGGCAAATGGTGTTGTGGGGGGCATTGCTCACTTTGCCCTTGGTGTTGCCCATGGCAGGAATGCTGTTTGGCAAGCACTACATGTTGCCTGGCTGGATACAACTGCTTTTGGCCAGCCCTGTGCAATTTTGGTTGGGCGCCCGTTTTTATCGGGGAGCATTGAAAGCAATTCAAAACCGCACGGGCAACATGGACCTTCTGGTGGCCATTGGTACTTCTGCGGCATTTGGTTTGTCGGCTTACATGTTGGGCGAGGGCAACCCGCATTTGTATTTCGAGGCGTCTGCCGCAGTGATCACCTTGGTGATGTTGGGCAAGTGGCTGGAGGCACGCGCCAAACGGCAAACCACTGCAGCGATTGCTGCGTTGCAAGCCTTGCGGCCCGACACCGCCACAGTGATTCAGAACGGGCACGAAAAAGTGTTGCCGATTGCCAGTGTGGCGGTGGGCATGCAGGTGGTGGTGAAGCCCGGTGAGCGAATTCCGCTGGATGGCCGTGTGCTGGAAGGCGAAGGCCATGTGGATGAGGCCCTGATTACCGGGGAAAGCCAGGCGGTTGAGAAATCTCCGGGTAGCCTGGTGACCGGCGGTGCTGTGAACCTGGATGGGCGCTTGTTGATTGAAGTGAGCGCTGTGGGTGCTGAAACCACGCTGGCCAAAATTATTCGCCTCGTCGAAGACGCGCAAGCAGCCAAACCTGACATTCAAAAGCTGGTGGACAAGGTGAGCGCCGTGTTTGTACCCGTGGTTTTGGTGATTGCAGCGCTGACTTTGGTGTATTGGGTGTTTTTGGCTGACGGTGGCAACCTGGAGTTGGCCATTGTGAATGCGGTGGCTGTGTTGGTGATTGCATGCCCTTGCGCCTTGGGTTTGGCCACACCTACTGCAATCATGGCAGGCACGGGCGTGGCGGCGCGCCATGGAATTCTGATTAAAGATGCTCAGGCGCTGGAGCTTGCCCATCGCATCAACACGGTTGTGTTTGATAAAACCGGCACCTTGACTGAGGGCAAGCCATCTGTGGGTGCAGCCGTGCCGTTTGACAGCAATAGCCTGCACAGCTTTCTTGCCAAGGCAGCAGCTGTTGAAGCGGGCAGCGCTCACCCGCTGGCCTCAGCAGTGCTGGCTTATGCGCAAGGGCAGGGCGTTCAATGGCCTGGGGTAAGCCAATTGCAGGACCAGCCCGGGCGTGGTGTCAGTGGCATGGTGAATGGCACACGTGTGTATGTAGGTACTGCGCGATGGATGCGTGAACTGGGCGTGCCGGAATCGGCGTTGAGTGCGGTGAACCAAGCCTTGCCAGACAACGCACCCACCCATGCCTGGGTTGCTGAAGACCAGCAAGGTGAAGTGTCCTTGCTGGGGGCCTTGGGTTTTGGTGATGCTTTGAAAGCAGGCGCTTTTGCAGCTGTACAAAATTTGACCAATTTGCAGGTGAAATCTGTGTTGTTGACAGGCGACTCCAGGGCGAGTGCCCAACGCGTTGCCCAGGCGCTGGGTATTTCGGAGGTGCAGGCTGAACAATTGCCGCACAACAAGAGCGAGGCAGTGGCCCATTATCGCCAGCAGGGCCAGGTGGTGGCCATGGTGGGCGATGGAATCAACGATGCGCCTGCGCTCGCAGCTGCGGATGTCAGTTTTGCAATGTCCAGTGGCACAGAGGTGGCCATGCATGCAGCCGACATCACGCTGATGCGACCCGACCCTGCCTTGGTGGCTCAAACCATTGATATTTCGAGACGCACGTACAACAAGATCAAACAAAATCTGTTTTGGGCTTTTGTGTACAACGCAGTAGGAATACCCTTGGCCGCGATGGGACTGCTTAACCCGGTGGTCGCAGGCGCAGCCATGGCTTTGAGTTCAGTCAGTGTGGTCAGTAACGCTCTGTTGTTGACTCGCTGGAAACCCAAACTATTGAAACCTGAAACAGTGGAGTTGTGAACATGTACGCAGAATGGACACGCAAAGATTGGTTCACGATTGGCGAAGCCGCCATGGAATCCGGGATCACCGCAAAAATGATTCGGCATTATGAAATGGTGGGTTTATTGCCCGAGGCCAACCGCACCGAGGCTGGTTATCGTTTGTACAACAGCCGCGATTTGCACTTGCTGCGCTTTATCCGGCACTCACGTGACCTTGGTTTTTCGATCAAGCAGATTGAGGAATTGCTTGGCCTGTGGCAAGACAAAACGCGCCCAAGCAGGGAGGTCAAAAAACTTGCGCAATCACACTTGAATGCACTGGAAGCGAAAATTCGCGAATTGAATGCAATGAAGGCCGAACTGGAACGCCTGGTTCACTGTTGCAAAGGTGATTCCCGACCCGACTGCCCGATACTCGAGGGACTGGCGGCGGACTGATTAATGATGACCGGACACGACCGCGGTATGGCCCGATTCAGTTTTGCTGACTGTGACTGGAAGACCGTATAGCGCGCTCAAGGTCTCCGAGGTGATTACCTGATGGGCGGGGCCAAGCGCAAGCACGGTACGCCCTTTCAGCAAGCAAGCAGTCGCATTGACTCCCAAGGCATCTTGCGGGTTGTGCGTGCTCAGCACCACACTTTTTCCGGCGGCTGCAAGCGATGCCAGCGTGCGCATCACCCTGGCAGCATTGGCAAAGTCGAGATTGGCGGTGGGTTCATCGAGAACCAGTGTTTGTGCACCCTGGCACAATGCACGCGCTATCAGCACCAGTTGTTGTTGCCCGCCGGAAAGCAGATTGAAATCTCGTTGTTTCAATTCACTGATGCCCAATTGTTCCAGTGCATGGTGCACCGCTTGGTGGTCGGCCTGTGTGGGGCCACCGAACAAACCCCAGTGCGTGGTTCGACCCATCAACACGGTATCCCACACAGAAAACCCGAGATTGTTGGCATGGCTTTGGGGTACATACGCCAAATGTTGCGCAAGTTCCCGCGTAGTCAGTGGTTGCAGCGGGGTGTTGTTGACCAGCACCCGCCCTGCGCAAGGTGGGATCAGGTTCAGCAGCGTTTTGATCAGTGTGCTTTTGCCGCTTCCGTTGGGGCCTAGCAGGCAAAGTATTTCACCTTGTTTCAACTCCAGGTCAATGTGCTCAACCACCGCACAGCCCCCGTGGCCTACTGACAGGTTTTCGGTTTTCAGGCTCATGAACTGGCTCCCGCGCGCCGCAGCAGCAACCCTAAAAAGAAAGGCGCACCTACCAGGGCAGTGAGAATACCCAACGGTATTTCAAGATCGCCTGCGCTGCGCGAGGCCGTGTCCACCAACAACAAAAACAACGCACCCATAACGATGGACATGGGCAACAGACGAGCAAGGCTTGGACCCACCAGCAGGCGTGCTGCGTGGGGAATCAACAAACCGATCCAGCCGATGACGCCAGCCACGGCAACTACGGCGCTGGTCATGATGGTGGCAAGCGCAATCACGGCAATTCGAAGGGGTTTGACAGGCACTCCCAAGGCGTTCGCCTCAGCTTCGGGCAGGCTCAGCACATTCAGACGCCAGCGCAGCAAATACAGCACCGAGCAGGCCACCAGCACCACCGGCGCTACCACCCCAACTTGCGCCATGTGCATGCCGCTTAAGCTGCCCAGCAACCAGAAGGTAATGGCTGGCAATTGATCGTAAGGGTCGGCGAGAATTTTCAGTAATGAAGTGATTGCCCCAGCCAGTGCACCCAGCACCACACCAGTCAACACCAGTACCAGGGTTCTGTCAGCGTGTTGAATCGCTTTGCCCAGTGCAATCACCAAGGCCACTGCGGCAATGCCACCCGCAAATGCGAGGCTTTGCACACCCAGGCTGGGCAGGCCCAGAAACAAACCCAACACGGCACCCAGCCCAGCGCCCGAGGACACACCCAAAATATCGGGCGACACCAGCGGGTTTCGAAACAGCAGCTGATAGGCCGTACCTGCTGCCGCCAATGCAGCGCCCACTAAAATGGCACCGAGCGTGCGGGGTAGCCGAATGTCTTGAACCACTTGCACTGCGATTGGTTCGCCGGTACCCCACAAGGCACACAGGGGATA
>NZ_LUJK01000037.1 GCF_001601825.1 Limnobacter sp. CACIAM 66H1 | reverse complement strand
AGAACCACCCTGGCTTACGTTGGAGATGATGACGTCTTTCATGGTCAGCACAACATATTCCAGTGGCTTTTCACCTGCCTTGCGCACGGTCAGAATGGCTTCGTCGAAATGCTTGCCGTTGCAACATGCCTTGATCAGGTTTGGCGTTGCCTTGTCAATGTACTTGGTGAAGCTGATGTCCTGCACGCTGACTTTGCCTGCACCACCACCACGGCCCACATGGGTTGTGCCCGACTGGGACATGCCCCAGCTCCAGGCGGCAATATCGATCTCTTTGGCATGTACGCTGTCTACGGATTCGCCATCTACACCCTTGATTTTCAAAAACATGTCTACGGACATTTGATTCCCTCTGTAATTGGTTGATTAATAATTCAAGTTTTAAGACGCTTTGGCGGATGGCAACTTGCTGACCAAACGCAAAGACACGGTGAGGCCCTCTAGCTGGTAGTGCGGGCGCAAATAGAATCGTGAGGCGTACATGCCGGGGTTGCCCTCTATTTCCTCAACAACCACTTCGGCTGCGGCAAGCGGACGAGAGGCTTTAACCGCCTCGGAGGAATTTGCAGGATCGCCGTCCACGTATTGCATGATCCAGTCTTGCAACCAGCGCTGCATGTCGGCGCGTTCCTTGAATGAACCCACTTTGTCGCGCACGATGCACTTCAGGTAATGCGCAAAGCGACAGGTGGCAAACAGGTAAGGAAGACGGGCAGCCAATTTCGCATTGGCTGTTGCGTCCGGATCTTCGTACTCGGCAGGTTTGTGCAAAGACTGCGCACCAATGAAGGCTGCCAGATCACTGTTCTTTTTGTGAATCAGCGGCAAGAAACCGCTTTTGCTAAGCTCAGCCTCACGACGATCGGAAATGGCGATTTCAGTGGGGCACTTCATGTCCACTCCACCATCGTCAGTGGGGAAAGTGTGCGTGGGCAGGTTGGGTACTGCGCCGCCCGATTCAATACCGCGAATGCGTGAGCACCAGCCGTACTCCTTGAATGATCGGTTGATGTTCACCGCCATGGCATAAGCCGAGTTGGCCCAGGTGTAGCGGCTGTGATCGGCCAGACCCGTGTCTTCTTCAAAAGCGAATTCCTCCACTGGGTTGGTTTTTGCACCGTAGGGCTGACGGGCCAGAAAACGTGGCATGGTCAAGCCGAGGTATTTGGAGTCGTCTGCGTCGCGCAAGCTGCGCCAAGCGGCATAGTCGGGTGTGGAAAAAATTTTGGTCAGGTCGCGTGGGTTGGCAAGTTCTTGCCAGGAGTCCATTTGCAAAGTGGCCGGGGACACTGCCGACAAGAACGGGGCATGTGCAGAGGCGCTGATTTTCGCGAGTTCGCCCAGCATTTCCACATCGGGAGGTGAGTGATCGAAGTAGTAATCGCCAATTAGGCAGCCATAAGGTTCACCACCGAACTGACCATATTCATGCTCGTAAATTTTCTTGAACACCGGGCTTTGATCCCAAGCCACACCCTTGTACCGTTTCAAGGTTTTGGCCAATTCGGTTTTGGACACATTCATGAAACGAATTTTCAAGAATTCATCGGTTTCAGTGTTGTTGACCAGGTAATTGAGGCCGCGCCAGGCACTTTCCATTTGCTGGAAATCGGCATGATGAATAATTTCATTGATTTGTACGGAAAGCTTTTGATCGATCGCGGCGATCATTCGCTCGATGGAATCAACCACATCGTCGCCCACCAGCTCCACCCCTTCAAGCGCCTGCTGCGCCAGGGTAAGCACCGCGGACTCTACTTCAGACCTGGCCTCATCGGTTTTCGGTTTGAATTCTTTTTGCAACAGGGAAGACAGTTCACTGCCCTCAAGTTCGATGACATCGAGCGCACGGTTTTGAAGTTGTTCAGACATGATTACTCACCTTCAGGGGAGGTTGATTCAACAGGCTTGACGCTGGTTGACAGGCTTTTCAGCAAGGCAGGGTCAGCCAGCAGTTTTGCCAGCAACTCTTCAGCACCATTTTTGCCATCCATGTAAGTGAGCAGGTTGGACAGTTGCTGGCGTGCCTCCAGCAACTTGCGCAGAGGTTCTACTTTTCGCGCAATCGCTGCAGGGCTGAAATCGTCCATCGATTCAAAAGTGATGTCGACTGCCACATTGCCTTCGCCGGTGAGGTGGTTGGGCGCATGGAAGGCCACGCGCGGCTTGATGCTTTTCATGCGTGCATCAAAGTTGTCGACATCCACTTCCAGGAAATCACGCTCGGCCACCGGTGCCAATGGCACCTCGGATTTTCCGGACAAGTCGGACATGACCCCCATGACAAAAGGCAGCTGAACCTTTTTCTGTGAACCGTAAACTTCAACGTCATACTCAATTTGTACGCGGGGTGCACGATTGCGCCCCACAAATTTTTGTCCGCTCATTGATCAATCTCGCAAGTAAGAAGAATGGGTAAACGCAGGGCGACTTTAAGCATCTTCCTGCTCGAGAGAATCGGGATTGACTCCCATGATTTTTGCCACCTCGGCCAAGGCCTCTGGCGCAAGGTCTTTCATCAACTGCATGAAGTTTTTGTCGATCAGGCGACGTGCCCTTTTCAAGAGAAGCTGCGCCGGATTGGTCGGCTCGGCATGCTCAAGGTAAGTACACACTTGATCAATCGCTGCCAAAGCCTGAGCACGGGAATGAATTCCTGCCGAAACCATTGAGGGTGCGGGCTTGCTCGAATTACAGCTTGAATCGAACAAAGCACTGTGTGGCACAGCGGCCGGGTTTTGTTCCATTTGGGGTTCGGGCAGGCAGGACAGCACATGGTTCAGCAACACACCGAATTCGGAAAGTTGCGGCAGCCGATCCGCTTCGACATGTTGGGCCAGCGCGGCGAGAATTCTGTTCAAGTAAAGCTGGCTGCTCAACAACATGGCACGCAAGGCTTCAGCCTTGCCTTCCGGTGACCGAAAGAACAGCTCGATTTGCTCGCGAGACACGGGCACTTCAGTGCCTGGAGAATTGCCAGTGAGCGCTTCGAAGTCTTTTAGGCGAATGTCGCCAATTCGCGGATTTCCAACCACGACACAATTGCGCAGGGATTGAAAAAATGAGCCGCCGAATCCAAGCCCTTCAATGACGTTGATGCGGGCATAGGGATCGCCATCATCGAGAGGTGGATTGACGACAGACCATGCCGTTTCGAGCAGGCTGGCCAGCGCACCTAAACTTTCTGGCAAGGTTTGCAAACCACCCAGATTCAAGCGCGACTCAGCCCACAACACCACCAAGCGCAAATCTCGACTGCGCTCCAGCAATTGCACGGCACCGGTTTCTACAGCACTCCAGTCGGGTGGTGTTGCTGCTTCAAACTGGGTTTCTGGCTTGCCTCGGGCTGCTTGTTGCAGTTCAAGAAATGCGTTGTCGTATTCAAGATTGGGGCCACAGTCACCCTGCACAAAGGGTGCCGCCCAGGAAGGTGCAAGCAATGCCTCTGGTTCAACTGATGTTGCCGGGGTTGATGAAAATTGAGAAGCTGACACGTTGCGCAGAGGCCCTAATGGTAAAACCATGCGGGACTCTAGCAACGGAATTTGAAGTTGGCGATGGGTCTAACTCGAGCACCATCACCACATGTAGTGATCGAGTGATGTCTATCCGACTTTGCGGGTCAGTTCACGCAACAACACCCACTCCTCCGCAGAGCTTGGATGAACGGCAATGGTGCGATCAAAATCGGCTTTGGTCGCACCCATGGTGTACAACACGCCCAGAAGCTGGATCATCTCGGGGGCATCGTCTCCAAGCATGTGAATACCGACTACTCGGTCAGTGACATCATCGATCAGCAACTTCATGTAGGTTTTCTGTTCACCGCCCGAGAACTTGGTTTTCATGGGCGTGAACTCTGTTTCATACACACGGGTGGGTGCGCGCTTGGCAGCCTGTTCTTCGGTCAAGCCAACACTGCCAATGGGCGGTGAGGTGAAAGTGGCTGTGGGCACGCTGCTGTGATCCACCCAGAGATTTTTCCCGTTGAACTCATTTTCAGCCAGTGCGCGCCCTTCTGCGATGGCCACAGGTGTCAGGTTCACACGGTTGGTGACATCGCCAACGGCATACACACCTTTAATGCCAGTGTGGCTGTATTTGTTCACTTCAATTTCACCGGCAGGCCCCGTACGCAGGCCAATGTTTTCGAGTCCCAAGCCTTGCGTGTTGGGGCTGCGACCTGTGGCATTCAATACAAAATCAAACGTGTGCGCTCCTGCTGCGGTTTGCAATTCAAACGAGGCCCCTTGCTGGCCAAGTGATTTGAAATCGGTGTCGGGAAACAATTGAATGCCTTGCAGTTTCATAGCGGTGACCAAGCGATTTCGAATGCCTTCATCGAAACCGCGCAAGGGCAAGTCACCACGATAGAACACCGAGACCTCAGAACCGAGGCCGCGCAATATGCATGCAAATTCGAGCGCGATATAACCTGCGCCAATCACACCCACACGTTTGGGCAACGTAGAAAGATCAAGCAGTTCATTCGAGGTTGCGGCAAGCTCAAGTCCCGGAAATGCGCCGCGATTGGGCGCTGCGCCACTGGCGATCAAAATTCGCTGGGTGTTCAACACCCGATCGCCCACATGAACTTCTGTGGTGGACTTGATGACGCCATGGCCGCGAATGGTTTCAACCCCACTGTTGTCGAGCATGCGGGCGTAGATGCCTTCGAGCCGGTCAATTTCCTTGCCTTTGGCTTCTTGCCATTGGGCCATAGAGAATTCTGCTTGTGTTACTTGCCAGCCGGGCTGCAAACCTTCTCGCAGGGTTTGACCAAACTGTGCGGCATACATCATGAGTTTTTTGGGCACACAACCGCGAATAACACAGGTGCCACCCAGCCGGCTTGATTCGATGAGTGCGACTTTGGCGCCATAGCTGGCCGCGCGGCGGGCGCTGGCCACTCCACCTGAACCACCGCCGATGACGACGAGATCGTAAGGTGCGTTGGGTGTGCTCATTGACTTCTCCTTGGGTGCTGCATTGAAGGTTCATTGTACCGCGAGGAGCTTGGGGCGATCTTCGCGAGTGACCTTTGCGCGGGTTACTTGTGTCGCACTGAACTGGTTTATTGGGAACTGAACTTGAAGGGTCACCTCTGCCCGAAAACTTGGCATTTCGGCTCGTCAGCTTGAGCCTGCACTAAGCCAAGCCCTCCAAAAGTAACTGTCGGGTCTTGGCTTTCGCGCCCGGGCGCGATCGTTAGTCTCGGCGCACCAAGCCGGCAAGTTTTCTGACTGGTCATCGTGCGACCCATTGCAAGTTCAGCTCCCAGCCACTCCCGTGCGGCGCTTCTCCACCACCACGCAACTCTCGGTTGGCTTCACCGCCCAATCGGCGGCGGTGTTTCGATCGCTTCGCCCTCAAGAAAACCTGCCCTTGCGTGCCGAGCAGGGCCGGTGTTGCCCAATATGGGCGACAGAGAACGGACCCGACCCGCAGTTTAGGAGGGTCGTTCTCAGGCATCGCAAGGCTCAGCAAGGGATCAACAGGTTTTCTGGCGAAAGATCGGAACCCAAGCCGAGAGGGCGATTAGAACGCAACGAGAGATCGAAACCCAAGCCGAGTGGGCAGTTAACGAACAGTCGAGGAAGCTTAGTTTATCCCAACCGCCAGGCATGGTACTTGCCCAACCACAGCAGCACTTTCTCCGGCGCATGCGCCCGCTTCCACTCACCCGCAGCGTATTTGTTGGCCTCAGCCAATGTGGGGTAGGTGTGGATGGTGCCCAGAATTTTGTTCAAACCCAAACCATGTTTCATGGCCAACACAAATTCAGCCAACAAGTCGCCTGCATGCACGCCAGCAATGGTCACGCCCAGAATTTTGTCCTTGCCCGGCACGGTCAAGACCTTCACCACACCGTGTGCATCGCTGTCGGCAATGGCGCGGTCCAGGTCGTCAATTCCATAGCGTGTTACCTCGTAGGCAACGCCCTGCTCCTTGGCATCCTGTTCATTCAAACCCACGCGGGCCACTTCAGGATCAGTAAAAGTGGTCCAGGGAATGACTGAATAATCGGCCTTGAATTTTTTAAGATGGCCGAACAATGCATTCACAGAGGCATACCACGCTTGGTGCGCAGCCACGTGGGTGAATTGATAGGGACCCGCCACATCGCCTGCTGCAAAAATATTGGGGTACAAGGTTTCAAGGTACTCATTGGTGACCACGGTGCGGTTGGTCTCGATACCCAGTTTCTCAAGGCCATAGCCGGTCAGGCGTGCTTTGCGACCCACCGCGCAAATCACATCATCAAATTCAATTTCAACGGTGTTGCCTTGGTGTTCGGTGACCAATACTTTTTGATCGCCTCTGCGCTCAAATCGAACTGCTTTGTGTCGGGTCAGAATGTTCACTCCGTCAGCGCGCATGGATGCAGCGGCCAGGTCTGAAATTTCGGGATCCTCGCGCACCATGATTCGATCGCCCAGTTCAACCTGGGTTACTTGTGAGCCCAAACGTGCAAAAGCCTGGGCCAATTCGCTGCCAATGGGGCCACCGCCTAGTACGACCAAACGTTTGGGCAGGTCGTCGCGTTTTGCGAATTCGTCCCACAAGGTGTCGCTGGTCAGGTAACCACTGGTTTCAATACCAGGCAAAGGTGGCACCACCGGTTGGGCGCCTGCAGCAATCACAATACTGCGAGTGGTCAAGCGGCTGGTTTCACCGCTGTTGTGTTTGATTTCAACAGTCCAGGGATCGACAATAGTTGCATAGCCCTGAATCACATCCACTCCCAAGCCGGTGTAGCGTTCTACGCTGTCGTGCGGCTCGATCGCTTTGATGATGTCGTGCACACGGGCCATGACCGCCTTAAAGCTGAAGCTGGGCGTGGCTGCATGCAAACCATATTTGTCGGCATGGCGCATTTGGTGAGCCAGCTTTGCACTTTTAATGATTGCCTTGGAAGGCACGCAACCAAAGTTCAGACAATCGCCTCCCATTTTGTGGGCTTCAACCAGGGTCACTTTGGCCTTCACTGCAGCAGCAATGTAAGAGCTCACCAAACCCGCTGCACCCGCACCAATCACCACCATGTTGCGATCAAACTTAACCGGCCTGGTCCATTGGGCATACACCTTGCGGGCCTTGATTTTGTCGGTCACTTTTTTTGCAATCAGCGGGAAAATGCCCAACAACACGAATGAAAGGATGAGGCCAGGGGAAAGAATGCCTGCGAGGCTGTCGATTTTCGCAAGTTCGGTACCGGCATTCACGTACACCACGGTGCCTGCAAACATGCCAAGCTGGCTGACCCAGAAGAAGGTGAAAGCCTTCATGCTGGTCAAGCCCATGAGCAGGTTGATCAGAAAGAACGGGAACACGGGCACCAAGCGTAGCGTGAACAGGTAAAAAGCACCCTCTTTTTCAACCCCTTCATTGATCGCTTTCAGGCGGTTACCAAACTTGGCTTGCACAGAATCGCGCAGCAGGTAACGCGCACCAATAAAGGCGAGCGTGGCACCAATGGTGGATGCAAACGACACCAGAATCAAACCTTGCAGCAAACCGAACAGGGCGCCTGCAGCCAGGGTCATGACTGCGGCACCAGGAATTGAAAAGGCGGTCACCAGTACATAGGCTGCAAAAAAAACACCGGCAACCAGCCAGGGAGATTCCGCCTGAAATTCACTGAACTGCTCAAGACGACTTTTCAGGCTGTCGAGTGTCAGCAAACTGTGAAGATCGAAGGCAAACACCGCCACAACAGCTGCAACAATGAGCAGCAGAACAATTTTTTTCATGTCAATTCCTTGGTTTTCTACGCAGTGTGTTGCCAATCATGCATCGTCTGGGCAACTTGTACAGATAGTTTCGGCGAGTCGTACAAAAAAGTTACCTCGATCTTGAAAGATAGTCGCGTTAATCTAGGTCAACACGATGACCGCTGCACTTCGACCATGAGCACAACCATTCATTCAATTTTTATCAGCCACGGCGCACCCACTTATGCACTGGAACCCGGCCTGCCCGGCCAAGCCCTGGAAACCCTGGGACAACAACTGCTTGCCCAAGGTACGCGCGGACTGATTGTTCTAAGCCCTCATTGGCGTAGCGCCAAGCTGGCGGTGACCAGCCACGAAGCGCCCGTGATTGTTCACGACTTTTATGGTTTTCCAAAACCGCTGTACGAACTGAAACCGGAAATTTGCGGTGCGCCTGAACTGGCATCGCAACTTGCAACACATTTGGCCGAACACGGTTTAAGCGCCGAATTGCGCCCACAACAAGGTTTTGATCATGGGGCCTGGGTGCCCTACATTCACCTGTTCCCAAATGGTGGCCCGCCCATGTTGCAACTCAGTATGCCGGTGGACTGGAATGGCGAAACTGCATTGAATATGGGTGCCTTGGTGGGTGAATTTGCCCGCCATGCGAAAGCAGTGGTGATTGGAAGTGGCAGCTTGACGCACAATTTTGATGACATGGACATGCGCGCCGCAAAGGCAGGAGATGGTGGGCAGGCGCAAAACCTGCCTTATGTGCACGAGTTCAACACATGGGTTCAGGAACGCCTGCGGGCGTGCGACAGCAAGGCGATTGCGCGCGCGGAGCTTGATGCACCGCACTTTGCACGGGCCCACCCGGACGACGACCACTACCTGCCCCTGCCTTTTGCCATGGGTGCAGCGGGGAACAACTTCAAGGTCAATGTGCTACCCGAGGATGTGCGTTACAAAGCCCTGTCGATGCAAAGCTTTGCATTCACCGCTTAACCTGGTCGGCTAATATCAAGACAGTTGAGTGGCACTGCAGTTGATGGTCTCAGGCAGCACACCGTCTTGCAGGGCTTTTTTCAGCGACTCTAAACCCCGGCCCCACAAAGGTACTTGCGTGGGCTGGCCTTGCACGGTGGGCACAGTGAGTGGATCTTGCGCGGCTTCATCGTATTGATTAATGGCGCGCACCAAATCAAGGTGACGCACCCACACCCACTGACTGCGTTCTATGTCCGCACACTGGCGGGTTTGAGCGATTTCATCGACTGATTTGAAAGGCACCTGCGCGGTGTACAGGTGAAACGGCACACCGGGCGAGATGGAAGGGCCTTTGAGCTGACTGATGTCGATGTCAGCACTGCTGTATGCGCAATTGGATTCTTCGGTGAACTCTCGAACAGCAGTTTGTGCGGGCGACTCGCCCTTCTGCGCACTGCCGCCCAGCGTGGCCCAAGCGCGGCGCGTGGGGTGCGGGTCAAAAGCCATCAAGTGCACAGCCTCGCCGGCCACACAACTGTAGGCGATCAGCCCGGCGGGCGGCGCGTTGCTCGATGAGCAGGCAACAAGCGTGAACAACAGCGGCACTACAAACAACAAACGCATGGTGAAAGCAATCCTGAATGTGGAGTGCTCATTATTACCTGCTTACATGACACCTTGCGAGATCAGGCACCCATCCAGCCCAATGCAATGGCTGTAAGCACGGTGGATACACCGGCCGTGTAAATTGTTTTCAGTTTTCCAGTCATTTTGATGCTCTCCGGAATTATTTCATTACAAACCACAAATGCCATCGCACCGGCGGCAAAAGCCATTGAAGCGGGCGTACCCATGGCCCATGAATCGGCAGTGATGACCCCCAAACCAGCGCCCAGTGGTTCAACCAACCCTGTGGCCAATGCGGCCAGCGCAGCAAGCGCTTTGTGCACGCCAATGCTCCACAAGGCTGTGGCCACGATCAAGCCTTCGGGAATGTTTTGCAAACCGATCGAGAATGCCGTGCCGGAGGCACCGTTCAGGTTGCCTGCACTGGCACCCACTGCAAAACCTTCCGGTACATTGTGCAAAGCAATGGCGATGGTCATCAGCAAGGCCATGCGCAGGCGTTGATTGCCCGCCATTTCCGAGCCTGTCACGGGGTGTTCATGCGGCAGGGTTTGGTCAAGCACTGTCATCACACCGTAGCCTGCTGCAGTGGCCACCAGCACCACCATCAAAGCGCCTTCCGTTTGAATGGCAGGGATAAACAGGGACATCACCGCTGCGGCGGCCATCATGCCGCCTGCGATCGCGATGAACAAACCCAAGCCTTTGTCATCAATTTTTTTCATGACCAGCAACGCCATGCCGCCAAGGCCGGTGGCGGCGCCGGCAATGGCCGAGAACTCGACTGCCTGAAGCTTCGATGGGCTTGCCGCAATGTACTGAACCGCAGCCCAAACCGCAGGTGCGCCTTGTGTGACGATGAGGTACAAACCCAGCGCAACAATCAGAATACCCACCACGCCACGCACAGCGCGAAACGCACGAACGGCATCCAGCTCGGCTTGGTCGGCGATGTTCAGACCTACAATTTTGGTCATTTGATGAAAACTCATGACGGGCTCCCGTGCTTCAAAGGCTTGAATACACGGTTAGTTTGCCCGAGAGCATATTATTCGTCTAACGGATAATTTCTTTGAAGTTAATCGTTTTTACCGATTAATAGCGCAGGTTCTGAAGCCGGACAACACGTCTTGCCGGTCCGGTTGAAAATAGTTGCGGTATTTGGGGTGAACCATTTCGGCAGAAGTGGCCCAACTCGCCCCCTTCAATACCTTTCGGTCATGAAACCAGGGTTTGGAGTAATCGACATAAGGGTGCATTTTGAACCCATCGAAGGGAAGGAAGGTATTGGCAGTCCATTCCCACACCTGCCCCCACTGCATATTGGCTTGTGTGTGTGCGGCATATTCCCATTCGGCCTCAGTGGGCAACCTGCGGCCTGCCCACTGGCAATACGCCTGGGCATCCAGCCAACTGATGTTCTCGGCCGGCGCACTGAGCTTGAGCGGTGTTTTCTGACCATAACCCAGGTTAATCCAGCCACCGTTTTCAAATGCAACAAAGGCAGGCACAGGGTGTTGGGTGGCCTGGACAAATTCAAGATACTGCGCCCAGCTGACCGGACGTGAATCGATGGTGAATGCCTGTATCTGAACCACACAGGCGGGTACTTCGTTGTCGAATGCAAAACCCTCGCCTTGCCAGCCCAGAGTCCACCGGCTGCCTGGCAGCTCGAGCTGAACCAAGTCGCCGCACTCCTGAACGCCGGGCCTGCATGCGTTGTGGGGGCGCAATGGAATATTCAGCAACTTGGCCATGAAGACCGCGGCTTCGTTGTGCATTTGTTCATGCAACACACACAGGCGGAAAAAATAAAGGTACTGATCGGCATTGCCGGGGTCGCTGGCACACAACGCATCAGCCTGCTCCAGCAACTTCAATGTGTCGCGCAACGAGGCGGCCAGATAATCACGGGTGCCTTGCAAATCGGGCAAACCGATTTCCCAGCGGGTGTCATGCGCGATGGTGCTTGAATTCAGACGCGCATCGGCATTGAACAGGCGAGACTCCAGCTTGGGTGCATCGGGATTGCACTGCACACCCAAGGCCCAGTCAGGGTTGCGGGCCAACCACCAGTCTTGAAACCAGGCCACATGACACAATTCCCAGAGCGGCGGGTTTAACTCGGGGCGGCATGGCACTGTGCACTCATGTCCCAGAGCATTCACGTAGTCCTCGAGCAAGCCCAAGGTGCGCTCGCGCGTGCGCAACAAAGCGTCGCGAAGAAAGGCGGCGTTTGCTGTTCGGGCCAACTGGGCTGGATGGATGCGGCTGTTCACAAAGGTACTGCGGTGGTGTGGATACACTAAGTGTACGACAAGTGGCTACAATGAAAGCAATCGGAAATGTCGATCAAGAAGGAATGAACCCACTGAACACCCAAGCCAGCTCCCTTTCATTGAAGCAACTGAGCTATTTGCTGGCCGTTGCTGAAACGCTCAACTTCACCCGGGCGGCCGAGCGGTGCTTTGTCACGCAATCTACTTTGTCAGGCGGGATTGCCGAACTTGAGCGCACATTGGGTGTGCAATTGGTAGAACGAGACCGCCAGCGAGTTGCGTTAACGCCCGTGGGTGTAGAAGTGGTGGCGCGCGGACAAAGTATTTTGTCGGCCAGCCGCGACCTGGTGGCGCGCGCGCAATTGGCGGCCGACCCCGCCAGCGGAGAATTCAGGCTGGGCATCATACCGACCATCGCGCCCTTTTTGCTGGGAGCAATTTTAAGCAGAACCAAAACCGGCTTTCCTGATTTGGTGCTTCGCCTGCGCGAAAACCAAACTGCAGCCTTGCTTCAGGAACTGGAACTCGGGGAACTGGATGCTGCGCTGGTTGCCCTGCCCATCGATTTGGGCAAACTGAAGGCTTTTCCCCTGTTTGAAGAACCCTTGCGATTGGTCGCCCACAGAAACGACGCCCTGTGTAAAACAGCAGGTGTACGCCTGCGAGAGGTGGACACCCGCCGCCTGCTGTTGCTTGAGAAAGGCCATTGCCTGCGAGACCACACCGTATCGGCTTGCAGTGCCAAACAACGGGAAGCGAACAACAACGACAGCAATCCGGTTGAGGCCAGCAGCTTGGCCACCATGGTTCAGTTGGTGAATTCGGGCCTGGGCTGTGCCTTGTTGCCTGACATGGCCATACAGGCCGGTTTGCTGCACAAAACCGAAGTGAAACAGATTGAACTGGCTGCGCCTTTGCCCAGCCGGGAAATTGCCTTGGTGACCCGCAGCAGCCACCCCAAGCTTGGCTTTATAGAAACAGCACTGTGCCCGTTGTTAAAGGCTTGTCAGCCGGGGTAAACGGCAATCCACTTCCGCTTGCACCACTTGGAATTTAACTGGTATGATCAGTTGACCAGTTAATAATTGTTGCTGCTGATATATGCAAACCATTGACCACATTCATAAAACGTCGATCTCTGAGCAGGTTTACACCCAGCTTCGCGATCGAATCCTCAAAAAGGTATTACCAGTTGGGGCAGAACTGCCTTCCGAACGGGAACTGTCTGAAACGCTGGGAGTTAACCGGGGTGCGGTGCGTGAAGCGATTAAACGCTTGCAACAGGCCCGACTGGTTCGGGTACGCCATGGTGGGGCGACACAGGTTGAGAACTTTGAAGCCGAGGGAGGCCTTGAACTGCTGCCAAGCCTGATGGTCAATGCACAGGGGCAAGTCAACCTCGAAGTGGCCCGGGGGATCGTAGCCTTGCGCAAAGCACTGGCGCCGGTGGTGGCTGGGCAAGCAGCAGTCCATGGCGGCAAGGCACTGGCCGATGCGCTGAAGCCGGTGATTGCCAACATGCAAAATACCAGCGAACTGCCAAAACTTCAGCAACTGGCCTTTGATTTTTGGGCCCTGGTGGTGCAAGGCAGCGGCAATGTGGTGTTCAAGCTGGCGTTCAACTCCATGAATCAAACCTACCTTGCGGCCTGGAACACGCTGACCCTGGTGATGCAGGACGAGTTTCGCGATATAGACACGCTAACCCAACTTATGCAGGCCATTGAAGCTGGAGAACAGCGGCGTTGCGAGGTGCTGGCCCGGCAACATGTGGAGCTGGGCAGCCGTGCATTGAATGCTGCGCTGGGCACCGCTTAACACTTGGTCAAATACGGAGACACACATGTTGGGAATTCCTTTGGGTCTGTTGACCGCCAATGCCGTGGAATGGGGCATGCACAAATACGTGCTGCACGGGATGGGGAAAAAACGAGGCACATTCTGGGCCTTTCACTTTCATGAACACCACAGGGAAGTGCGTGAACATGGCTATTACGACCCGAACTATGAGCGCTTTCCGCTCGGGATGCATGCACAGGGCAAAGAGGCCTGGGCACTGATTGCCAGCGCGGTTGCAGTGACACCGCTGTTTCTGGTGGCACCCTTCTTTGTGGGCACGCTTTGGTACAGCAGCCTGAATTACTATCGGGTTCACAAGAAAAGCCACATGAACCCAGCGTGGGGGGAACAACGCGTACCCTGGCACTTCGACCACCACATGGGCAACAACCCAGGCGCCAACTGGTGCGTCACCCGCCCGTGGTTTGATTACATCATGGGTACCCGCGTATTTACCGAAGGTGGGGTGCGCGAAAACAACGTGCTGGGGTTAAAACGAATTCCGACCTGGCTTGAACGTTTGTTGCCCAAGCCCGAATCGCTGGGCACCTTCGCACCAAAACCGGCAGCACGGCGCGCAGCGTAAGCCTGTGACATAATCAGTTCACTACAAAAAGGAGAACTGAATGGGCTTGTTGATATTGGTCGCCGGGTTGGCGCTTTTTCTGGGCATGCACGCGACTCGAATCCCAGACGACCAACGCCGGTCGGGCATGATCGCGAGGCTTGGCAAAGGCAAGTACCGCGGCATTTACACGGTGGTCTCTATCCTGGGCCTGGTATTGATCGTCTACGGATACGGGCAGGCCAGGCTCGACCCCATTTTCGTTTGGAGCCCACCTGCAGCGATGCGCCACATTGCGGCACTTCTCATGTTGGTTTCATTCATTATGTTGGCGGCGTGCTATGTGCCGACCAACCACATCAAGGCCAAATTGCAGCACCCCATGACCCTGTCTGTGAAAGTGTGGGCATTGGCGCATTTGATTGCCAACGGCACCCTGGCCGATATTATTTTGTTTGGATCATTTTTGGTGTGGGCGGTGTTGCTGTTTAAAACAGCACGCAGACGCGCCATTCCCATGGGTTTTGCGGGCGACGGCCCCACCAAAGTGGGCACGCTGATGACCGTGGTGGTAGGTGTACTGGCTTGGCTGGTTTTCGCGGCTTGGCTGCATGTTCATTTGATCGGTATTAGCCCGTTCAGCCGATAAGCAACTGGCGTTAAAAAAAAGCCCCTGTGTGTTACTCACAGGGGCTTTTTTATTGAACCTCTACTGGATCACAGATACCAGAAGCAAAGTGCCGCGACCGCCGTGGGCCCGAGGGCCCCGGCAAGCAAACCTCCAGCTGACACTGCCTCGCCAGGAAACTGGCGCTTGAGCAGTGACAAACCCGCTGGGTTGGGCGCATTGGCAATCACCGTAAGGCCGCCGCCCGCCACCGCACCAGCCACCAGGGCATAGCGGAAACTTTCTGAGGTGCCCTCAATCAACGACCCCAAATAAGTGAGCGCGGCGTTGTCCGTAATCGCTGTAAGTGCCAGGGCTGCCATGAACAACACGCCATCGTCCAGGTCGCTGACTGCAGGTTGCAACCACCACTGCTGCATGCCACCCAGTACCACAAGACCCGCCAGGAAGAATGCCACCAGCAAGCCTTCCTTCAGCAACAAGCGGGACTGAAAGGTGTTGTATGCGGCCGTAAAACCCAGGAAAAACAGGAAAATGCCCAAGAACACGGCCGGATGATGGGCAAACAAAACCACCGCGCCCAAAAAGGCCAAGTGAATCACCATGGCCCACCAGGGCACCGGCGCCAAGGGCTGACCATCTTCGCCCAAAGCTTCCGGGGTTTTAACTTCCGCACCCAAATGCTTGGCTGCGAAAAAGATGAATACAGTGGCATTGATGAACACGCCAATGGCCGCCTTCCAGCCAAAGGTGGCCATCATGAACGGCGTATCCCAACCCCAAGTGCCTGCGACCATTAACACGGGCGGGGCAGCAAACGATGTCAGCACGCCACCAATCGAGATATTCACGAACAGCACGCCCAAGCCCCAATAACGAATAAAGTTTGGAACAGATTTTGAAAACAGGACATCACGCAACAACAAGGCAGCCAAGGTCATGGCGGCAGGCTCGGTGATAAAGCTGCCCAAGAGGGGCACCATGAACAGGCCCAGCCAGGTGAAGGCAACACCTTTGTTCACGGGCATCAAACGGGCCAAACCCTCAACCAGCAAACGGGAGGCGTCCAACACCGGGCGGCTTGCCGCCACCACCATGATCACGAATACGAACAAGGGCTCGGTGTAATGGCGGGTATCCACATACTCCACGGCTGAATCGAGGTTGACTGAAAAAGCCATGGCGATGACCAAAAACAGGGCCCAAATGCCAAATACCGCTTCAACCTCGCCTAGCAGGTGAAACAAGCCACTGTGGTGTTTGCTGTGGTGAGCCAAGCGTTCAAAGTAGCTGGCCGAAAAAGTGTGAATAAGCGCGCCGGCAAAAAGAAAGGCGGCAATCCATTGAATGGTGGTTGCTGTCATGTCGGTGTCTATTGTTGTGAAGGTTAATCAAGCGATCTGATAGAGGGAGCCTATCACGCCATTAAAGTTCCCCTTATTGCGAATATTTTCGGGAAAAGTTCCCTTGGAAAGTGCGCTGTCCAGTTCCTACACTTGCTGCAGAACATAAAAGAACTCGGAGAGGTAGGACATGGGTACATTCAAGAAAACAGCAATCACCAGTGCGGTGCTGATCATGTTGGGGCATGGCGGCTTGGCCTTTGCGCAAAGCAATGCATTGCCCAGCGTCGAGGTGTCGGGCAACAGTATCTTGCCTTCCAATATTGAAAATTTACCCGGCTCGTCGAACGTGCTAACTCGGGAAGACCTGGACAAACGCGAACCCTTTTCCATTCTGGAACTGGTTCGAGAAGTACCCGGTCTGCATGTGGTGTCTGAGGACGCTGCGGGCACTCACCTGAATATCGGATTGCGCGGGCTGAACCCAAGGCGCAGTTCCCGAACATTGCTGCTGGAAGACGGTGCACCCACTGTATTTTTTGCGCCATACGGCGACCCTTCAGCGCACTACTCTACGCCGCTGGAGCGACTGGAGCGCGTTGAGGTACTGAAAGGATCGGGTCAAATTTTATATGGCCCGCAAACGCTGGGCGGGATGATCAACTTCGTGACGAAACCCGTACCGCGAGACGGTTTTGAAGGTTCCGCAAAATTGTCGGTGGGCAATGAAGGCTACCGGGGTGCACACCTGAACCTGGGTACAGGCTCAGAGCAAGGCGGCATCATGATTGATTTGCTCAAGCGCCAAGGCGACGGCATTCGCGCACAGCATGAATTCGATGTACAAGATGTAACCATCAAGGGCCAGTTGAATATCAACAGTGCACACACCCTGACCGCGAAGTACACCCGGTTTGAAGAAGATTCACTGTTCAGCGAGACCGGGCTTACCGCACAGGAGTATTTGCGCGACCCCTACTCGGTGCCAGGCACAGAGGGTGAACGCTATGTGATGGACCGCGACACCATTCAGTTAATTCATGGCTGGCAATTGGGAGAACGTGCCCGCCTGACCACGCAGGTGTACCACACCAAAACTGACAGAACCTCAGTACGCTCGCGCGAATTTGAATCGGCCTTTGACCCCATGGACCCTACCACGATTGGCTTGGGTGAGCTGGAAACCGAATTTGCAACCAGGCCGCGTCAATACGATGTGTTCGGCATTGAACCGAAGCTTGAATTCACCCATTCCGCTTTTGGTGTGCCCAGCGAAACCATCATCGGCATGCGCTACCACACGGAAGACATTGACCGTAAGAAATTTGAATTCGACAACTTCGCCGACACCACACCCGAGGCAGATGAACGCCTGCTGGCCGATGTGGAAGCCACTGCATTTTTTGCACAGAACACCTTCCTGATGGGCGACTGGACTTTAACCCCCGGCGTACGCGTGGAGCAAATTGAACAGACCAAGGTGCTGTTTTCCGGTGTGCCTGGTACAGCCAATTTTCAGCAGGAAGACATGTTGGACACCAGCGAAACCGAGACCCTGCCCGGCATTGGTTTTACCTGGAACGGACTGGAGAATGCAACAGTATTTGGCGGCGTACACCGCGGCTTTGCCCCGCCCCGCCCAGACCGCGACATTGAAAACGACATGCTTCAGCGCGTAACGCCCGAATTGGCCACCGTGACTGAATTGGGTATTCGAGGCAATTTACGTGCAGGCGCCTATGAAGCAACTTTCTTCAACCTCGACATTGAAGACATTGTGGTGAATTCAGGCGGATTCTTCCGAAATGAAGGCGAAGCACAACACACCGGGTTTGAGTTGGCAGGCCGGTTCAATCTGGGCGAGCTATTCAGCGCAAAATCCAATCCATTCTTTGTCAGTATGGCCTACACCAACCTGTTCACCGCTGAATTCAAAAACTCTGGTGTGGTGGGCGGTGAAGGCGAAGATGGATACGGTACTTATCAGGCTGGCAACCGCTTGCCCTACGCCCCAAAGCACACCCTGGCTTTGAATTTGTCGTATGAAACCGAGCAATGGAATGCCCGAGTTGGCGCAACGCATGTGAGCAAACAATTTGCCAATACCGAGAACTTTGGCGGCACCGAGCCCCTGGGCTTTTGCCCCAATGGTGAAGACCCTGCAAACGACCTGTTCTGTGGCCTGTTCGGAGAAATTGAAGCTGTCACCTTGCTGAATGCGTCCATCAGCTTTGCGCCAGCAGGCAGCAATGTCAGCTATTTTTTGAATGCCGAGAACCTGACGGACAAGCAGTACATTGCTGCGCGTACCAACGGCATTCATCCAGGGAGGCAACGGCAGGTGGTGGCGGGGATTAATGTGAAGTTTTGAGACTGCAGTATCTTTGCTCGGCTCGCTCAGGTGCATACCCTCTTGCGCCCTGAGTGAGCTGAGCTACTGGGGCAGCGACCTGCGAAGCAGAAAATACTTGGTGCCCACGGGCAACAAGAGTTTGAAGTTTGCAGCAGCGTCACATCAGTCAGCCGTTTCAGATCAAGTCGCCCGGATTGACTCGAAGCGCGGGGCGGTTCCGGCAGGAACCGATGCGAAGACGCTGTGGCGTTTCGCATGGCCCAAGCCAGAGTCAAAGACGGGGAATTCGACTTGGATCTTGGCTGGATGAGTGATCCGCTGCAAACCTACACTCGCTAAATGGAGCAGCGACAGGACATCTATCGCCCCACAGGCCGCTTCGCCAGCTTGCGCTGCAAAGTTCGCCTGTGCATGTTCAACGCACGCGCAGTGGCGGACACATTGCCATCGTGTTCGTTGAGCACACGCTGAATGTGCTCCCACTCCAGGCGGGAAACCGACATCGGTTGAAAGTCAAAAGCTTCATCGTCATTTGAGGCAACACCGCTTGAATCATCATCCAAAGCCCGCAACACCGCAGCACTGTCCGCGGGCTTGGCCAAATAATTGTCAGCGCCCAGCTTGATGGCCTGTACGGTGGTGGCAATGCTGGCGTAGCCGGTCAGTATCAAGATATTGGCAGTGGGCTGCAAACTCCGTAGCTGCGCGATCAACTGCAAACCCGATTGCTCACCCAAATTCAAATCAAGCGTGATGTCGGTGAATTGCCGTTGCCCGGCAGCAAGCAGGGCCCGCTCCTTGCTGAATGCCACATCGGTCTTGAAACCCTTGCGTTCAAACGACAAAGCAAGGGTATTCGCAAACACCTCATCGTCGTCGACAATCAAAATCGAGCGCGTCATTGTGAGAGTACCGGCAAGCTTAAGCTGGCGCAAACACCGGGGTTCAGGTTGCGAAGGCTCAGCTTTCCGCCTTCGCGTTCCAAAAGGTTGGCCAGTAAAAAAAGGCCCATGCCTTGCCCATTGGCCTGAAACAATTGTTGTCCGATTTTCGGCAACAACTCAGCATCAATACCACCGCCCGCATCATTCACAAAAAGGGTCAGGCTTTCATGGTCGCATTGCATGCCTACCTGGAGAGGGTCTCTAACCGAGGCGCGCTGATGGCTTTGTGCGGCATTGTCCAAGAGAGTAATCAAACCCAATTCAAGCAACTCTTTGCGTACTTTGAATTCGCCTGCGATTGAGGCAATGCTGGGCATCAAGCGCACTTCATGTTGCGGGTTGCGGGTTCGCCAAATACCCAATGTGGCCTGAAGCCATTCACTGGGTTTGATGATTTGCGCATCGGCATTGTGGCGCGGGTTGACTTCAATTTGAGCACGCAGCTGACCCAGGGTGTCGGTGATGGATTGAACCTGCGCACTGAGAATATTCATTTCCCGCACCTGCGCGTGCATGGCGGGGTCGTTTTTCCAGTCTGAAACAATGGTGGCAATGGTCGACACTGGCGTGCCCAACTGGTGTGCAATGGAAGCAGCTTGGTTGCCCAGTGCCGCCAAACGGGACTCACTGGCCAAACGTTGCTGGGCGCGCCCCAAGGCTTGGTCGCGGTTGCGAATCGACGAGCTCAAACGCGCCACAAAACCCACCAAAATCAACACGCTGACCAAAAAATTCAACCACATGCCCACCAGGTGAAAGTGAACCCCATCGTCGGGATTGGCCAGCACCAAAGGTATGTAATTGCCCATCAACACTGTGTAAGCCACCACGCTGAACAAGGCAAGCACAGCAACTTGCGCCCAAGGCAGCAGTGCCGCAGCCAGGCCCAGTAGCGGCAAATAAAGTGACACGAAGGGATTGGTCACGCCACCTGTGAAATAAAGCACAAAGGTGAAAGCGGCCAGATCGGCAAACAACTGGGCAGCCACTTCAAAGCTGCCCACCGAATGCCCCTGACGCAGGCGAATAAAAGTGATGGCATTGAGTAAAACCAGCGCACCCAGAATAACAGCCAGTACCGACCAGGGAAGGCTGACTTTGAGCAACAAACCGACCACTGCTAACAGCAAGCCCTGAGCGGCCAGCGCAAGCGTGCGCATCCACATCACCGTCACCATTTGCTGGCGGCGAACGGACAAATCGCTTTGGTCCATCAAGCCTTCTGTCCAAAGGTGCGTGAAGGGACGGTGGTCGGGAAACAGGCTTGTTCTCATGCTCACATTCTAAGTGGCTTCTTGCTTCGCTGCCTTGAAATTGTGAGGTGTGCAGCCCGGCTGCGACAATATGCCGCATTCTCGCAGTGCAGGCCGTGGCGTATAAAGCGTGCTGGTTGATCTTGCCCGGACTATGCGATGCGCGTTCTTGCTTCTTTCAAAATGACTACCTTGTCCACAGGCCTGCTGCTGGCTTTTTCACCACTGGCTCAACCGGTGTTTGCAAACCCCGCACTCAGCAGCGTGGAAGTGAAAGCCCAACGCGAGGCGCTGAGCGCAGCCAGTGTGCAAGTGGCCAAAGAAAAGTTGAACCAGACAGCAGGTGGTACCGCCGTGGTCGAGGCTGAAAGTTTTGAAGCAGGCAAAGCAGTGACCATTAAGGACATGCTGGACTTTACGCCCGGCGTATTTGCGCAAAGCCGGGTGAATGAAGAAGCACGACTGAGCATTCGAGGCTCGGGCCTGTCGCGCACTTTTCACATGCGCGGAATACGCCTGTTGCAAGACGGTATTCCAATTAACCTGGCCGACGGTGGCTCGGATTTTCAGGACATCGACCCCTTGGCATTGCAACACGTTGAAGTGTACAAAGGGGCCAACGCCTTGCAATACGGCGCCGCCAGCCTGGGCGGGGCTATCAATTTTGTAACACCCACCGGCTACACCACACCCAACAGCGTGTTGCGCCTGGATGCTGGCAGCCATGAATTTGCGCGTGCGCAATTTAAAACCGGCGATGTGCTGGGCAATTGGGATTATTTTGCATCGCTCTCGCAATTGCGTTCTGACGGGTTTCGGCAATTCAGTGGACAAAAAAACACCCGGTTGAATGCCAATGCAGGTTTGAAAATTTCGCCTCAACTGGAAACCCGTTTTTATGTGATTCACGGTGACATGAATCAGGAACTGCCCGGCAACCTGACCAAGGCGCAGTTGCAAACCAACCCTACACAGGCCAATGCCGCGTCGGCGGCTGCGAATTCACAACGCGACTTCCTGATTACCCGCCTTGCCAACAAAACCACCTGGATTTCGCCAACAGGCGTGGAGTACAACGCGGGTGTGTATGCAGTGGACAAAAACCTGTACCACCCACTGAGTTTTGGTTTGATTGACCAGCAAACCCGCGATGTGGGCACCTTTGGCAACCGGATTGCACAGGGTGAATTGTGGGGTTTGCGGCATGACACCACCTTGGGTTACAACCTGGTGCACGGCATCACCGAGGCGCGCATATTCAACCATGTACGCGGCGACCGAATCAGCCTTCGAAGCCATGAAGACCAGAAAGCCCACAACATGGAGTTGTACGGAGAAAGTCGCCTGCACCTGACTGATTCCGTGCAATGGATCAATGGCCTGCAATGGACCCACGCCAAACGCACAGCAGACGATCAGTTTTTAAGCGATGGCGATGGAAGCTACCAACGCCGCTACGCGCAGTTCAGCCCGAAAACCGGCTTGCTTTGGCAGGCCAGCGAGGCTGCTCAGGTTTACGGCAATTTGAGCCGTGCGTTCGAGCCACCCACGTTTTCTGAAACAAGCCCCACGCGTGCGCTGGAGGCGCAGGAATCGACCACGTTTGAATTGGGTACCCGCGCAGTAACCCAACAAATTCGCTGGGACATCAGTGCCTACTACAGCCAGTTGAACAATGAGTTTGTGAGCTACCAACTCAACCCGCTGGTGCCGGGCCTGAGCGCAATTCTGAATGCAGACAACACGGTGCATCAAGGTGTGGAAATTGGGCTTGCCGGGCCTTTCACGCGTGATTTGCTCAGGGCTGGCGATACTTTGAACTGGCAACTGGCTTACACCTTTGGCCGCTTCCGTTTTGACAATGACCGCGTGTACGGCAACGCAGCCATACCGGGAATTCCGGAACACTATGTGCGGGCCAAACTGGACTACGCCAACACCTTGGGCTGGACCCTGTCGCCCAACATTGAATACGTACCGAAAGGTTACTTTGTGGATTTGGCCAACACACTGGCCTCAGACCCCTACCTGCTAGTGGGCTTGAATGCATCGTACAAATTCAGCGACACACTGCGCGTGTTTGTGGATGCCCGCAATTTGACAGACAAAGTGTATGCCGCCACCACGGGTGTGATTGTGAATGCGAACGGGGCGGATTCAGCACAGTTTGCACCGGGTGAAGGCAGAAGCGTTTATGCGGGTGTTGAGGTGAAGTGGTGAGCTGAAGTGAGTGAACAAGGGAGGTGAAGGTACATTCTTGTTGTGCCGGCTTTGCAAGGCTTCCCGGCGGATTCGCAGCGCGGGGCGACTCCGCAGTCCAAACCCGGCCATCATCACCATGGCCAGCACAACCACCACGCACATCACGATGTTTTGCACATCGCGCCCCAATCCACCCAGAAAGCTCCATTTGTGAAGCATGCTGAAACTCCAGATCTCGGGTTTCGCTGAATTCAGGGTCATGTCGGCCAGCACGCCTGTGGCTGTGTCTACAAAAACGCTGGCATTCAAGGGGGCGCCGTACTCAAACTTCCACACCGGCAAGCGCTTGTTTCGAAAGTCGTAATCGCCGCCAAAGCGCGTGACTAAACTCACTTTTAGAACAGCCTCGCGCGGAAGGCCCGTGTGGAGCTGCGCAAGTTGATGGGCCATTTCACGATCGCCGTCTTGCCACAACAAACCAGTGTTCGCATTCAGATAAATGGCGGGGCCTGTTGGCTGAACACCGTCAAAGCGCGCATTACGTATGGCTTGCGGATTATCAGGCAGGCCATTTTTTGGAAGAGGCAAAGCGAGGCGATACAACAGCTCGCCATTCTGGTTTGCAACCAGCGATAAACCTGTCACTGGTAAATCTCGAGTCATTTCAGCCCAGTTGGAATGAAGCGGGAAGTGCAATTTTTGCAGGTCAATTGCCGGGCGCATAGTCAGCTTCGATTGCTCCTCAGGCCAACCATGCTGCACCACATGGTACACACCGCTGAAAGAAAACATCAACACGGGCACCACCAACACATAGCCCGCCATGCGATGCCAACCTTTGGCCCCTGCTGCACGCACCTTTCGTCGAATCAACACCAGCATGGCCAAACCACTACAAGCCATCGTGAACAGCACACCTACCAGCACAGCGATCAACCACACACGGGGTGTCTCGGCCACACTGGGCATCCAGCTCCAGGTGTGAAGCCACTGAAACACCGTTTGAACCCGGTGCTTGGTGTTGTCCGAAACCGCCGCCAAAGAAGCAGTTTCTGTGTACACATAGGCGTTCAGGCCATCGGCCTGATCAAATTGCACCCGGTACACCGGCAACAAGCGGTTTACCGCTGGATAGTCATTGGAGAATTTCTCAATGCGCTCCACCTTGGCGATTTCTGCATAAGGTGCATTCAAATAGTGACGGGCCAAAAAAGCTGCATAAACCGGATCGTGATTGGGCAACTCCAGCCCGGTGTTCAAGTCGAAATAGCGCCTGGGTGCAAATTGCGATTCAGTGATTTGTAACAGGTTGGCCGATTCCGCCACCACCAACCGAACAGACTGAGCCTGTTCAACCCCAGCCTTTTTAAGGATTTGTTCAAAAGGCAATGTATCGTGCAGATTCAATGCACGTTGGGGTGGCACAAACACCGCCTGTTGCACGCCAAAGGTAGTCAGCCAAGGGTGCAACAAACCCGATGTGCCCCACAGCAACATGGTGACAAAGCCGAGCAACGCCAATGCTCGGTGCAGTTTCAATAACTTGATTTTCATGGTGGCACTTCATGCTTGCTCAAACAAGCCAGAATTATCCGGCAGTGGCTGCCACACCAGCTGCGACATTTCGTCGCAGGAGTAGATCAAATCTGAGGCAAACCACGCGTAGAATCAAAATCTTCGATTCAGGTTACCGCAGTACGCCCATGTTCAACTTTACCCTTCTCGCCACCACCACTCTGCTCGCACTGTCTGTGTCAGGCTGCGCCATGGTTAGCGTGGGGTCGGTCAGCTCGGAAGATTACCTGTCAGCACGCCGGGGCGATGTACTCACTACTGGCCAACTCAGCGCGTCCGCGCGCACGGCCCTCCAGGTGGTTGGCACCGACGAGGCGCGTTGTAACAGCAATATTTCTGAATGCAGGAAATTGTTGCTTGCCTCCATCGGCTTAAGCGATGAACAGCGCCTGTCCACTGTGGCAGAGCTGTGGTTGAAGGAGGCCCTGCAAAACGAAGAAGCACAAAAACTGGAGCCAGCCAATGATACGTTGAAAGCCGCCACACTTTCCGCCTACCTGGAAAGTGCCAAGCATGCTTATGCTTACCTGTTTTTCACCAGCCGCACACCCGATCTACGCGCTCTCGAGGACCGGCAAGCCCAAGTGCGTGACTACTACAATTTTTCAACCCAGCAAGCTGTGGTGGGTTTGTTCAACCGCTATCGCGATCAACTGGAGCAATCTGTTTCGCAGGAAAGAACTTACCTGCTCGACTTTGCCCCCTGGCAGGTGAGCGGCAGCACCTCGGGTATCAGCTTAAGCCACAAGGGCCAGTTGCCCAATGAACTGCTTGCTGCGTCGTCCCTCACATTCAAGGGCTTGCGCAATCAGTATCGCCGAGACGGTTTGGGTGCTGAATTGGTGGCCGTGTTTGCCGACAGTGTGGTGAAACGGGAAGACGAGAACAAGCCTTGGAGCGAGACGCCCTTTCCCTCCGTCACCGTGATGCTGCACTTTCCGGGCAACAGTGTTGAATCGGTGCTACAGGGCAAACGCGTCGAGCTACAGGGTTTTGACCCCCATCGAAATTCAAGTGTAGATGTTCGCGGTATTCGTGTTCCCCTGGCTGCTAATTTCACATCCGGCTACGGACTGTGGCTGGCCCGCTCGGGCTTTGCGCAAGAAAGCTTGCTGTCGCTGATTGGTCGCAGTGAAACACTGGACAAGCCACGCATTTATCTGATGCAACCATTCGACCCCAACCGCCGTGTCATCTTGATGCTGCACGGCCTGGCCAGCAGCCCGGAGGCCTGGGTGAACGTGGCCAATGAGGTGCTGGGCGACGAAGAACTTCGCCAGAATTTTCAGATTTGGCAGGTGTACTACCCGACCAACTTGCCGCTGCCATTCAACAACCGCGAGATTCGCGAAGCAGTGAATGCCACGTTGAAAAACTTTGATCCGCAAGGCAAGCGAAGGGCCTCCACGGAAATGGTGTTGATTGGCCATAGCATGGGTGGCGTGTTGGCACGGCTGATGGTGTCGAATTCGGGTGACCAATTGTGGGAATCGGTGCTGGACCGCTACAACATTTCAGAACAACGGGAAGAAAGACTGCGTCAGAAAATTGAGCCCTTCGTGATATTCGATGCCATGCCGCAAGCCACACGCGCCATTTTCATTGCAGCTCCGCACCGCGGAACCCCCTATGCAGAAAATCGTTTTGCACGTTTTGTGTCGGGGCTTATTCGCTTGCCAGCCACCGTACTAAGCCGCGTCACTGAAATTGGTCAGCTATTGGTCAATCCCGATGAAGCATCGAATGAACCCTTGGTGGATTCTTTCAACAGCATCAAGAACCTCAGTGACCAAGACCCGTTCGTGCGGGAGTCGTCCAAATTGCCAATCTCGAGCAAGGTGACCTACCACTCCATCATGGGCAACGACACACCCGGCGTGATTCTTGAGGCCAGCAGCGATGGTGTGGTGCCCTATGCCAGCGCGAGACTGGAAGGTGCAGCCTCAGAACTGGTGGTGAACTCCTGGCACAGCGTGCAGGAAACGCCTGAGGCCATTGTTGAAGTGCGCCGAATTCTTCACGAGCACCTGAACCGGCTGCAAGAAAGCCAACGTTAATGCGTGGCTGCTTTCACTGGCAGCCAGCGACCGTCTTGCAACACCACCTCGTAACGCGCCCAGCGCTTGAAGGCCTCGACATTGCTCAAACCGGTTTCATACAAATCGGCACCGGCCACATTCTTGTAAATCACTTGCTGCCCGGCCTCGCCCTTGTAAGGCGTGGTTAATGACATGTCCAGCAACTCGCGCACGCACCAGCGATAACCCACTTGGCCATTGCTGTAGAAAGCGCCCACGGTCAGGGTTTGGGGGTGAGTGCTTTGCTCATCGGCATGCTTGGTGGCATATTCGAACAGCTCGGCCAACACATCTGCACTCACGTCCACATAGGAATCCATGCGGGCAATGGCGGCGGCAAAATCCTCGTGGGTGAGGCTGGCTCCAGTTTCCGAAAGGGCCTCAACGGGCATTTTCTGCTTGCGTGCAAAATGGTTGGGGTAGCGCCGCCAGGCAAACAGCGCATTGAAACTGACCGCCACAAACAAAATAGCCAGGGTGTTCAACAGCACCGGGTTGATCATGTACCAATAACCCAGGTTTGAAATGGATTCACCACCCAACACGGCGGTGAGCGCCGTGGCCCCGCCCGGCGGGTGAATGCAATTGGCCCAGTACATCACGCCCACCGCCAAACCTACCGCCAAAGCTGCGGCCAAATAGGTGTGCGGAATGTAACGCGCACAGGTAACGCCAATGAGTGCCGACACGAAATGCCCACCCATCAGCGCCCAAGGCTGCGACAAGGTGCCGTGCGGCACGGCAAACAGCAACACCGCTGTGGCACCCATGGATGCGACCACCAAAATTGCATCAGTGCCCTGCACCACAAAACTGGACACCCAACACACCATCAAGATTCCCAAAAAGGCACCGAGACCAGAAATGGCTTTCTCGCGGGGGCTGGTGGAATTGGATTCGAAGCCAAGAATCGACCTGGTCACGGACAAGGCGCGCAAAGCCCGGATGGAGAGTTTCATTTTTGGAATCAACAGGTTTGTGTCCAACAAGCCCATGATGATACGCCTGTAATACGTGATAAAGCACCAAGTTGGTGCAGTTCAGACCAATCCATTTCTACCCGCATCGGTTGTGGCAACTCGCTTTATACTTCGCACTTGCCCATTCCTTCTGCATGCCCTGTGCGCAATTCCACCATCGACCTGCTGAAAGCCCTGGCCTCACAAATTATTGTGGTTCACCACCTGTTGCTGTACACACCCATGTCGCCGGTGCTGCAAGCCAGGTGGCCCGGTTTGCTGGGTTTTATTGCCGACGAGGGTCGCTATGTGGTGCAAATTTTTCTGGTCATTGCCGGCTTTTTGGCGGCCCAGTCCATGTTTAGCTTGCTGGGTAAGGCACGTGATGTGGCGGTTTGGCCCCTGTTCAAAAAACGTTTTTTACGCCTGGCAAAACCTTTCTGGATCGCCATTGCTGTGGCTGTGCTGTTGAGCTGGCTGGGCGGCAAAATTGCGATGCACCCGGAAGTATCGGATTTACCAGGCTTTACCCAACTGCTGGCCCATGCATTTTTGTTGCACGACATTGTCGAAGTGGAGGCGTTGTCGGCCGGGGTTTGGTATGTGGCAATCGACCTGCAACTTTACGCAGTGTTGGTGTTGATGGCGTG
This sequence comes from Limnobacter sp. CACIAM 66H1, assembly GCF_001601825.1. Lineage (GTDB taxonomy): Bacteria > Pseudomonadota > Gammaproteobacteria > Burkholderiales > Burkholderiaceae_B > Limnobacter. The sequence continues at coordinate 5,304 of NZ_LUJK01000037.1, read as the reverse complement.
GGTGAGCCAAAAAACCGGCGGGCTGAAATTGCTTGAACCCCAGCAAGGATTGTTGCTGCTGGCAATTGCCATGACCCTCGCCTCTTTGTTGGTGTGGAACAGAAATGCTGAACACGACGAATGGGCCTGGTATTTTTTCGGTGCCTACGGCTTGGGCGTTGCCGCCCATTGGGCTGAACGTGAAGGCAAAGTGGTTTGGGTCAGTTTGCTGATTGCGGGCCTGCTGGGCATTGCACTGTGGGTTGAATGGCGCGAGCGCTTGTTGCTGACGGGTGTAACTGCTTTACTGTTAATGAACAGTAGCCGTATTGAACAATTTGTTGGCTCGATTGTTCAAGGCCCAGTGCGCTGGCTGGGCGATATTTCATACTCGGTTTTTCTGATTCACTACGGCATTGCTGTGTTTGCAAGTTCAGTGGTGATTGCCTTGGGCTTGAGCAGTTTTGCAGAGATGTTGGCCGCGTTTTTGTTGACCTGGGTGGTGAGTGTGGTTGCGGGGTGGGTGTTGTATTGGGGGGTTGAGAGAGGGTGATTGAATCCGAAAACAAATATCATCTCAGTGATTGGCTGCGTTTAGAGTGAACCGAATTTCCACCGAGTCGAAAGGCACATGGACTTTCTTGGTTTCTGCAAACTTTTCAACCAAACCATGCTCAATCAGTCTTGTAATATCACTGTGGACATTCGAATAATTGCGTCCAACACGCTTTGCCAAACCGTAAATCGACATGGGCCCAGAGGCTCGAAGCTCTTCTAGAAGGCCGATCCTGGAGGCTGTTAATTCAGATAAAAGAAGTTTTGATGATTCAAAAGTAAGAAAATAGTCAGACGATCTGGTTTGCCCAGCATCCACCTTGCGAGCGGCTTTCAACAAACTATTGAAGATTTCTCCCTTCGCCGCTACTTCAATAATTGCTCTCATCTGATCGGCCTCCAAAACTCGACATCACGCTGAAAATCTTGCATCAGGGTTTCCAAATTACTGAAGACATAGGGCCACTCTTCGTCATTGATGTGACGATGGTCGCCTTTGCCCAATTCATTATCGTACCTAACGCGACACGCACCCGGTACGCCATAAAACAACCGGTATTTGTACTTGTGAGTGCACGGTTCAAGACTCGCCGGTAATCTCCAGACAACCACCTCAACAATTGTGTTGTCTTCACGTATTTCTTTGGCCTTAATTACCTGAATGGCCTTCATATATTGTATTTTAGCAATATATTGCACGATTGCAATATAAATATCGAATGAATGTTCTCAATCATTGGTCCAATTAACCTCAACTGGGCCTCTGCACTTTCAACATGGCCTGTTGGGCCCGCCCAGCCATTTCCGTGCTGAACTGAGCAAGAACCCAATGCAGGGTTTGAATGGTGAGCGCTGTGCCGCTGATCGGTGCACGCCCCAGAAAATCAAGCATGGAGTTCACAATGGTGAACACATCCTCAGCCAGCAACTTGCTGGCGTTTGCAGCTTTCACCAACACTTCTGAAAGCAGATCTGCCGCTGTAACGGCAAGGCTTAATCCACCCTGCACGGTGACCAAGTAAGCGTATCCCATTGAGCGCAACACCTGCTCTGTCAGCTTGCCCACCAGGTCGAGCATCTTGGCATTGAACATGCCACCGCCACCCAGTTTCGCAAACTCTCGGGACAAATCGGTGTACTGCGACAAGCCATGCGGCATGGGTGAAAAATCGCTCCAACTGCTGCTGTAGGCCATTTTGGAATAACCGCTGTGCAACAGGTGCGCATCAATACCCACCTTCTCGCCATGCCGTATCAATAATTCAGAAGACCCGCGCGAGGCGTGCATGTAAGGAAACAAGGGCACCATGGGCACTGGGTCGCAGGGGTTGGCAATACGCCTAATTTGCCCCGGTGCAATTTGCTTGGTGATGTCTTGCGCATAGCTCACAATACCCACACGCGGCGCGCCAATTGTGTACAGGCAAACATTGAAACCAGCGTCACGCAGCATGCAAGCATTCAAATTGGCCAAGGCACCACCCAGGCTGTGGCCCATGCAGTGAATGGTATTTGGCCGCTTTGCACCACTTTGCGATACAAAACTGACCAACTGGCTTTGATAGCTTTTGAAGGTTTTCAGGAACCCACGGTGAAACACATTGCCGCGTGGGCCGATGCCGTAGCCAATGTTTGCATTGGTTGCGAGATCAAATTTGTTGTGCTGAAAATTGGTACCGCGTGTGACAAGAACCAGCTCGTTGGCACGACTGCCGGTGCCGTGTGCGATGAAACCGAAACCGCTGAGCAAGTCGATGTTGAAGAGGCCGGATCGGCCGGCGAGTGTACCAAATCCATCCGATTGAATTGGAAGTTTTCGGGACTTAGCCACTTGAATTAGTTCGTCTGAACTCAAGGTTGATATGTGCGCTACTGACTTGCCGGGATTCACCCCTTTTAGATTGCGAAAAACGGAATCAGCTTCGTATACAAAACCAGAAAGTGCATGAACATAGTTTGGTTGTAAAAGTAGATTAGTCATATTTAAAGCTTTTCCTTTCTTCGGATTCTTCTACTTCACAATTGATAATTGGCAACCTATCGTTGAATAACTCCTTGTTTTTCAGATCACACTTCATACGTATGTAGGGAAGCCCCGTCTCAACGTTTTCCTGATATGAGTTTTTCGATGTGGCATAGGCCATGTAGTCTTTGCCATCAATTGGAATGAAAATTCGAAGGCTTATATTAGGTACGTGAAATAGCTTGGCCAAAAAGCCAAACTCAGCTGAACCACGCATTTCCGGAAAATCAAAACGTCCCTCTCTATCGGTTGAGGTGATTTCGGTGCGGGGCTCTGCCTCCATGTTCCAGCTAATGATTCGCTGCACTTTTAACCCTGAAACCGGTTTGCCATGGTCGAATATTTGCCCCTCAACGGCAGAGGACAGAATGAGGTTGTCTTGCCGCACAGCGTGGGCTCCTTGGGGAATCAAAAATAAGAAGGGGGTACAGGCAAGAGCTAGAAGCGCGAGGTTACGAAAGCGCATGAATTGTTTGCCTTCAAAGGGAAAGGCAATACAGTAGCAGGGTAGTTTATGGCTTCAAAAAACCGCTGTTTCGGGTCACCCGAAAGGGTTGCTGGATTGGCCGAGCCGACAGAAATCCATTAGTTCAGATCGAAATAAATCAACTTTGTTAACATGAGATTCCTGTCATGTTAAAAAAACGCGTTTTCTTTAACATGAGCCGAGTCAATCGGGTGCCGATTTCTCGCAGCGCTTCTGGATAAGTGACCGCAACTTTGAGCAGGGTTGTTGCCGCGCCGGTTGGGCTTCTGAGACCCGGATTCAGTCGTATTCAAATAAATTATTGTGACCTGTCGCCCCGCTGGTAAGGCTGCTTATAGGCCGGCGCGTACATCAGGACTGTCAGCCGAAATGTCTGAGTTATTGGCGAAAGCAGACTTCGAAACTTCGGTGGTAGTAGATGATGGCGTCGACCTTCGGAACGAAGTTTCAGGCTGACTATTTAGTGGCGAATAACAAAGGTTTATTTTTCATCCTGTTCATGCGATGCTTTGTAAGTATCTGAAATAGTAGATTTAAAGAAATCTTTTGCGATGTGCGGATAAATGGATATCGCCGTTATTGTTCGATAAATCAAGTTAGGCAATAATGAATACGTCTACTCCGTTTTTAGACAGCCCATTCTTTCATGTATATTTTCATGAGCTATGGGGGTTGGCAGAGTCAATTTCAAAGAAGTGCCTCGACGTATTTGAAAAGTGTCCCATCCCTGAAAAAGATGGCTACGTCAAGGTCGACCCAGTACTTCATGGAGTGATTGCCTCGCTATTGGCTGAGGCGGCAAACCTTAAGAAAATGCTGTCAGTTCCAGATAAGCCAAATTTTAAGGAAACCCCAGAGCAGTTCAGCTTTCGTGTAGAGAGAACAAAGTTATTGAATGAAGCCCTTGGGTTTCCACCACTCTCTGAAATATCGCGCGCCGAAACTCGTAATTCCGTTGAGCACTTCGATCAATACCTCGACCGCGCAAGTTTGTCGCTTAGTGCATCTGATAGCGCAGCATCAGGTATGGCGCTCTACAACATGACGCTTTCCAGTTGGTCGGTTTTTGATAAGAAATCATTTCCACTAAAGGTTTATATTGCGGACGAAAGAAAGTACTTCAACTTGGATTACGCAGCCGACCTAAATGCAATTTACAGTGAGAGCGCAGATTTAATTACTCGCATACGCGCCGTGGGTGCATTTAAGCACAATGATGGACCAGGCGGCCTTATGGCAAGGGTCGCAAGTGCCTAACACTGCGGTCAACAGGGGCGCCCAAACAGCCTGCTTCGTCGGCTGTTTGGGCGTCCGTTACTTTCGACGTTAGGGCTCATCGGATACGCATGGACGATCTCTACCAGCTCCTCAGAGAAGACGCGCTCGAACTCGAGTCGAAGTTCCGTCGCGCCTCAATCGAGGGGAAAGGCACTTCTCAAGAGATTGCTGACTTTCGTGAGCACGCCCTCCAAGACTTCGTTCAGCGATTTTTCCCATTTCCGCACCGCGTGACGAAGGGCAAGGTGCGCGACACGTTCGGGGCAATCTCCGATTCTGTGGACTGCATCGTCTGCAACCCCAACCATCCCTACACGGTCGACACTCACGGCAAGTTCAGATTGATCTTCGCCGAAGGCGTCGACGCGGCGATCGAGGTAAAGCCGGACATCGGCGCGAGCGCCGAGATGCTTCGTGGGCTGGAGCAAGGGCTCTCGGTTAAGGCTCTCAAGCGCAGGAACCCACCCACCTTGATGCGAGGGGGATGGGAATACGAAAGGGCGTTCTATGTTCCGTATGCCATCTTCGCCATGCGGTGCAAATCAAATCCGCTGGACACCCTGAACGAGATAGCAGCGTTCTATGCCGCTAGACAAACGCCTCCCTTGCAGCAGGCCGACTTCGTCGCGGTTAACGGGGTTGGGTTGTTTGTGAACTATTCAGATCCTGGCATGTACTGCTGGAGTAACAAGGCCAGTGTGCAGGAGCATACAGGCTGGTTTTTCGAGAAATGGGCAGAGGACACTCTTGCTGGATTCGTGTGGCGGCTTCAGATGCTTGCTCACGCGTCCATCAAGATGCAGGCAGACCTGTTGCCGCACTATCTTCAACCAACAGCCATTCAGGCGATCGTACGGGCGGGGCAATGAGCCCTAACAGGTCGTTCGACACGGACACGCACCGGCAGGGCGCCGCGAAGCGTGCTGGTGAGCCTACGCCTCGCGGCGCCCTGCCGGTTCGTGCCGGTCAACTCCGACGTTGA
>NZ_LUJK01000036.1 GCF_001601825.1 Limnobacter sp. CACIAM 66H1 | reverse complement strand
TTCTTCACCCAGTCGCTTCACCTTGTCAGCTTCGTATTCCTGGAAGTTGCCGTCAAAGAACACCCATTGCGAATCGCCTTCACAGGAAAGAATGTGGGTGGCAATACGGTCCAGGAACCAGCGGTCGTGCGAGGTCACCAGCACAGTGCCCGCAAATTCCAGCAGCGCATCTTCCAGCGAGCGCAGTGTTTCCACGTCCAGGTCGTTTGATGGTTCGTCCAGCAGCAACACGTTACCGCCGGAAATCAGGGTTTTGGCCAAATGCAAGCGACCACGCTCACCACCGGACAAATTGCCAATCAGTTTTTGCTGGTCGCCACCCTTGAAGTTGAAACGCCCCAGATAAGCCCTTGATGGCATTTCAAATTTGCCCACGGTCAGAATGTCTGCACCATCGGCCACGCCATCGAACACTGTTTTGTCGTTGGGCAGTGAATCGCGGGCCTGGTCCACAACAGCCATGCGCACTGTTGAACCAATCTTGATCGTGCCACTCGTGGGCTGCTCTTTACCTGCAATCATCTTGAACAGGGTTGATTTACCGGCACCGTTAGGGCCGATTACACCCACAATTGCACCCGGTGGAATCTTGAAGCTGAGGTTGTCAATCAGCAAGCGGTCGCCGAAGGCTTTGCTCACATTTTCAAACTCGATCACCTCATTGCCCAAGCGCTCGGCCACGGGAATAAAAATTTCCTGTGTCTCGTTGCGCTTCTGGTATTCGTGGCTAGACAATTCTTCAAAGCGTGCAATACGCGCTTTCGATTTCGCCTGTCGTCCTTTGGGGTTTTGGCGAACCCATTCCAGTTCTTTTTTCAAGGCTTTCTGGCGTGCGCTTTCGCTGCTTTCTTCTTGCTTTAAGCGATCCTGTTTCTGGTCCAGCCAGGAACTGTAGTTGCCTTTCCATGGAATGCCAGATCCGCGGTCCAGTTCAAGAATCCACTCGGCGGCATTGTCCAAAAAGTAGCGGTCGTGGGTAACAGCCACCACAGTACCTGGGAACTTGTGCAGGAACTGCTCAAGCCAGTGCACCGATTCAGCATCCAGGTGGTTGGTGGGTTCGTCCAGCAACAACATGTCGGGCTTGCTCATCAACAGGCGACACAAAGCCACCCGGCGCTTTTCACCGCCGGAAAGCGTGCCAACTATGGCTTCCCAGGGGGGCAGGCGTAACGAATCAGCAGCAATTTCCATCAGGTGCTCTGCATCGTTACCAGCCGCTGCAATCACTGCTTCCCACTTGGCTTGTTCTTCAGCCAGTTTGTCAAAGTCCGCTTCTGGGTCGGCGTAGGCGGCGTAAATTTCCTCCAGCTTTTGCTGGGCCATGCCCAGTTCGCCCAAACCTTCTTCAACGGCTTGGCGCACGGTGTGCTCGGGGTTCAGTTCGGGTTCCTGGCTTAGGTACCCAATGTTCAAATTGGGCATGGGCACGGCTTCGCCTTCAATGTCTTTGTCGACACCCGCCATAATTTTCAGCAGTGTGGATTTGCCAGAGCCGTTCAAGCCCAGCACACCAATTTTCGCGCCGGGGAAAAAGCTCAGCGAAATATTTTTCAAAATCTGGCGCTTGGGGGGAACAATTTTCCCCACGCGGTTCATGCTGTAGACGTACTGGGCCATTCGGTTTCCAATTCAATAGGTTTAACGTTGCCGCAATTTTAAATCATCGCAGGCAGTTGGGGGGTTAAAGCTTGGCGTTCTTTGCTGGCCTCACCCAGCAATGCCATGCCCAGCAGCGCGCCATCTGCGCCTTTAAACAAGGCCTTCACGCCATTCTCGTCGGCTGTAATTTCCCACTCGCCTTCATGCTCGGGCAGGGGTGGGTTAACCACCGCAGGGCAATCGGGCGTTTTAATACTCACCGGCATTGCAGGGAATTTGATTTCAGTGGGCTTGCCAGCCAGTGTTTGTGCCATGGCTCGTGCCGCTTGCATCACGGGCATAATGTATGGCAATACGAACTTGCCCAGGTATTCTGCACAATCACCCAAGGCATAAATGTTGTTGTTGCTGGTTTGGCCAAGGCTGTTTACCACGATGCCGCGCGCCACGGTAATGCCAGCATTTTTAGCCAGTTCAGTGCGTGGCTTTAAACCAACCGCGGACAACACCAAATCTGCTTGGGTTGTTTCGCCATTGGAATCCGTCAGTGTGTAGCCAGCCCCGCTCTTCACGATGCTGTTTACGGTACGCCCCAGTTTCCAGCTCACGCCTTTTTCGGCCAGTTTGTTTTGCATGAAGGTGCTGGCTTGTTCGGGCAAAAGGCGGGCCAGGGGACGGTCAGCCAAGTCAAACACAGTGGTGTGAATGTCAGCCTTCAGCAAATCGTTGGCAAATTCGCAACCGATCAGGCCTGCACCCAACACGGCCACTTCTTTCTTGCCTTCCAGCAGTTTTCGAAATTCTGCATAATCATTCAAGTCATTCACGCTAATCACGTCGCCTGCGCCATCGCCTTCAATCGGCAGTTTGATGGTGTCGGCACCCAGAGCCAATACCAAGTTGTCGTAGCTGAACTCGCCTGCGCTGCTTGTCAGTCTGCGCGATTCAGAATCCACCGCGCTCACTGTGGCGTTGGGCACCAGTTCAACTTTCTGTTGTTCGGCAAATTTTGCAGCAGGCGTCATCACCAGGCTCTCGGCTGTTTTGCCACTGGCCAATGCATTGCTGAGCATGGGCTTGGAGTAGAAGTCACCGCTGTCAGCAGTAATCAAGCGAATTTGAGCCTCGGGATCTGCTTTGCGAAGTTCCCGAACCAATGTCCATGCGGCCACGCCGCTGCCAATGATGGTGGTGTTCATAGTGTTAATCCTGTGTGTTGCTCGTGAAGCTTAATAGTCAATTACTATAGACGTTGATTTTTAATCACGCATTGCTATCGTAAACGTTGAGTACTGGCATTGTAAGCGCAATCCAAATGTATACGGGTGTTTACCAAATAGAGTGGCATTGGTTAAGATGCGCGTAGACATTCGGTTTTCGAGCCCCTTTCTCAGTTAGGCTTGCTACATTCCATTATTATCAGACGACTTCTACACAATACACATCAAAGGGAGACAACTTTGAGTACATTTGATCGCATCGGCACTTCTCGTATTATCAAAACCGCGGCCTTGGCTTTGTCAGTGACTGTTTTGGCCGCTTGCGGATCAATTACAGGTATCAAAGATATTCCCGAGTACCTCGACTCTGATTTTGAGCATGTTGGTCCGCGTGATTTCATCACCAATATCGATCTGGCCCGCATCAAGCTGGGCATGTCGCCGCTTCAGGTTCAAAACCGATTGGGCATGCCCATGCTGAGCGCGAAAGACCAAGACGATCGCTGGGACTATGTGCTGAAAAAAGGTCAGGGCGCCAGCGAAGAGTTTGTGCCCTATGCTGTTTACTTCAAAGATCAAAAAGTGGTGCGTTTGGCGCCATTGACTCCACCGCCTGCACCCGTGGCTGATGCACCTGTCGAGGCACCTGCGGTGGATGCCTCTGCGGTTGTTGCACCAGAAGCCAGCGCTGGCGAGGTGATGGCCCCCGAGCCCAGTTTGGCTGTGGGTGCTGATGTGGGTGACGCTGCTGCGATTAACGACATGTTGAGCAACTGGGCTGCCGCCTGGTCGTCTAAAGATGCGAATGGATATCTCGGTTTTTATGCAGATACCTTTGAGCATGGAAAGAAATCCCGCGCTGCTTGGGAAAGCCAGCGTCGTGCGCGTTTGTCCGACAAGGAAACCATCTCGGTTAGCGTGTCCGATGTTCAAATTGATGTTCAGTCCGAGGCCTTGGCCACAGTCAAGTTCAAACAAGACTATTCATCGAACCGCTACAACGACTCCGGCATCAAGGTACTGACCTTGTCCAAGGCCAGCGGTGCCTGGAAAATTCAACGCGAAGAATTTCAGAAGTAATTCTTTCTGACCGCGAAAGCACAAAACCCCTTGTGGCTCTACGCTGCAAGGGGTTTTGTTTTAATACAGGCTGCTTGGGGTTATTGCTCGAAAATCTGGATCTTTCCGCAACCATCCAAACGTTCTACCAAATCGCTGCCCATCAGTTTTGAAGGTGTGTAGGCGCCACCGGCCACGTTCTTCTCCATCAAGATGAAGCTGGCCACGGCCAGTGATCCCATGACGGTCAAAGAATATCCATTGGCAGTTTTTACCCGGGCAACCACCTTTTTACCTTCGGCATTCGTGGCCTCACCCCACACATACGCAGGCATTTTCGCGCGTTGTTCTTCGTTGGGGCCTTCTACTTTCCCAGCCTGTTTTTTCAGAATTCCCTGAACCAGAGACATGCCCAGAATAGGGCGGGCCAGGTTTGCAGCACGCATCATCCGCACCGATTTTGGTGACGACGGGATGTACACCTCAATGTTGCGAATGCCGGTACTGTGAAATGCAGTAGACACATCACCCCACGGAATGGTGACAGCAAACTTGGTGCCGTTGCCAAAATTGATTTCACGAGTGTTGTAGCCCAAACCAACGGCCTTGATTTCACCGTCTTCACGAATGCGGCCACCCAGCTTCATGGCCTCGACGGTGGTTTTCGCAGTGCCGGCAGACAAGCCACTGCGGGAATCAAAACCAAGCGCCAAGTGTGTGGCATCTGGCAACAACTCGTGCAGGCGGGCAGCAACGCAATCTGTTGGAATCACATCGAAGCCCACACCCGGGCACAGCACAATTTTTTGTTTGCGTGCTTTGCCACTCAGTGATTGAGCAAGTTCGAACACCGAAATTTCACCCGTGATGTCAAGGTAGTGTGTTTTGGTTTGCAGACAAGCCATCATCATCGGCTCGGCTGTCTCCGAAAAGGGACCAGCGCAATGCAAAACCAGGTCAACTTCATTCAACCCTTCAAGCAAGGCGGTCTCGTCATTCAACGAAAAAACTCTGCTGGGCAGGCTCAGCTTGTTGGCCAACGCCGTCACTGCGGCCTCGTTGCGGCCAGCCAAAATGGGCCGCATGCCGCGTTTGGCCGCTTCGCGTGCAATCATTTCACCGGTGTAACCATTGGCACCGTAGATCATCCAGGGCATTGCGTCTCCTAAAGCGCTTGGAGCCCTCCAAAGGGCTCCCTCATTGTTTTGTTCAAGATTCCAGTTTGGCTTTCACGCGATCCAGAAATGTTCCAACCTGTGCATCGAATTCCGACTTCACGATACCTTCGGCAATCCCCTTCATTAGACGGGGCACCGGCATTTCGAACTCGCCAGTGGAGCGGAACGAGATTGTACATGCCTTGGGGCCGTCTTCCTTAATGACCCAGCCGCCTGCAACAGTGGCATTGCCTTCACCTGGAACCGGGTTCCAGTCAATTTTCGATTTTCCATCGTTGGTGTACTTCACCGCATATTTCACTTGGTGTGAAATGCCCGCGGCACCAATTTTTGCCATTTCCCAGCGCCACACTGCATCGCCAAGGTCAACTATTTTGTCCAGTTTGGGAAACAAAGCCACGGTGTCGGCGACATCTGCCAATTGGTCAAACGCTTTTTTGGCACTGCATGCCACTTTGAACGATTTTTCGATTTTTACATTCACGTTAACTGCCATATGTCCCTCACTTTTTTTGTGGATGTTGTACTGCATGGGTTGAAGTGTATCGGTTAATTGGCGCGCTTGTTAGCCCGATGAGGCAACTGCGTGGCGCTTGATTGGGGGCTTGTGAAATCTCGTCAAATACCTGCTTTGACTGAAATCATCTGTGTTGCGTCGCACTTAATCTGTGATTCTTCCAAATCCTTGCGTGCACTGCTTCTTCGTCGGGCTTCATTGAAATTATGTTGCGGTGCAATGTAAATCATTGATTTTTTTCGAATTGAGGCTCTAGAAAAGTCGCTGTTTTTTTGGTGCAATGAGGTTGACAGTTGTTCACTGAAAGCGCATGTTACGCCTCAGTAACTTTGAAGTAACTTTGATGACATTCAAGGGGTATAAACATGTCAAATTCACTTTTCGCCGTTTTTTCAGCAGTTGTGCTGATCGGCCTCGTGTACAGCGGTGCAAACCTGCTGACCTTCACCGCCGCCATTGGTGCGGCTGCTCTGGGTTTCTATGCCTTGGGTGGTCTCGGTGAGTTGGGCCTCATTGTGTTTGCCGCAATTTACCTGCCGATCGCTGTGGTACTTAACGTGCCCGGCCTGCGCCGTGGCGTGTTGACCGCACCAATCTTCAAGGCCTTCAGCAAGGCCCTGCCAGCCATGAGTCCAACTGAAAAGGATGCGCTTGAGGCAGGTGACACTTGGTGGGAAGCCGAAATGTTTGGTGGCAAGCCTGACTGGTCAAAGTTGATGAATGTGAAGTACACCGAGCTGACAGCCGATGAAAAGTCTTTTCTAGAAAACGAGACCGAAGAACTGTGCAAAATGCTCGACGACTGGAAAATCACCTTCGAGCTGAAAGACCTGCCTCAAGAAGTGTGGGATTTCATGGGCAAGAAGAAGTTCTTCGCCATGTTGATCGCCAAAGAACATGGCGGTTTGGGTTTCTCTCCCTACGCACAAAGCTGCGTGGTTGCGAAAATTGCGACCCGCTCCCTGACAGCGTCAGTGACCGTGATGGTTCCCAACTCCTTGGGCCCAGGCGAACTGATCATGCACTACGGCACGCAAGAACAGAAAGACTATTGGTTGCCTCGCTTGGTAGACGGCCGTGAAATTCCATGTTTCGGCTTGACCGGTCCTGAAGTCGGCTCTGACGCATCCGCAATCCCTGACACCGGCGTGGTTGTCAAGCGCGTGGTAAACGGGAAAGAAGAGTTGGGCATCGTATTGAATTTCAGCAAGCGCTATATCACCTTGGCACCCGTGGCCACTGTGGTTGGTTTGGCATTCAAGCTGAAAGATCCAGAAGGTTTGTTGGGCGACAAAAACAAGGTCGACTACGGTATTACCTGCGCCTTGCTGCCAGCCGACACACCCAATGTACAAATTGGCCGCCGCCACTTCCCGGGCGCGGTGTTCATGAACGGCCCCATCATCGGTAACGACGTTTACATTCCGCTGACTTCCATCATTGGTGGCCGAGAAATGGCCGGCAAGGGTTGGAGAATGCTGGTTGAATGTTTGTCAGCAGGCCGTGGTATTTCATTGCCAGCGCTGTCTGCTGCTTCCGGTTGGGGCATGTACCTGGCCACTGGCGCCTACGCCCGAATTCGTCGCCAATTCAAAATGCCAATTGGTCGTTTTGAAGGCGTTCAGGAGGCAACCGGCAAAATCGGTGGCTTGACCTACAAACTGGAAGCGTCACGCGTGTTGACAGCAACAGCTTGTGCTGAATGTGCACCGTCCGTTGTCACCGCCATGATGAAGTACCACATGACTGAAATGATGCGAGAAATCATTCTACGCTCCATGGACGTACACGGTGGTCGTACGGTAATTCTTGGCCCACGCAACTACCTGGGTCAGGCTTACCAAGCCATGCCAGTTGCCATTACTGTTGAAGGCGCGAACATCATGACGCGTAACCTGATCGTATTTGGTCAGGGTGCAATCCGTTGTCATCCCTGGGTGCTGAAAGAAATGCAGGCAGCCCAAAACCCGAACAAAGAAGAGGGTCTGCGTGATTTCGACACCGCTTTCTTTGGTCACTTGGGTCACATTTTCAACCGTGCCATGCGTGCTCTGGTGTTGGGCCTGACCGGCAACCGTTTGGCGAAAAGCCCCGTGAGCGGCCCAATGGCTGATTATGCAAAAGCCATTGAGCGTCGCTCTGCCGCCCTGGCATTCACAGCCGACGTGGCCATGGGTGTATTGGGCGGTGAACTGAAGCGCCGCGAGCGTTTGTCGGCCCGTTTGGGTGACGTGCTCAGCCACCTGTACATGGCCACAGCCGTGCTGAAGTACTTTGAAACCAATGGCCGTTTGGCCGATGAACTGCCACACGCGCAGTGGGCGATTGAAGACTCCTTGTTTGAAATCGACAAGGCATTGACCGAGTTCAACCGCAACTTCCCCAACAAAGCCGTTGGCAAGCTGCTGAACTTCGTGGCCTATCCATTGGGCATGGGCAAAACCAAAGGCCCTAGCGACAAGGTGAACGCCGAAGTGGCAGAACTCCTGATGACTCGCAATGCTTTCGCAAATCGCTTGCTCGACAAAGTGTTTGTAGGCGAAGGCTTGTCCGACCCAACTGGTCGCATTCTGGAGGCTGCCGACAAACTGTTGTCCATCGAGCCCGGTTACAGCAACTTCCTGAAGGCGGTGTCATCAGGCAAGGTGGTGGGAGAAGGTCTGGAAGCCCAGTTGAAAGACGCTGTGGCCAAGAACCTGATCAGCCCCGATCTGGCCCAAGGTATTCGCGAGTACGAACCAATTCGTTTCGATGCGATCCTGACCGACGACTTCAGCAAAGACTACTTGCGTACCAACGGTCAAATTCCTGACGAGATCATTGAAGCCAAGCCAGTCACGGAGTACAAGGCAGCTGCTTGATTTTAAAGGGCAAGTTTTCTCGCTATATTTTGTTGTAGCGAAAACATCGAAAGGCCTCGCGAAAGCGGGGCCTTTTTTGTTACTCGTTCAGAATTTTTTGCGCTATGCTGAATACATGGCAATTGAATTGATTCGTGACAATCGTTTTGGCGCATTCTTCTGGACGCAGTTTCTCGGCGCGTTCAACGACAACCTTTTGAAATTCGCGGTTACGCTTGCAGTCACCTACAACGATGCACTTCGCGGCAGTTTTTCGCCCGGTTTGCTCATCAATCTGATTGCGGCACTGTTCATTCTCCCCTTTGTCATTTTCTCCGCCACCAGCGGACAACTTGCCGACAAATTCGATAAAACCAAAGTCATGCGATTGGCCAAATGGCTTGAGCCACCCATCGTGCTGATCACCGCTGCTGGCTTTTTATTGAATTCCGTTGAACTGCTCATCCTTGGTGTATTTTTGCTGGGTACCCAATCTGCATTTTTTGGTCCCGCAAAATACGCTTATTTGCCCGAACAACTCAAGTCAAGCGAGCTGGTCATGGGCAACGCCTTGGTCGAGTCCGCAACATTCATGGCCATTTTGCTGGGGACAATCGCTGCCGGTAGTTTGATGAGCCAAGAGGCCGGCGATGTCGCTGTTTACATCGTGTGCGGGTTTGGTTTTGTGGTGGCCTTGTTGGGCGTATACCAAGCGCAGCGTATGCCTTTGACTCCGTCCCATTCGCCCGACCTGAAGGTGAATTGGAACTTGTTTACGGAAACATGGCGCAATGTCAGTTTCGCAACCAATTTACCCAAAGTCTGGCCAGCCTTGCTTGGAATTTCCTGGCTTTGGTTTGTGGGGGCAACCTATTTGACCCAGTTCCCGCTGTTGTCGAAAACCCTGCTCAATGCCAGCCCGGGTGTGGCCACTGTGCTGCTTTTCGCGTTTACCGTTGGGTTGGGTATTGGCGCATTTTTGTGCGAAAAATGGTCTCGAAAGCGCATCGAAATGGGTTTGGTGTTGTGGGGCCTGGTCGTGATGATTCTGGCTGGTGTATTGCTGCATGGTGTGCTGGTGACCTATCAAACCAATCCGGATCAACAAACTGTGGTCGAATTTTTTAGTCAACTGAACAACCTGGCCGTGCTCGGGCTATTTGTATTGATCAGTGTTGGCGTGGGTTTGTACAGCGTTCCCCTGTACGCCACCATGCAAGCCTTTGCGCCCAAAGAAAGCCGCTCGCGGGTGGTGTCGGCCAACAACATCATCAATTCTTTTTTCATGGTGGTTTCCGCCGGGTTCGCCATCGCCATTTTGCTGGCCATGAAAGGCGAGGTGCTCTGGGTGTTCACCGCAGTCACTGCCATCAATGTGGTGGTTTTGGGCCTGTGGTTGTTCAAGCAACCGTATGTGGTGCTTCGCGCTCAGCTGCTGTTGAAGGTTCCGGGCAAACATTTGCCACGTATAGAAAACATGGATCATCTGGGCGATTCGGGTGGCAACCTTATTGTGTTCCCAACCTTGCTTCATGAAAATTATCTGCAGCGCATGGCGGGTTTGCCCATTGAAATGACAGTTGTGCTTTCTGGGCGGTTAAAACAATCCAGGTTTGTGAATCGTTTGCGTAAACACGGCTTTGTGCTCGAGTTCAGCAAGCTCTCTGAAATTGATACTCAAAAGGAATTAATCAAGGCGATCGCGTCACATATTCAACAGGGCAAGTCGATCGCCATCGACAAACCCATGTTTGAACTGCTGCGCAAACAGTACCGCCTTGATGACATGCCTGGCGTGTTGGCCAAAAAGGGCGTGGTCATGAATGTGCTGGAGTTTATGGAAGAGCAAGTGCAACAAAAAGTTCAGAAAAGTGCAATTTCTCAAACAGTCTGGCGTCTAAACAAAAGAGAGGCTTTAACCGCTTCAGGGGTTTGATGGCCCAGTCGATCAGGAGATAGTGGTAACGACAAAGTGAAAAGGAAAGTGTTGCAAGCACCAAAACAGCACAAAAATGTAAACAAACAAGCTGGCCTGTTTTTTGCAACTTTTTCGAGAGATGAAAGTGAACGCTTTGGGCGCGAAATAGGTTCACGGCCGAAGCAAAAGGCAAAGAAGCGTTGTGCAGGAGGACATCATGAACACAGAGCTTGAACCGCGTGATTTGAATTCCAGCGATTCTGACATTTTCGGTCAGTTTCAGTCTCGTTTTGCAGCTTTGCAGCAAACCGAGATGAGCCTCGAAGAATACCTCGATCTGTGCAAAGCCGACCCCCTCACATACGCCAGCGCGGCTGAGCGCATGCTGCATGCCATTGGCGAACCCGAAGTCATCAACACCCGTCACGATCCTCGTTTGTCTCGTATTTTCGCCAACCGGGTGGTGCGCCGTTATCCGTCGTTCAAAGAGTTCTACGGCATGGAGGAGGTGATTGAAAACATCGTCGCCTATTTCCGCCATGCCGCCCAGGGTCTTGAAGAACGCAAACAGGTGCTTTATCTGTTAGGCCCTGTGGGCAGTGCAAAATCTTCCTTGGCTGAACGCCTAAAAGCCTTGATGGAGCAGCAACCCATCTACGCCTTGAAAGGTTCGCCTATTAACGAATCTCCATTGGGTTTATTCGATCCAGCACAGTTTGGCGCCTCGCTTGAAGACAAGTATGGCATTCCTCGCCGTTATTTGACCGGGATTGCCAGCCCTTGGGCCACCAAGCGCCTGGCTGAATTTGGTGGCGATCTGCGCAAGTTCCGGGTGGTTCGCTTGATGCCGTCCACCTTGAATCAAATTGCCATTGCAAAAACCGAACCCGGCGACGAAAACAATCAGGATATTTCAGCACTGGTGGGCAAGGTCGACATTCGCATGTTGAACCAGTTCAGCCAGGACGATCCCGATGCCTACAGTTTCAGTGGAGGCCTATGCCTGGCCAACCAGGGTTTGCTTGAATTTGTTGAAATGTTCAAGGCACCCATCAAAATGCTGCATCCCTTGCTCACCGCCACGCAAGAACGCAACTTCAAGGGCACAGAAGGTTTCGGTTCGATTCCTTTTGACGGCATTATTTTGGCGCACAGCAACGAGTCGGAATGGCAACAGTTCCGCAACAACAAAACTAATGAAGCGTTTCTGGACCGCGTTTACATCGTGAAGGTGCCTTACTGCCTTCGTGTATCCGAAGAAGTGAAGATTTACGAGAAATTGTTGGAGAATTCTTCGCTGAACAAGGCACCATGCGCACCCGGAACGCTGAACATGATGGCGCAGTTCAGTGTACTGACTCGTTTGAAAGAGCCTGCCAACAGCAATCTGTTCAGCAAAATGCGTGTGTACGACGGTGAAAACCTGAAAGACGTCGACCCCCATGCCAAGCCGATACAGGAGTATCGTGACCAGTCCGGACCCGACGAGGGTATGAATGGCTCATCCACCCGTTGGGCTTACAAAGTGCTGTCCAAAGTGTTCAACTTCGACCACCATGAGGTGGCAGCCAATCCAGTGCATTTGTTGTACGTGCTTGAACAACAAGTGATTAAAGACAACTTGCCCGAGGAGCAAACCCGCAAATACCTTGATTTCATCAAGAGCTACCTGACTCCCAAGTACGCTGAATTTGTCGCCAAGGAAATTCAGACCGCTTATTTGGAAAGCTACAGCGAGTATGGACAAAACCTCTTCGAGCGTTACATACAGTTTGCTGACAAATGGATTCAGAACGAGGAGTTCCGTGACCCGGCCACTGGACAAATTTTCGATCGGGACTCGCTGAACGAAGAGCTGAATCGCATAGAAAAGCCCGCAGGCATCGCCAATCCGAAGGACTTCCGCAATGAGGTAGTCAACTTTGTATTGCGGGCTCAGGCCAGCAATTCCGGCACCATGCCCGCGTGGACCAGCTACGAAAAATTACGTGAAGTGATCGAGCGCAGTATGTTTTCGAAAACCGAGGATTTGCTGCCTGTTATTTCTTTCGATCACAAAGGCTCGAAGGAAAGCCAGGAAAAGCACGAGAACTTTGTGGATCGAATGGTGGCCAAGGGCTACACCGAAAAACAGGTTCGTTTGTTGGTGGAATGGCATTTGCGCGTGAAAAAGGCGTCCTGATCACGCAAAACGCATAGGGAGTTTGCCATGGGCGATTCAACCATTATTGATCGCAGGCTCAACGGCAAAAACAGAAGCTTGCCTAACCGCGAGCGCTTTATTCGGCGTTACAAAACGCAGCTGAAAAAAGCGGTCGCGGACGTGGCAGGTGAGTCGTCAATTTCTGACGTCAGCGGCGATGGGCGTGTGAAAGTGCGTATTCCCACCCGCGAAGTGTCTGAACCGACCTTTATTTTTGGCCAGGGTGGTGATGTCGAGCATGTAGTTCCAGGTAATCGCGATTTCGTTCCGGGCGACCGCATACCACGACCCGGTGGCGGTGGCGAAGGGCAGGGTGGTGGAAAGCCCGGCAAGGGCGAGGGTGAGGACGGATTCACCTTTGTGTTGTCCCGCGAAGAATTCCTGAATCTGTATTTCGACGATCTTGAATTGCCAGAACTGCTGAAACGGGAAATTTCATCGGTTAAGCGGATGAAAAGCCGAAATGCGGGTTACTCCCGCACGGGCGCACCTACCTCGCTATCGGTGCTTCGAACCATGAAGGCCTCGCTCATGCGTCGCGTCGCGCTCGAGCCCAGGGGCGATGATGAGGACGATGACGAGGACGAGAAAGGGCAGCTTGATCTTCTCGAGGATGTGAAGAAGAAGCCCTATGTGCCTTTTCTTGACGAAGTCGACCTGCGCTACCGCAACCGCGTCACCTACCCCGAGCCTTCCACCAACGCGGTGATTTTCTGCCTGATGGATGTCTCTGCTTCAATGGATGAGGCCAAGAAAGACCTGGCCAAACGGTTTTACACACTGCTTTACCTGTTCCTCACTCGCAAGTACGAGGAAGTGAAGCTGGTTTTTATTCGTCACACCGATGAAGCGGAGGAGGTCAGCGAGGAAGACTTCTTCTATGGCAAAAAAAGTGGGGGTACGGAAATCATGCCCGCCATGGAGTTAATGCATCACATCATCGAGACGCGCTATCCGGGCAGTGCGTGGAATGTTTACGTTGCACAAGCCTCGGATGGCGACGCAACCTCCCGTGATGCCCGGGCCAGCGCGGAGTACCTCTCTTCCAAAATCATGCCGCATGTGCGTTACTACGCTTACGTCGAAACCATGCCAACACCCATGTTCGGCATGGCCCGTGCGTCGGACCTATGGGAGAGTTTTGAGCGGCTCGAAGACAGCTTCGCCGGTCACTTTGCCATGCGCAAGTTGTTTAACCGTCGTGACATTTACCCCGTGTTTCGTGGTTTGTTTGAGAAGAAAGAAGTCGCCTTTGGGCGCTAGGAGTAGCAACAATGGCCCAGCAACTTGACCTTGCCGGCAATGAGTGGACATTTGATCTGCTGCGTGACATTGACACGCAGCTTCACGACATTGCAGCCAACAAATACAAACTTGACACCTTTCCCAATCAAATTGAAGTGATCAGTGCCGAGCAAATGCTGGATGCGTATTCCAGTGGTGCCATGCCCGTGATGTATCCACACTGGAGTTACGGCAAATCCTTTTCGGTCAACGAGCATCTCTATGAGACCGGGCAGCAAAACCTGGCCTACGAAGTGGTGATCAATTCCAACCCCTGCATTTCCTATCTCATGGAAGAGAACACCATGACCATGCAGACACTGGTGATTGCCCATGCCTGCTATGGACACAATTCCTTCTTCAAGGGCAACTACCTGTTTCGGCAATGGACCCAGGCCGATGCAATCATTGATTACCTGGTATTTGCCAAGAAATACGTCATGGAGTGCGAAGAAAAATATGGCATTGATGCGGTTGAAGAAGTGCTTGACGCTGCGCATGCCATCCAGCATTTCGGTGTGGATCGTTACAAGCGACGCTTTGAGTCCGAGGCGTCACTGAAAGTAAAGCGCGACGATCTGGCTGAAGAAAAGCGCCGCCAGTACGATGAAATCATGGCCAAGGTGTCGCCGTTCGAGGCGGCTCAAATTGAGCGTCGGCAAGACAACTACCCCCGCGAGCCTGTCGAAAACATTCTGTACTTTGTCGAGAAAGAAGCGCCCAAACTGCGCGACTGGGAACGCGAACTGGTACGCATCGTTCGCAAAATGTCTCAGTACTTTTATCCGCAAGGTCAAACCAAGGTGATGAACGAAGGTTGGGCCAGCTTTTGGCATTACACCTTGCTCAATACCCTGTACGACGAGAAACTTGTATCCGATGGATTCATGCTCGAATTTCTGACGTCTCACACCAATGTGGTGTTTCAGCCCGATTCGCGTGATGGACGCTTCAGGGCCCTGAACCCCTACGCCCTCGGTTTTGCCATTTTCAGCGACATTCGCCGCATGTGTGAAAGTCCCACTGAGGAAGACAGGCGCTGGTTCCCCGAACTGGCTGGCAGTGGCAACTGGTTAAAAGCGGTTGACTTTGCCATGCGCAATTTCAAGGATGAATCATTCATCCGCCAGTTTTTGTCCCCCAAGGTCATTCGAGACTTCCGTTTGTTTGCAATCGCAGATCACAAAACTGAAAGCGAACTGTTTATCGATGCCATTCACAACGACGAGGGTTACAAGCGAATCCGCACCCTGTTGGCAAACCAGTACTCCCGGGAAAGCATGGTTCCCGACATACAAGTGACTTCCTATGCCCGCATGACCGATCGATCCCTCACGCTCACCCACATGAGCCGTCGAGGCAGACCGTTGAATATGGATGAGGCAGAGAAAACACTCGCGCAAGTGGAACGTTTGTGGGGCTTCCCTGTGCATCTGGAAACATCGGATGCGCATTGAAACCAGCGTCATTCAACAGGCCAAATTAGATCTTTCAGGTTCCGTTGCTCCTTTTGAGTTGGTCTTGCCTGACATGCCAGCTTCCGTGTGGGCCAGCCCAGAGCACCTGCGCTCACGTTTTCATCGGGAGGCAGCCCGTTTTTTTGAGTGCGAATCGGTGTTGGCGGTAACTGGTATAGAAAGCGGTATTTCAGCACTCTCGCGCTTGTTTCAGACTTGGTATGGGTCTATGAGAGTGGTTTTGGCAGAGCCCAGTTTTGACCAATGGGACAAACGTTTTCGAAGAGCCAATCACGTGGTCCTCGACTGGCCTGTTGATCTTGTACTGCAGGGCGACATTCCGGAATGCGATGTGGTGGTGCTGGGGCGCCCGGTGAATCCTACATGTCAAATGATCAGCATCCAGCAAATCAAGCCTCTCGCCAGGAGACTGCGCGCGCAGGGTGGTTGGCTTATTTTGGACGAGGCATACCTGGATTGGACCGGTGAAGATTCATATGCGTCATTTATTGAAGCCGAGCCCGCCATCGTTCTTCGTTCTGTAGCTCCTTTTTCAGGTCTGGCTGGGGCCAATCTGGCTTTTGTTTGCGGGCCCAAGGCTGTGTGTACAGCACTGCTCAATGAAGTGGGCACACAAGCTGTTTCCTCACCGCAATGGTGGCTGGCGCTGCAGTACTTTGCAGCAGAAGGCTGGCGGGCCGAACAGCTGATTCGTCTCGAAGCGTTGTGTGCTCGTTTGGAGTCACTTTGGCGAGTTCGACTGGGCGAGCATGTCAAAATTCACAAAGGTGGCTACTTTATCAGTTTTGCCCACCCCAACAACGAGCAGTGGGCTGCCGATCTCGAACACATGGGGATATTGGTGCGTATCTATCTCGCAGATGAGTGCATCCTGCGATGTGGGTCGCCAAAGTCAGAGGCAGACTGGATTCGGTTGCAGAACGCGGTGAACTTGTTGAGCGATTAGTCGTGACGCATCACTTCTTCAATGCCACGTTCGCGCGGTTTGGTTGAAACCAGCAAGGTTTTCGCCAGACGGTCTTGAGGAAACTGCCCATTCTTGTCAAAGAATGAATAAACGAAGGCAATGCCTGTTAAATTGAAAAACCAGCACAGCACATAGCGCAGTATGGCTTGAGCCACCCCAACACGCTCCCCGTTTTCCTTGACCAATCGAATATGCCAGGTTTTCATGGCAAGGGTTTGGCCCCCATGGCGCCAAAACCACACAAAATACAAGCCAAGCACGGCAAAAAACCACCACTGACGGGCCTCACGGAGGTATAAGGCATGTCGGCTTTGGGTCAGTGTATCGAAGAAGTAGCCAGCAATGAATAAAACGCCGAACAGCAGCATGCTTTCGTACAGCATGCTCGCAAATCGGCGTTTTCTGCTGGGGCTGATCAGCCCGTTGTCAATGAGTCGTTCCATTCCGGTATTTTATCGTCTGCCGATTCCACGGTATGGTCGCGGCATCCAAACAGGCTCCGGTTTTATGGTTTTTTACCCTTGAATTCATCCCGTTTTTTGGGGTCGAGGCTTTGGTAGCTGTTCCAGCTTGAATTTCGCTCACCCTGACGTTTTTCCTTCAATGCCTTGTAGTTCTCGCGCGCGGCTGCCTTTTCCCGAGGGCTTAGCTCGCTCCAGGTGCTGACCCGTTCCCGCATGATGGCCTGGCGATCCTCAGGCTCATTCTCATACTTGCGTCCGACTTTAAGCCAGCGCTCCTGTTGCGCATCGGTCATTGAATTCCAGTCGCCCTTGAGTGGGGCTAGCAACTCCTGCTGCTTGGGCGACAACTCAGACCAGTCTGTATCGGCCAGCGCGTCAGTGCTCTGGAGGGCCAGCACGAATACAAGGCCCAAAGTCCACATTCCGGAGTAAATTCGAGTCGCAACCATATCGTTCTATCCTCTTTGACTAGATCGATGTAGTGAAGTCGGCGGGCAAGGAATCCATCCACTGTTCAATTCCGTCTTCAGCTGGAATTGGGTTGTTCTTTTCCAGCTCTGTTGCGTAGTTGATGAAGCCCTTGTCAAGGTAGGCGTCCGGTGGCAGATCATCCGACAGGATGGCTGCGTCGAGATCAGCTGTTTCAGAAATACGTGCATCCGAGTTTTCCAGACCAAACTGCGCAACACCGAACGCGGCACCTGCGATAAACAACGCGCTCACGGCCATGGACAAGGCCGGACGGTTAAACCACTCTGAAACCTGCTGAAACCAACCACCGATCGAGCCGTGATTGGAATTATTCTTAATTTGCTTCGCATGACTTTGCGATCCATGTTTCTCCGAGTGGAGTTGCACGGATTTGGCAATAGCCAGATTGAGGCGGTCCTGAATGTGGGGCGGAACCTGACTCGCCGACTCATCAAGTAGCCTTTTTACTACACTTGCGGTTAGCCGATCTTCATTCATTCCCGAAACCCCTGTTGCCTCAATACCTGTGCCAATGCCTTTGTCGCTCTGGAGCAATGCGTTTTTACACTGCCTTCAGAACATCCCATGATCTCTGCCGTTTCTGCCAAGTCCATCTCTTCCCAATAACGCAAGATGAATGCCTGGCGTTGACGCTCTGGCAAATTTGCGATGGCTTCTTCGATGGCGGCCATATTCTGTGACTGTTCAATCTCGTCCTGAGCGCTCGCATTCTGAGATTCATCCTGTGCGAGAAGGTTTTCAAGCACGTCGTAGTCTTCTTCGTCTTTCTTCTGAAAACTGGAAAAAAGTGTTGTCCAGGTATTTCGGACCTTCTGGCGGCGGTGATAGTCAAGGATCGTGTTCTGCAAAATGCGGGTGAACAGCATTGGCAGCTCTTCTTTTGGCTTGTCACCGTACTTGTCGGAGAGCTTCATCATGCTTTCCTGTACCAGATCCATGGCACTTTCTTCATTTTTTACGGCAAAAAAAGCCTGTCGATAAGCCCTGTGCGACACCTCTCTCAAAAAATCCTCTAATTCTCGCGTGCTGGCCATAAATGTGTGTGTCGAGGTGGTGTCAGAGGGTTTTGGGTCGAAGCGAGAATGATTCGCAATATTTAACAATACGGCATGATATCAAAGCCACAAGCTTTTTTCTTGACCCACGGCAGGCTTCGCACTAAGATCTCGTTCTACCCTGTTTTTGTCTCTAGTTAATCAGCATACCCTTGTTGTTTTAGCGAAAGACGCGCTAGGGCGCTGAGCTTGTGGCTCAGAAGCCCATGGCCAACCTGCCCGACATAATCGGGTTGTGATCGCCAGCGCTTTGCGACATGTCCACACCCACAAGGTTGTTCATCTTCAAAAAGCCTGTGCCCCACGGCAATGCGATCCAGGACGGCATCC
Organism: Limnobacter sp. CACIAM 66H1; assembly: GCF_001601825.1. Taxonomy (GTDB): domain Bacteria; phylum Pseudomonadota; class Gammaproteobacteria; order Burkholderiales; family Burkholderiaceae_B; genus Limnobacter. The sequence goes on along the minus strand of NZ_LUJK01000036.1, from coordinate 14,705 downwards.
GACCAATGTCCCGTGGATTTTGTCAGGATTTTTTAAAATGGAATATACCGGCGCGGAAATCGTTGTCAAATGTCTGGAAGAGGAAGGCGTCAAGCACGTTTTCGGTTACCCAGGCGGAGCAGTACTCTACATTTACGATGCCATCTTCAAGCAAGACGGTTTCGAACACATTCTGGTACGTCACGAACAAGCTGCTGTACATGCAGCCGATGCCTACTCGCGTTCAAGCGACAAGGTGGGTGTCTGTCTCGTTACATCCGGCCCAGGTCTGACCAATGCTGTTACTGGCATTGCAACGGCCTACATGGATTCGATTCCTATGGTGATTTTGTCTGGTCAGGTGCCTACGCACGCGATTGGTCAAGACGCATTCCAGGAATGCGACACCGTGGGTATTACACGCCCCTGCGTCAAGCACAACTTCCTTGTGAAGGATGTGAAAGACTTGGCGCGTGTCATGAAAGAAGCGTTTTACATCGCCCGTACAGGCCGCCCAGGCCCTGTGCTGGTGGATATCCCCAAAGACATCACCATTCACAAAACCACATTTGATTATTCCGAGCCAGTCAAAATGCGCTCGTACAACCCGGTGGTCAAAGGCCATCAGGGTCAAATCAAAAAAGCCGTGCAAATGATTCTGGAGGCCGAGCGCCCCATGATCTATTCCGGCGGTGGTGTTATTTTGGGTGATGCCTCTGCTGAACTGACTCGTCTGGTGGAGTGGGTTGGTGCGCCAACCACCAATACGTTGATGGGTTTGGGTGCATTCAAGGCCAGCGACAAGAAATTCGTGGGCATGCCTGGCATGCACGGCACCTACGAGGCCAATTTGGCCATGCAAAATTGCGATGTGCTGATCGCTGTCGGCGCTCGTTTTGACGATCGTGTGATTGGTAACCCCAAGGATTTCGCGTCAATCCCGCGCAAAATCATTCACATCGACATCGACCCGTCTTCCATTTCCAAGCGCGTAAAAGTGGATGTGCCTATCGTTGGCAACATCAAAGATGTACTGGTTGATTTGATTCAGTTGCTTGAGGAAAGTGGCAAGCGTGTTGACCAGGGCAAGCTGCAGAGCTGGTGGGAGCAGGTGGAGAAGTGGCGCGGACGCAAGTGCCTAGATTACGCCAAGTCTGATGAGCTGATTAAACCTCAGTTTGTGGTTGAAAAGCTTTGGGAAGTCACCAACGGCGATGCATTCATTACATCCGACGTTGGCCAGCACCAAATGTGGGCGGCGCAATATTACAAGTTCAACAAGCCTCGTCGATGGATCAATTCCGGTGGTTTGGGCACGATGGGTGTGGGTTTGCCTTACGCCATGGGCGTCCAAATGGCCAACCCTGATGCCCAGGTGGCGTGTATTACCGGTGAAGCATCTATCCAGATGAACATCCAGGAATTGTCGACCTGTTTCCAGTATCACTTTACGCCCAAAATCGTGAACCTGAACAACCGTTACCTTGGCATGGTTCGTCAATGGCAGCAGCTGGATTACGGTTCGCGTTATTCCGAAAGCTACATGGACGCATTGCCGGACTTCGTGAAGCTTGTGGAAGCCTATGGTCACATTGGCATGCAGATCACCAAGCCATCCGATGTGGAGCCGGCGCTGCGCGAGGCTTTTGGCAAGTACAAAGACCGTTTGGTGTTCATGGACTTCATCACCGACCGCACTGAAAACGTGTGGCCCATGGTGAAAGCTGGCAAGGGTCTGTCTGAAATGCTGCTGGGTTCGGAAGAACTGTAATAGGAGATGGCAAATATGAGACACATTATTTCCGTTCTCCTCGAGAACGAACCAGGCGCGTTGTCCCGCGTGGTAGGGCTTTTCTCTGCTCGTGGCTACAACATTGAGACATTGACCGTGGCCCCTACGGAAGACGAAACTTTGTCACGCATGACAATTGTGACCGTGGGCTCCGATGACATCATTGAGCAGATCACCAAACACCTTAACCGCTTGATTGAAGTGGTCAAAGTGGTGGATCTAAGTGATGGTGCGCATATTGAACGTGAACTGATGCTGGTAAAATTGCGGGCGGTTGGCAAGGAGCGTGAGGAATTGAAGCGCACTGCGGACATTTTCCGTGGTCGAATCATTGATGTCACCGAAAAAAGCTACACCATCGAGTTGACTGGCAACAAATCCAAGCTGGATGCATTCCTGGAGTCGATTGACCGCACTGCCATTCTGGAAACTGTCCGTACGGGCAGCTCCGGCATTGGCCGGGGTGAGCGAATCCTTCGCGTTTGATGCGTGATCAAAAGCCCGGTTAACAATCCGGGCAATGAATTTAAATACCTGAATCAAAAGGAAAATGACATGAAAGTTTATTACGACAAAGACGCGGATCTGTCCCTGATCCAGAAGAAGAAAGTATCCATCATTGGTTACGGTTCACAAGGCCATGCACACGCTCAGAACCTGCGTGATTCCGGTGTTGAGGTGACTGTTGGTTTGCGCAAGGGTGGTGCCTCCTGGTCCAAGGCCGAAGGTGCAGGCTTGAAAGTGAAAGAAGTGGCCGACGCTGTAAAAGAAGCCGATGTGGTCATGATTCTGTTGCCCGACGAGAACATCCCCGATGTGTACAACAAAGAAGTGGCCCCCAATATCAAGGCTGGTGCCGCTTTGGCGTTTGCTCACGGCTTTAACGTTCACTACAACCAGGTTGTGCCACGTGCCGACATCGATGTGATCATGATTGCACCGAAGGGTCCTGGCCACACCGTGCGTTCCGAATACCTGAAGGGCGGCGGCGTACCCTCTCTCATCGCAATTTATCAGGACAAAACAGGCAACGCCCATGACATCGCGCTGGCCTACGCTGCAGCAAACGGCGGTACCAAAGGTGGCGTGATCGAGACCAACTTCCGCGAAGAAACAGAAACAGACCTGTTTGGTGAACAGGCGGTGTTGTGCGGTGGTGCTGTTGAGCTGGTAAAAGCTGGTTTCGAAACTTTGGTTGAAGCAGGTTACGCACCAGAAATGGCTTACTTCGAATGTCTGCATGAGCTGAAGCTGATTGTTGACCTGATGTACGAAGGCGGCATTGCCAACATGAACTACTCCATTTCCAACAATGCGGAATATGGCGAGTATGTAACAGGTCAGCGTGTGATTGCTGATCAAGCCCGCGCAGCCATGAAGGAATGCCTTGCCAATATTCAGAATGGTGAATATGCCAAGCGTTTTATTCTGGAAGGCAAAACCAATTATCCAGAAATGACAGCGCGTCGCCGTTTGAATGCTCAGCACCCCATCGAGATCGTAGGCGCCCAGCTGCGTGCCATGATGCCTTGGATCAGCAAAAACAAGTTGGTTGATCAGTCCAAGAACTAATTGGCCGCTTTTCTGCTTTAAAAGAAAACCCGCAGTGCGAAAGTACTGTGGGTTTTTTTGTATTGAATTGGGGGGCCTCTTCGGATTCTTATTGGTCAATTCGCACAAAACCTCACGCACTTGACCTTTTTGGCTTATAAAATCGGTCTAATAATCATTCACAACAAAGAGCTATGAACTATCCACATCCCATCATTGCCCGCGAGGGTTGGCCTTTCCTTGCAATTGTTGCCATTTTGGCGCTTGCGCTACAGTCCTTTGGCCTTACATTCCTGTCGGTAATTGCCTGGATACTGTTCATTTTTGTTTTGCAGTTTTTTCGAGATCCTCCCCGTTATATTCCAGCCCAAAAAAATGCAGTGGTGTCTCCGGCAGACGGTCGTATCGTGGCTGTGGAGCGAGTGGAGGACCCTTATGCTCAACGCGAAGCCCTGAAAATCTCGGTTTTCATGAATGTGTTCAACGTTCATTCCAACCGCATTCCGATCGGTGGTCAAATCAAGTCCGTTGATTATTTCCCTGGTCTTTTCGTGAATGCTGATTTGGACAAAGCCAGTACCCAGAACGAACGCAATGCAATCGTGATTCACACTGAGAGCGGCGCTACGGTGACCGCAGTGCAGGTGGCCGGCTTGATTGCTCGCCGAATCCTTTGCTACGTCAAGCCGAGCGAGAACGTGGAGAAAGGCCAGCGCTACGGCTTTATTCGTTTTGGCTCGCGCGTCGATGTATATCTGCCTACCGATTCCGTACCCAAGGTTGCAATTGGTGACAAAGTCTCCGCATCTTCAACCGTGTTGGCCGAGTTGGTGTCCTGATTATGCGTTTCAAGCGGAACAAAAACCGTTTTGGCGCGCCGCGCACTTTTTCTGGCGGCGCAACTCGCCCTGCAGGTAAACCGCACAAGGGTGTTTACCTGTTGCCTAACCTGTTTACCACAGCGGCATTGTTTTGTGGTTTTTACGGCATCGTGATGGCCATGGGGCAGCAATTCACCACTGCTGCAGTAGCCATTTTCGCAGCCTTGGTGCTTGACAGTCTTGACGGCCGAGTGGCCCGAATGACCAACACCCAAAGTGCATTCGGCGCTGAGTACGACAGCTTGGCCGACATGGTTTCCTTTGGGGCTGCGCCAGCGCTGATCATCTATGAATGGTCGCTGAGCGGAATGGGCAAGCTGGGCTGGGTCGCTGCTTTCGTCTATCTGGCTGGCGCCGCTTTACGCCTTGCGCGATTCAATACCAATGCAGCTGTGGTGGACAAAGCGTGGTTTCAGGGGTTGCCAAGCCCGGCTGCAGCTGCTTTGGTGACCGGGTTTGTGTGGGTAATGGATGATGCCAAAATGGCCGGCGCCGAACTGGATTGGCTGGCCTGGGGTATTACCTTCTACGCCGGGATCACCATGGTATCCAATGTTCCCTTTTTCAGCGGCAAAGACTTCCATTTTCGCCGCAGTGTTCCCTTCCTAGTGCTCGCCTTGATTCCCTTGGTGTTTGCGCTGGTATCCCAGGATCCTCCCAAGGTGTTGTTTGGCGTGTTTGTCCTATACGGGCTTTCGGGTTATGTGGTGTACGTGGTGCGTAAAGTGAAAGGGCAGGGGCTCAAAGGATTGGATATTGAGCGGGATGAGCACTTTTAACGAGTGGTTTCTGTTTTTTAGAGCGTGGCTGAGTATGAATTTGGCCCTGCTTGAAAAGCGCTGAGTTAATCGCTCACTTGCCCTCTGCTCGGGTTCGCCGCAATACCGCTTCCAGCCTGCATTGTTGTATCCTTAGAGCACAATCAGGAGAACAGCATGTCAGACCGCCTCATCATATTTGATACCACCTTGCGCGACGGAGAGCAAAGCCCCGGCGCGTCCATGACCCGTGAGGAAAAAATCCGCATCGCCAAGCAGTTGGAGAAGCTGAAAGTGGATGTGATTGAGGCCGGTTTCGCTGCCTCGAGCAATGGCGATTTTGAGGCGATTAAATCAATTGCCTCGGTCATCAAAGACTCCACTGTGTGTTCTCTGGCCCGCGCAAACGAAAAAGACATTACGAGAGCCGGAGATGCGCTGGCACCTGCCGAGCGCCGCCGCATTCACACCTTCATTGCCACGTCGCCCTTGCACATGGAGGTGAAGCTGAGAATGACGCCCGATCAGGTTTTGGAGCAGGCGGTAAAAGCAGTGAAACTGGCGTTGCAATACACTGACGATGTCGAGTTTTCTGCTGAAGACGGCTATCGCTCTGAATTGCCGTTCCTTGCCAAGGTTTGTGAGGCGGTCATCAAGGCAGGTGCCAAAACAATCAACATTCCGGACACCGTAGGCTATGCTGTGCCCTCGCTGTACGGCGAATTCATGCGTGATTTGCGCACATTGACGCCCAACAGCGACAAGGCAGTGTGGTCGGTTCACTGCCACAACGACTTGGGCATGGCGGTGGCCAACTCACTGGCAGGTGTTGCCATTGGTGGAGCACGTCAGGTCGAGTGCACAATCAACGGATTGGGCGAACGCGCTGGCAACTGCTCGCTTGAAGAGATTGTGATGGCCGTCAAAACCCGTCGGGATTTCTTCGATCTGGATGTGGGCATCGACACCACCCAGATCGTGTCCGCCAGCCGCCTGGTCAGCAATATTACCGGTTTCGTGGTGCAGCCCAACAAAGCAATTGTGGGTGCCAATGCCTTTGCCCATGCGTCTGGTATTCACCAGGACGGTGTGCTCAAGGCTCGCCAGACCTACGAAATCATGACTGCCGAAGACGTGGGTTGGTCAGCAAACAAAATTGTGCTGGGCAAGCTATCGGGTCGAAACGCCTTCAAGCAACGATTAGAGGCTCTCGGCATTGAAATGGAGAGCGAGCAGGCCCTCAATGATGTATTCCAGCGCTTCAAAGATCTGGCAGATCGCAAAGCTGAAATTTTTGATGAAGACATTCATGCGCTTGTTTCGGGTGACGGGGTAGGTGGTGAGTCTGAACACTATCGTTACGTATCGCTGGTCCAGCATTCGGAGACTGGCGAGCGACCCAAGGCGCGTGTTGTGTTCTCTATCGACGGGCGTGAGGTGATCTCCGAGAGTCAGGGTAATGGTCCAGTAGACGCTACAGTGAAGGCCATTGAGGCGGAGGTTCAAAGCGGGGCTGAGTTGTTGCTGTTCTCGGTCAACGGAATTACCTCGGGCACCACTGAATCGCAGGGCGAGGTCACCATGCGACTTCAGAAAGGTGGGCGGATCGTCAATGGCGTGGGTGCGGATCCCGATATTGTGGTTGCATCGGCCAAGGCTTATCTGTCTGCTCTCAATAAATTGCAGTCAAAGCACGAAAAGTTGAATCCCCAGGTTTGATTTTTGTTCAATTTCCAATACAATAGCGGGTTCAGGTGACCACCTTTTAATTAATTGCAATTGGCGGTGGTCTTTTTACACGGAACTGCGGTCAACCATTTGGGCTGCAAGTTCACGCAAGTGGAGTAATAAAGATGTCAGAAATCAATAAAGCGGCAATTCTTGCCGAATATCAACGCGCCAAGGGCGACACAGGTTCTCCCGAGGTTCAAGTGGCATTGTTGACAGCCCGAATTAACTCGTTGACCGATCACTTCAAGGCCAACGCCAAAGACCATCACTCACGTCGCGGTTTGCTGCGCATGGTGTCCCGTCGTCGTAAGCTGCTTGATTACCTCAAGCGCAAAAACGCAGATGCCTATCGCAACCTGATCAGCAATTTGGGTCTGCGCAAGTAATTGGTCGCTGCCACAAGCCGTTGATTTGACTCAAATGCCTGCAACCCTGGTTGTGGGCATTTGTGTTTTAAAACTGACGGGCTCTCGCATCCGGGTATTGTCCTGGCGAGATTACTAAAAGGAAAAGACAAAGTGTTTGAAATTCATAAAGAAACCTTCCAGTATGGTCAACACACAGTGACACTGGAAACCGGTGAAATCGCCCGTCAAGCAGACGGCGCGGTGATCGTGACTGTTGATGATACCGTGGTGTTGGCCACCGTCGTGGCTGCCAAATCAGCCAAGCCAGGTCAGGATTTCTTCCCGCTGACAGTAGACTACGTTGAAAAATTCTATGCCGCCGGCCGTATTCCCGGCGGTTTCTTCAAACGTGAGGGCAAGGGTACGGAGCAGGAAACCCTGAACGCACGCCTGATTGATCGTCCATTGCGTCCCTTGTTCCCCGAAGGTTTCTTCAATGAAGTTCAGGTGACCCTGACCGTCATGTCAATTAACCCTGAGGTTAATCCTGACATTCCAGCGATGATTGGTGCGTCGGCAGCGCTGGCCATTGCTGGTATCCCGTTTAACGGGCCGATTGGTGGTGCGCGCGTGGGTTACATCAATGACCAGTACGTGCTGAACCCCACAGTAAGTCAGTTGAAAGACAGCAAGATGGATTTGGTGGTTGCGGGTACCGAAGCTGCGGTGCTGATGGTTGAATCCGAAGCACATGAGTTGTCTGAAGAAATCATGCTGGGTGGCGTGGTGTTTGGTCATGAGCAGATGCAGGCGGCAATTAATGCCATCCATGCATTGACTGCCAAGGCGGGCAAGCCTGAGTGGGACTGGAAAGCTGCTCCGGTCAATGAGCCCTTGGTGGCCGCTGTGACTGAACTTGCTGCTGAAAAGCTGGCCGCAGCCTACAAAATGACCCAAAAGCAGGCACGTAGTACTCGCCTGAAGGAAATTTCGGCTGAGGTGGCTGCTGAGTTGCCAAGCAAATTGACACCCGAGCAATATGCCGAAATTACTCCTGCTGACGTGGGTGATGTGTTGTTTAGCCTGGAATCCAAGATTGTTCGTGGTCAAATCCTGAATGGTGAACCGCGAATTGACGGCCGTGACACGCGCACAGTGCGTCCAATCACCGTGCGCACTGGCGTATTGCCGCGCGCACACGGTTCAGCGCTGTTTACACGCGGTGAAACCCAGGCCTTGGTGGTAACCACCTTGGGCACTGGTCGTGATGAGCAAATGATTGATGCGGTAGCCGGTGAATACCGTGACCGCTTCATGTTCCATTACAACATGCCCCCGTATGCTACCGGCGAATGTGGTCGCATGGGTGCACCAAAGCGTCGTGAAATCGGTCACGGTCGTTTGGCTCGTCGTGCGGTTGAAATGATGCTGCCCGCACCCGAAGATTTCCAGTACACCATGCGTGTAGTGTCTGAAATTACTGAATCCAATGGCTCAAGCTCCATGGCTTCTGTCTGCGGCGGCGCATTGTCCCTGATGGATGCAGGCGTTCCTTTGAAACAGTTGGTGGCAGGTATTGCCATGGGTCTGATCAAGGAAGACAACAAGTTTGCGGTACTCACAGACATTCTGGGTGATGAAGATCACCTGGGCGACATGGATTTCAAGGTTGCTGGTACTGAAAATGGTGTTACTGCTCTGCAAATGGACATCAAAATTCAGGGCATCACCAAAGAGATCATGCAGGTTGCTCTGGCACAGGCCCGTGAAGGACGCATGCACATTCTGGGCATCATGAAAGAAGCGACCGGTGGAAGTGTGGGTGAATTGTCTGCTTACGCGCCGCGCATGATCACCATGAAGATCAATCCTGAAAAGATTCGCGACGTTATTGGCAAGGGTGGCGCGACCATTCGTGGCATCACTGAGCAAACCGGCGCAAGCATCGACATCAAGGAAGATGGTTCCATCACGATTGCGTCCGTGGATGGTGATGCTGGCGAACGTGCCAAGAAGCTGATCGAAGACATCACAGCCGAAGTAGAAGTGGGTGCTGTCTATGAAGGCACTGTGTTGAAATTGCTCGATTTCGGCGCAATCGTTAGCGTATTGCCAGGTAAAGATGGTTTGTTGCACATCTCCCAAATTGCCAACGAGCGGGTCAACACTGTTGGCGATTTCTTGAAAGAAGGCCAGGTTGTGAAGGTTAAAGTGCTGGAGGCCGATGAAAAGGGTCGCCTGCGCTTGTCCATGAAGGCCTTGCTGACTCCAGAAACGCCTGCTGAGCAGACGTCTGAAGGTTCAAGCGAAGGTTGATGAGTAAAGCGCTTTTACAGCAACTGCCCGTCAAGATGAGGGCGGTGGGTGTGAAAGCCCCCGGTGGCGTAGATCAGCTTGAGTTGATCGAACTGCCGGTTCCATCACCCCAGCCCGGTGAGGTTCTCATTCAGGTTAAGGCCGCCGGGGTGAATCGCCCCGATGTGCTTCAGCGCTTGGGTTTGTACCCACCGCCCCCAGACGCCAATCCCAATCTCGGATTGGAGGTGTCGGGGGTCGTTGTGGGCGTCGGGTTGGGAGTTGCTGATGGCATGCTGGGCAAGCCCTTCATGGCCTTGTGCAACGGCGGGGGTTACGCGGAATATGTCTGTGTGCCTGCCGGGCAGTGTATGCGCATACCAGAGGGTTTAAGTTTCACCGAGGCTGCCAGCCTGCCTGAGGTGTACATGACCGTTTGGCAAAATCTGTTTATGAAAGGTGGTGCCAAATCGGGTCAAACCGTATTGGTTCATGGCGGCAGCAGTGGCATTGGCACAGCTGCAATCCAGTTGTGTAGAAAACATGGATTGCGAACCCTGGTGACTGTGGGTAGTCAGGAAAAGGCAGACTTTTGTCTGGGTTTGGGGGCTGAAAAAGCTTACCTGTACAAAACTCAGGATTGGGAGCAATTGGTATTGCAGGACACGCAGCAGCAGGGTGTCGATTTGGTTCTCGACATGGTGGCGGGTGAGTACCTGAACAAAGACATCAGCTGTGTGAAGCCGCAAGGCATGGTGATCGTCATCGCGCTTTTGGGCGGCCGGTTTGCCAATATTGATGCCGCAAAGTTAATGACAAAGCAGGTGGTTTTGACGGGGACTACATTGCGCCCGCGTTCTGCGGAGTTCAAGACGACTTTGGCCCGGCAGGTTGAATGTGAACTTGGAGAAGGTTTTTCCTCTGGAGTGCTGAAATCGTTGGTTCAAGCCACTTTTGCACTTGGTGATGTTGCCCAGGCACACCTGTTGATGGAGTCGGGTAACTCTTTGGGAAAAATTGTGCTCCGTGTTGAGAATTGTTGAGTGTAATCAGGATAAACATGAGCGAAACGAACAAACAAAATCCGAGAAAAAAGCTGGTGGCAGGCAACTGGAAGATGAACGGCAGTTTCGATTCGAATGAAGCGCTCATCTTGGGTTTTCTGCCCGAAGTTGATGACCTGGTTGATGTATCCGTGTTTTGCCCGTTCCCCTACCTATCGCAGGTGGGCAAACTCCTTGAGGATCAAAGCGTAGCTTTTGGTGCTCAAGATGTATCCGCAAAGTCCAGCGGTGCCTACACGGGCGAAGTTTCGGTGGGCATGCTCAAAGAATTTGGTGTGAGGCAGGTGCTCGTCGGCCACTCTGAGCGTCGCCAATATCACGCTGAAAGCAGTGTGACAGTGGCTGAGAAGGCTGTGGCGGCTATCCAGGGTGGTATTACGCCCATTGTGTGTGTGGGTGAAACACTGGCAGAGCGGGAAGCCGGGCAAGTTGAAGCCGTGATTGCCTCTCAGTTGGACCCGGTTGTTGAGCGTTGCTCGAGGTTTGTCGAGAATGGCTCTTGGAACCTCGTGATCGCCTATGAACCCGTTTGGGCGATCGGCACTGGCGTCACTGCCAGCCCTGAGCAGGCCCAAGAGGTGCATGCCATGATTCGTGCCCGATTGAATGCGATGTTGGGGCCAGAGTTGGCTCAGAGCACACGGATTTTGTACGGTGGAAGTGTAAAGCCGGGCAATGCAAGCGAGATTTTTGCAAAAGTTGACATTGATGGTGGCCTAATTGGCGGTGCTGCTTTGTCTTCTGATGATTTCTCTGGAATAATACGCGCCGCGAGAGGTTAAATAATTTATGAGCATTTTCAATACATTTTTGGTGGTCATGCAGATCATCTCTGCAATCGCCGTTATCGTCCTTGTTTTGCTGCAGCACGGCAAGGGCGCAGATATGGGTGCAGCCTTCGGTAGCGGCTCATCCGGCAGCCTGTTTGGTGCCACAGGATCGGCTAATTTCTTGAGCCGGGCGACCGGCTTTTGTGCTACAATCTTTCTGCTTTGCACACTGGGTTTGGCCTTTTATTCAAGGGCCGGCGTTGAGCCAGAATCCGGTGGTGTGATGGAGTCAATTCAGGCATCTCCAGTGGAGGGAACGGCAACCCCTGCGGAGACCAAGCCGGCTGAACCAAAAACGCCCGTGCAGGATATTCCGAAGTAATTTTTTGCACAGCAATTTATTGCATAGCAATAGTATGCCGACGTGGTGGAATTGGTAGACACGCTATCTTGAGGGGGTAGTGGCCACAGGCTGTACGAGTTCGAGTCTCGTCGTCGGCACCAAGGTTTAAATCAAAGCCGGTCTTGTATCTAACGACCGGCTTTTTTTCGGGCTAATCGAAGGCCATTAGGGTTTACACGGGAGTCACAGTGAATTTAGAGTCTTATTTTCCAGTGTTGTTGTTCATCCTCGTGGGGATCGGTGTAGGCGGTGGCGCCATGCTGGTCGGTCGAGTTCTCGCCCCCCATCGCCCCGACGGGCAAAAACTTTCTCCATACGAGTGTGGTTTTGAAGCTTTCGAAGATGCACGAATGCAATTCGATGTGCGCTACTACCTCGTTGCCATTCTTTTTATTCTGTTCGATCTGGAAATCGCCTTCCTCTTTCCTTGGGCAGTTGCCTATCGGGAAATTGGTCCGGTTGGTTTCTGGGCCATGATGATTTTCCTGGGCGTCCTGGTGGTGGGCTTCATTTACGAATGGACCCGCGGTGCACTGGATTGGGAATAAGTTGTCAAATAAGCGGGCTATTTACGGGCAATTGATCGCCCCACTTTCGTGAAGGTAGTAGGCAAATGGGTATTGACGGCGTTTTAAACGAAGGTTTTATCACCACCACGGCTGACAAGTTGATCAACTGGGGTCGCACAGGTTCGCTTTGGCCGATGACTTTTGGTTTGGCGTGTTGTGCTGTCGAAATGATGCATGCGGGTGCCAGTCGTTACGACTTGGACCGTTTCGGCATTATTTTCCGCCCCAGTCCGCGCCAGTCCGACCTCATGATTGTGGCAGGTACGCTGTGTAACAAAATGGCACCTGCCTTGCGCAAGGTATACGATCAAATGGCAGAGCCTCGTTGGGTATTGTCCATGGGTTCTTGTGCCAATGGTGGGGGTTACTATCACTATTCATACTCGGTGGTTCGTGGTTGTGATCGCATCGTCCCGGTGGATGTCTATGTTCCGGGCTGTCCACCCACAGCGGAGGCTTTGATGTACGGTTTGCTCCAGCTGCAGAACAAGATCAAAACAACTTCTACCATTGCGCGATAAGGGGTTCTATTCATGACACAGAACCAAACCTTGAGCCTGGAAAAATTAAGTGCCGATCTGGTCGCCGCACTGGGCGATCGAGTTCTCGAATGCAAAGTGGCCTTTGGTGAAGTCAACCTGACAGTGAAAGCAGGTTCTTACCTCGAATCGTGCACCATACTTCGCGACCATGAAAACCTGAAGTTTGAACAGCTGATCGATCTTTGTGGCCTTGACCGCAGCGAGTACGGCAACGAATTGAACGAATCCCAGCGTTTCTGGGTGATTTGTCATTTGTTGTCAGTGTCTAAAAACATGCGTGTGCGTCTGAAAGTATGCTGCCCGGATGACGAGCTGCCGACAGTGGCCTCTGTGATCGACGTTTGGTCTTCAGCCAACTGGTACGAACGTGAGGCATTTGATCTATACGGTATTGTCTTCGAGGGGCATCCGGACCTGCGCCGTATTTTGACGGATTACGGCTTCGTAGGTCATCCGTTCCGCAAGGATTTCCCCTTGTCGGGACATGTGGAAATGCGTTACGACCCGGAGTTGGGCCGTGTGGTGTACCAGCCGGTCACCATTGAGCCACGTGAAATCACACCTCGCATCATTCGCGAACCTCAATACGGTGGAGCGAAATAATCATGGCTGAAATTAAAAACTACACCCTGAACTTTGGCCCCCAGCACCCCGCCGCACACGGCGTGTTGCGTCTGGTTCTTGAACTGGATGGTGAGGTTGTGCAACGCGCTGACCCGCACATTGGTTTGCTGCACCGTGGCACTGAGAAGCTGGCTGAGCACAAAACATTTATTCAATCGTTGCCATATATGGATCGGCTGGATTACGTGTCCATGATGTGCAACGAACATGCCTACTGCATGGCGATCGAAAAGCTGTTGAACATTGAGGTGCCGGTTCGCGCGCAATACATTCGCGTGATGTTCGACGAAATCACCCGCATTCTTAACCACCTGCTTTGGCTGGGTGCTCACGGGTTGGACGTTGGCGCCATGGCGGTGTTTTTGTATGCCTTCCGTGAACGTGAGGATTTGATGGACTGCTACGAGGCAGTGTCAGGTGCACGTTTGCACGCCGCATATTTCCGTCCAGGTGGCGTGTATCGGGATTTGCCGGATCGTATGCCGCAGTACAAACCTTCCAAGGTACGTTCTGCGAAGAAGGTGGATGAGTTGAACAAGAATCGTCAGGGTTCATTGCTCGATTTCATCGACGACTTCACACAGCGCTTCCCCAAGTATGTGGACGAATACGAAACACTGCTGACTGACAACCGAATCTGGAAGCAGCGCCTGGTTGGGGTTGGGGTGGTGACGCCCGAGCGTGCATTGTCCATGGGGTTCACTGGTCCAATGTTGCGTGGCTCTGGCATTGCCTGGGATTTGCGCAAAAAGCAGCCTTACGAAGTGTATGACCGCCTGGATTTTGATATTCCCGTCGGTAAAAACGGGGATTGTTACGACCGCTACTTGGTGCGCGTTGAAGAAATGCGCCAGTCGAACAAAATTATTCAGCAGTGTGTGCAATGGTTGCGAGCCAATCCAGGCCCGGTCATGAGCGACAACCACAAGGTAACGCCGCCCAAGCGCGTGGACATGAAATCCAATATGGAAGAGTTGATCCACCACTTCAAGCTGTTCACCGAAGGTATGCATGTACCCGAAGGTGAATCCTATGCGGCAGTTGAGCACCCCAAGGGTGAGTTTGGTATTTACCTGGTTGCAGACGGTGCGAACAAGCCTTACCGCTTGAAGATTCGCGCTCCCGGTTTTGCACACTTGCAAGGATTGGACGAAATGTCTCGTGGTCACATGTTGGCCGACGTGGTAACCATCATCGGTACCCAGGACATCGTGTTCGGTGAAATTGATCGCTAAGGATTGAATTGAATCATGAAGTTGAGCGAAAACGCCTATCGTTTGATAGACAAAGAACTGACCAAGTATCCAGCTGATCAGAAAATTTCTGCCGTCATGGCTGGCTTGAGAATCGCACAGGTGGAACTGGGCTGGTTGCCCACAGATGCAATCGAGGCTGTTGC
>NZ_LUJK01000035.1 GCF_001601825.1 Limnobacter sp. CACIAM 66H1 | reverse complement strand
GGCCAAGGTGGGAGCCCAGGCAGTTCACAATGTGTTGCCCACTGACCCAACAAGCCAGGGCATTTCAAAACCCGACTACAAAATCGACCACGACAGCCTGAGAAAGCGGAAAACTGAGCAAAAGGCCGAGCAGAAGACTAAGAGGAAACCCTAGGCACAAACTCCTTGCGCCACTGAAACTTAGAGCGTAAATTCTAGATATGAGCATATGCGCATATAAATATTAAGCACAAGGCGCAATGTGGCAACAATAATCATATCCAGGAGACATTTGTGTTGTTTGACATTCCTTCAGGCACTCCGTTGGGCCAAATTCGACGAGCCCCGGAAAATTTTGTCAGTCGTAATGACATCGCTTTCATTAACCGTGCCAGCGACACTGACCGCCGTGGTTTCTTCAAGAAAGCATTCGCCACAGCCGTGGCCAGCAGTGCAGCGGGTGCCGTGTTGGCCACGCCCCGATTTGGCATGGCGGCGCAGGGCGACCCGGCCATTCTGAATTTGCCTGAACACAGCAAAGGACTTGGGCAACCCGTGGCCACCATGCCATATGGCATGCCTTCGCAGTATGAGAAAAACCTTCAACGCCGTGAGTCTCCGGGCCTGACCCGTGTGGGTGGCTCCTCTGTTTCATTTTGCCCTTTGCAAGGCCTGTTCGGAATCATTACGCCTTCCGGACTTCATTTTGAGCGTCACCATCAGGGTTGGTGGGACATAGACCCCACTCAGCACCGCTTGATGATCAACGGCTTGGTGAAAAGGCAAATGGTTTTCACCGTGGATGAACTCATGCGTATGGAATCGGTTTCCCGGGTTCATTTCATTGAGTGCGGCGCCAATTCGGGTATGGAGTGGGCCAATGTTGCAGTGCCTACCGTTCAATATACCCACGGCATGTTGAGTTGCTCCGAATTCACAGGTGTGCCGCTGATCAAGGTGCTGGAATATTGTGGTGTTGATCTGAAGAAGGGACGCTTCATTTTGGCTGAAGGCGCCGATGGTTCCTCCATGACCCGCACTGTTCCGATGGAGTTGGTCGAAAGTGGTGAAGTGCTGCTTGCATATGGCCAAAACGGCGAAATGCTGCGCCCAGAAAACGGCTACCCCCTGCGTTTGGTTGTTCCAGGTGTGCAAGGTGTGAGCTGGGTCAAGTACTTACGCCGAATCGAAGTGGGTGACAAACCCTACGGGACTAAAGACGAGGCCATTCACTATGTTGACTTGATGCCTGATGGTACTCATCGACAGTACACGTCGATTCAGGAATGCAAATCGGTGATCACCACACCTTCCGGTGGTCAACAGTTACTTGGCCCCGGTTTTTACAACATCACCGGGTTGGCCTGGAGCGGCAGAGGGAAAATTACAGCGGTTGATGTTTCAACTGACGGCGGGAAAAGCTGGAAAACCGCCAAATTGCAAGGCCCAGTTCATGACAAATCGCTGACCCGTTTCAACCTGCCTTGGGTTTGGGATGGTAAAGGTGAGGCCTTATTGCAAAGCAGGGCCGTGGACAGCACCGGTTACGTGCAGCCCAGCTACCGAACACTTCGTGAAAAGCGTGACGACAAAAGCATTTATCACAACAATGCAATTCAAAGTTGGCGTGTGGATGCCGCTGGTGAAGTGCACAACGTGCACGTGGGGTGAACATGAGCCAGATGGAAAACAGAATCAAATTGCTCGGCTTGCTCAGCCATGCTGTGTTGGCTTTGCTGCTGTGTTCGCTGCTTTGGAAAACGGGAGCTGCCCAGGCGTTTGACGGTTTGGGGCGTGTGGCCACTTCAGATGAGGTCAAAGCATGGGACATTGATGTTCGCCCCGATTTTGTCGGATTGCCCAAAGGCAGCGGCAGTGTAGCCAAGGGCATGGAAGTGTGGGATGCGCAATGCGCCTCTTGCCACGGCGTGTTTGGCGAAAGCAATGAAATCTTTACACCAATTGTGGGTGGTACCACAGCGGAAGATATTAAAAAGGGTCGTGTGCAATCATTGAAAGATGGTTCGGCCCCACAGCGAACTACCTTGATGAAAGTCCCAACCTTGTCCACCTTGTGGGATTACATCAATCGCGCGATGCCATGGACTGCACCGAAAAGCCTGAGCACCGAAGAAGTGTATGCGGTGACAGCCTACATTTTGAATATGGGTGGTGTGGTGGGCGATGACTTTGTGTTGAGCGACCAGAACATGGCGCAAACCCAAGCCAAATTGCCAAATCGAAATGGCATGCAAACCAACCATGGCATGTGGTTGCCCTCGGGTAAACCCGATGTGAAAGAGCCGCGTTGCATGTCAAACTGCAAACCTGACGCAAAAGTCATTTCTTTTTTGCCTGATTACGCACGTGATGCACATGGCAATTTAAAAGATCAGAACAGATTGGTTGGTCCGGTGCGTGGTGTGGTTACTGTGGCGCAAACCAGTGGCACTGCAGCCGCACCCAAGATCAGCACGCACTCTGGGGAAGCCTTGTTCAATGCCAACGGATGCGTGGCCTGTCACGGTGTAGACAACAAAAAACTGGGTCCCTCTGTGGCGGCGGTGGCCAGTAAGTATGCCGACCAGGCCGATGCAAAAGCCTATCTTGCGGGTAAAATCAGAGCGGGTGGCAGCGGTGTGTGGGGCGAGATGCCCATGCCGGCACAGTCGCATTTGTCGGAAGAAGATTTGAATGCACTATCTGATTGGTTTTTGTCCAAGAAGAAGTGATTGATGGAATTTTTAGGAGGAGTTAGTCAATGAACCAAAACAGACGCACCATGCTGAAGGCTTCTTCAGGCCTGACAGTATTGGGCTTGGCAGTTGCTGCCGGATTGATCAAACCCAATGAGGTATTTGCTGCTGCTGGTTATCCCGAGAAAGCTTTCGGTGCCAAGTCGCTGGACGAGTTGATGAAGGCACTGGGTGCAGGCATGCCCACGGAAAGCAAAGACATCACTGTCATTGCTCCCGATATTGCTGAAAACGGTGCGGTTGTGCCAGTGGGTGCGGACAGCAAGCTGAAAAACACCACTGAAGTGGCTTTGCTGGTGGCCAACAATCCCTCCATGTTGTCTGCCCAGTTCATGATTCCTGCCGGCACGGATGCAAAGGTGAACACACGCGTCAAAATGGGCAAGTCAAGCGATGTTTATGCCCTGGTGAAAGCCGATGGCAAATACTACTTTGCCAAGAAAGAGGTCAAGGTGACCCTCGGCGGTTGCGGCGGTTAATTAAAAAATTCAGGAGAAAAAAATGGGTGATCCAATGAAAATTCGCGCCAAAGCCAGTGGCGACGAAGTGGAAGTGAAAGTGTTGATGGCGCATGAAATGGAAACAGGCCAGCGCAAGGCCTCTGATGGCAGCCTGGTGCCTGCATGGTTTATTCAAAACGTCACGGCCAAGTGCAATGACAAAGTGGTTTTGATGGCCAATTGGGGCCCAGCGGTGTCGAAGAATCCCTTCCTGTCCTTTTCTTTCAAAGGCGGCAAAGTGGGTGATACAGTCGAAATCACATGGACTGACAACAAGGGTGATTCCCGGACTGACAAAACGAAAGTAGCGTAATCTCCAATTAATTCATAACCATAAGAAGGGGTGTGAGATGAGGCAAACAGCAAGAACAGTGGCCAAGCTGGCCGCTGTGGCCTTTGTGGGCGCCGGCGCTATGGCGTCTTTCACAATGAGTGCGCACGCTCAGAAAACAACAGAGCAAGGCATTCAGGAATATCGGGACATGCTGGCCGATGGAAACCCGGCCGAGTTGGTTGAGCTGCGGGGTGAAGAGCTGTGGAGCAAGCCGCAAGGTCCTAAGAATGCATCGCTTGAACAATGCGATATGGGTGCAGGGCCAGGCAAGCTAGAAGGTGTTGCCGCTGCAATGCCGCGTTTCTTTGGCGATGCGGGCAAAGTGATGGATGTCGAAACTCGCCTGGTGCATTGCATGGTGACATTGCAAGGTCGGGATATTGCCGAGGTCACCAAGAAGCCATACTCAGGCGCAGGTGAAAAACCAACCGAAATGGAATCGCTGGTGGCGTATGTTTACGCACAATCTCGTGGCGCTCAGATCAAGGTTCCTCAAGGCCATCCCGAGGAGAAAGCCTCCCGTGCTCGTGGCGAGAAAATTTTCTTCTACCGTGCCGGCCCTTACGATTTTTCCTGTGCAAGTTGTCATGCAAGCGATGATCAGCGCATTCGCCTGCAAGGCTTGCCAAACCTGACCAAACCCGAACCTGCACAAGCCGCATTCGCCGCTTGGCCGGCCTACCGGGTGTCGCAGGGCGCGGTTCGTTCCATGCAATGGCGCATGTACGATTGTTTCCGTCAGCAACGTTTCCCCGAGTTGAAGTATGGCTCGCAAGCGTCGATCGACCTGATTACTTTCCTTGGCGTGAAAGCCGAGGGCGGTACCATGCAGGCCACCTCGCTTAAGCGCTAACAACAAGGAGAACAAACATGCTTCGTACAATCAAATATTCAACTGGGCTGTTGCTGGTCGCTATGTTGGCAGCCTGCGCAAACACAGACAGCCAATCTGTCGTGGCAGAGCCAAGCAATGAAGAGATTCATCAGCTTATGTTGTCCTCGTTCAAGGAGAAGGGCATCGCCAAACTTGAACGCGTGAACCAAACCGAGCTGCAGAAGGCCTGCTCATTGGCTGAGACAGCACCTGGCGGTTTGCCTGATGCGAAACGCACCGAGCTGCAAAATGCGGCCTTGGCCGCGGTGAAGTATCCCGCTGATGGCAAATATCTGGGCGACTGGAAAGCAGGCGAAAAAATTGCTCAAACGGGTGTGGGTTTCCAGTTTTCGGACAAGGAAGGCACTGCTGCGGGTGGCAACTGTTACGCCTGTCACCAACTGGCACCGCAAGAATTGTCGTATGGCAACATTGGTCCTTCCCTGTACCAGTACGGCAAACTGCGCGGTAATTCGGAAGAAATCATGAAGTACACCTGGGCCAAAATCTGGAACTCGCATGCCTACAACGCATGTTCCAACATGCCACGTTTTGGGGCTGAGGGCATTTTGACTGAAACCCAGTTGAAAGATGTGATGGCCTTGTTGATGGCACCAGATTCGCCAGTTAACAAGTAACACCAAACGCTTAAATTACCTGTGCCTGAACGGGCACAGGGCAACCCTCTGAAAAGCGAACTATCCAATGCAGATGAATCGACGCGAATTCATGGGCATGTTGGCGGCTGCCTCGGCTGCTGGCATGACGATCAACTCACCCCATGTGCTGGCTGGTGGTCATGGTGAAAAACTGTACGACCTGAAACCTTTTGGCAATGCCAGCCTGCTTCACATGACCGATTGTCATGCCCAGTTGGTGCCAATTTATTTTCGCGAGCCCAATGTGAATCTGGGCGTGGCGGATGCATTGGGTAAAGCACCGCATTTGGTGGGCGAGTCTTTGCTGAAAGCCTTCAACATCAAACCCGGTTCAGCACAGGCACATGCATTCACCTATCTGAATTTTGAGGAAGCGGCCAGGCACTACGGCAAGGTGGGCGGGTTCGCGCATTTGTCAACTTTGGTCAAGATGATGAAGGCCAGCAGGCCAGGTGCGTTGCTGCTGGATGGCGGCGACACCTGGCAAGGCTCGGCCACCAGCTTGTGGACCAATGCGCAAGACATGGTCGATGCTGCAAAAATGTTGGGTGTGGATGTGATGACTTTGCACTGGGAATGCACTTACGGTTCAGATCGAATTCTTGAAGTGGCTGAAAAGGATTTCAAAGGCAAAATCGACATCATTGCGCAGAACATCAAAACCGCCGATTTTGGCGACCCCGTGTTTCCCAGCCATGTCATGAAAACAATCAATGGGTGCAAGGTTGCCATTATTGGGCAGGCTTTCCCTTACAGCCCAATTGCCAATCCGCGTTACTTTGTAAAGGATTGGTCGTATGGCATTCAGGAAGAAAGCATGCAGGAGGTTGTGAACGAAGTACGTGCGAAAGGCGCACAGGCCGTGGTTCTTCTTTCGCACAACGGTATGGACGTTGACCTGAAAATGGCCAGCCGAGTGACTGGTATTGATTTCATTTTGGGCGGCCATACTCACGATGGTGTGCCCAATGCCATTCCTGTGAAAAATTCAACTGGTACCACCTATGTAACCAATGCGGGCAGCAACAGTAAATTCCTCGGTGTGCTCGACATGGACATTCAAGGTGGCAAGTTGCGGGATTTCAAATACCGTTTGTTGCCCGTGTTTTCGAACATGCTGCCAGCCGATCCCGACATGGATGCCTTTGTGCGCAATGTGCGCAAACCCTACATTGAAAAGCTCAGCGAGCCTTTGGCCGTGAGTGAGGGTTTGCTGTACCGCCGCGGCAACTTCAATGGCAGTTGGGATCAACTGATTGTCGATGCCTTGATGGAGGTGAAGGGCGCCGAGATCGCATTTTCTCCGGGGTTCCGCTGGGGCACTTCCTTGCTGCCAGGTCAAACCATCACGCGTGAGCACCTGATGGATCAAACTGCGATTACTTATCCCAACACCACCCTGACAGACATGAAGGGGGAGTTCATCAAAACCGTACTCGAGGATGTGTGTGACAACCTCTTCAATCCTGATCCTTACTACCAGCAGGGTGGTGATATGGTGCGTGTCGGTGGTTTGACTTACACCTGTAACCCCAATGGTGAGGCTGGACAGCGTATTTCCGACATGCGCCTGAATGGCAAACCCATTGAGGCTTCCAAAACCTACAAAGTCGCAGGTTGGGCCCCGGTGGCCGAAGAAGCCCGTAACAACGGTGAACCGCCCATTTGGGATGTAGTGGAAACCTACCTGAAAGACAAGAAAACAGTGGCCACCAAAGTGCCTTACACACCCAAGCTGATCGGAATGAACGACAACCCGGGGTTTGTGGTCTAAGTTGCATGAAAGCATTAGGGTTGTTTTTATTGTTTGCGTGGTTCTCGCCCGCGTTTGGCGCGGGTGGAGGCTCCCTTTCTTTTCCGTCGAATCTTCAGCACGGGCAGGCGCCCGCAGTCGTAGTTTTGTTTTCTTTGCCCGATTGTGCCTACTGCGAGAAAGTCAGACAACAATCGCTTCGCCACATTCACACCGATCCCGTCTACAAGGGCAGGGTGTTTGTTTACGAAATTGATTTTTCCGACAGCAAACGCAGTTTTATCTGGTTTGACGGCAACAAATACACTGGCAAGTCCTTGGCTGGACCGTTGAATGTGAAGTTTTCACCTACGGTGATGGTGTTCAATGCCAAGGGTGTGGTGGCAGGCAAGCCTTTGTTGGGTGCCAGTTTGCCCGAGTTTTATGGTGCTTATCTGGATGAATTGATCAAGGCCGCTTGGGCGTTGTAGCACGCTGATCAAAAATCCTGACCGAACTTCTTCACCATGGTTTAATCGCTGGCGGTGCCTTGATTGCCTTTGAAATCCGATATTGCTGCCCGAATTCTGTCCAGCATCGCCTTGGAGGGTTTGTGTTTGGTAATTTGACTGGCCAGTTCATACCCTTTGGTGTCCATGTTTACCGCAAAACACAATTCCAGCAAGCTGGTCAAAGTCTCAGGTTCCAGCGTGGGAAGGACGTCCGAGTTATTCTCGAAAAATGTGACCAGTTTGTCGCTGGCTTTCACACCGCGCCCATCAGCAATGTCTTTTTGAATGGCCATCATGGCACGTGCCAGGTCGAGCTCGGTTGAGTTCACAGTGCTGCGCATTTTGGCAGTCAGCTTTTCCGCCTCTTCATGGCGGCCCTCTTTCACATAAATTTTGGACAGCTGAAGGTAATCATGGATCTGTGACAGTGAAGTGTTTCTTGAGCGATCGATGACTTTCGTCAGGTAGTTCTTGGAGCGGGTGTTGTCACCAATCCGAACGGCCAGGTCCGCCAGTTTTCGCAAGCGGGTGGTCGATGCCAAGGCTTTTGCACCCATTTTTTCAAGGATATCCAAAGCATCTGCAGGGCGGTTTTGTTCCCAAAGTACATCGGCAAACAGGTCACTCGCCGCCAGGTATTCCGGGTTGGTTTTCACCACTTCACTGAGCAGTTCATTGGCCTCTTCAAACTGTTTTTTTTCAAGATTAACTTTGGCCAGCAACAGCTGCATCCAGGGTTTGGGCGCTTTTTCAAGTTTGGCAAGCAATTCCTGTTCGGTTTTTTCGTACTGGGCAGACCTGTAAAACGACTCGACGCGCATGCGTTCAAGTTCATTCAGATACTGGGGAAATTTGGACTCCAGGTCTTCGCAAATGTCAGGCACTTCTTGAAAGCGCTCTTCATACATCGAACGGTAAGCTTCTGCCAGGCGAATTTTTCTGTTGAATATTCGAACCACGCGATCTGACAGAGTGGATGCAGTAAACGGTTTAATCAGGTAATCATCAGGCTCAAACTCAGCAACTGCAACAACGTTGCCGTAACTTCTCTCGCCAGTCACCATCATGAATGCGGTAGACCACGCCAGCTTCTTGTTCACCCGCAGGTCTTCCAACAATTGTTGACCGTTGCGGTCCCCCTCCAGTTGGTATTCGCACACAATCAAGGCGAATTCCCGTGAACCCAAATGCTGTTCAACCTCGGATACTGAGCTGGCGAAAATAACTGACTTCGCCCCCAATTGGGAAAGTTGGTCCTGAAGGGCACGGCGAGTGGCCAGCGCAGAATCGACAACCAGTGCGGTTTTGCCCTTCAGTGGCGTCATGTCCTTCACGGCTTGCTTCATCCGGTCGGGTTTGCTTGAGTGTTCATTGGCCGCCGTGTCGGGGTTGTCTGCCGGTAGGTCAATCTGCATCATGAATTTCAAGAGGGCAACATGGAGATTCTTCATTCTCCGCGCTTTTTAACAATTTATTGCTTTCAATTACGGGGTGTTTTGGCATCATTCTTCGGGTTTGGTGGGGCAAATAGAATGACGCTTCTATTAACAACTGTTTACTTTCCCTTGGATGGGTGAATTTTTCATGGTTTAATATCGTGCGCAAACCTTGTTACTCAAAGGTCAAATCCAAATATTGACCAGACAATGTATAAAAGAAAAATCAACGGAGACATCAATGATCAAAGCTGGCGTATGGCGTGTACTGGCCATTTCGGGAGTGGTGGTATTTGCGGCAGGATGCGCAAGCATAGAGAGAGGCGCTACAAACCTTGCAATCAACCTGATTGAGCGCCGAATTATTCCCCCCCAGCTTGAAATCGACGACGTCGACATGGCCTGTCGTTTCGCTACAGGCAACTTTCCTCTGATCTCCGGTGGTACCCGTGCATTTGGCGGAGACCCTCAACTGCTCGAGTCCCTATTGCTGGTGTCTTCCGCAGCCTGTTCCGAACAGCGCGCGGTTGAGGAAGAACTGCGCTATCTGCGTGCTTCCAAGCAAAACAACATTGAAGAAGCCCAGGACGCCCGTATTGGTCAAAAGCGTTTGCTTGAGATTACGGCTCGCCGGCAGTTGCGTGCTTTTGAAGCCATGCGCAACAAGCTTGAGGACAAGTATAACTTTGAATATGGCGAGGGCTGCCCTGAGTTCGAGCGTGATTTTGACGAATTGACTTATCTGTTGGGTACAGTCGCCGGCTTGCAAGCCGTTGTGAATGACATCGCGTCTCAGCAAATGGTAGGCGTCCCGACCGACATTGCGCCAAAATCCGAACGTGCGCTCACATGTATTTCAAATGCCAAGTGGTGGGGCGCTCCTAACGCTGCCCGTGCGGTGGTTTGGAGCATTTTGCCAGGTGCCTCTGAGGGCAAAGACGTGTGGGGCACATTCCGCCTGTCCATGTTGATCGGTGAACGTCAAGGCGTTCGCTTGTCCCATGTGATGTACGGCTTGTCCGCATTGGCCGTGGGCGATACAACCCGTTTCCGCGACGCCACCAAGCGGTTTGCAAACGTAAAGGATTTCAAGCCAAGCGAACAATATGCCTTGGTTGAAGGAATTGCCGGTGCGGTCATGCTGAATCTTTCTGATCGCTACTGGTCGGAAAACGTAGGCACACGAACCCCAGTGGGCAGCATGGGTAAATATTGGGATGAAGAAGCCGCGATGCCAGCAGGCATGAACGTGGACGACTTGTTGAACTAAGTTTTTGCTCACAGCAAGCCTTGACCAGTCTCTAGCAATTGGTGCAGGGCGCAGAAACACAATTTTGGGAGACCAGACAATGACATTGAAAATGAAAGCAATCACCGCCGGCTTTGGCTTGGCTTTGATGGCATCTGCATCACCGGCCTTGGCCAAACAGAAAGTTTGTGTGTTCGACATTCTCGGCGCTGGCGGAGATGTATTCAACCTGAGCAAAGATTACGTTCTTGCAGCCAAGGGTTTTGGTGCTGACCTGCACCTTGAAGCGTTCACAGATGAAAAAATTGCCTCTGAAAACTTCAAGACTGGTCAGTGCGACATGCTGGTGGCTACCTCGTTCCGTACACGTGCCTACAACTCAGTCGCTGGTTCAATCGATGCGCTTGGCGCCGCCTCTGTAGTGAAGGATGGCAAAGTGGACATGCCTCTGAGCTATGAAGTGGTCAAACGCACCATTCAGCTGTTCGCCAGTGACAAGGCCGATGCCTTGATGACACAGGGTAACTACCAAGTGGCTGGCATTATTCCATTTGGTGCTGCTTACCTGTATGTGAAAAGCCGGGACATCAACTCGGTGGAAAAACTGGCTGGCAAGAAAATCGCGTCATTTGACTACGACTCGGCCCAAAAGGAAATGATTTCGAAAGTAGGCGCTTCACCCGTGTCTGCTGACATTTCCAATTTTGGTGCCAAGTTCAACAACGGGTCCGTTGACATCATCGCTGCACCTGCCGCGGCTTACAAACCGCTGGAGTTGTACAAAGGTTTGGGTAGTGCTGGTGCGATTGTTCGTTTCCCGGTTGCCGTGTTGACCTATCAGGTGATCGTCAATAAGTCCAAGTTCCCGGAAGGTTTTGCCCAGAAGTCTCGCGAATATTGGTTCAAGAAGTTCTCGGCTGGCATGCAAATCATCACCAACGCAGAGAAGGGTATTCCGAATAGCGCTTGGATGGATATTCCAGCAGCTGACTCTGTGAAATACACCATCCTGTTGCGCGAATCTCGTGTGGCATTGGCGAAAAGTGGTTCCTATGATCCCAAAGCGCTAAACATAATGAAGCAGATTCGCTGCAGCGTAAACCGTGCAGATTCTGAGTGTGCAACAAAAACTGAGCTGTAATCATGAAGGTGGGCCCTATTTGCCCACCTTTGCCTTAGGCTGTAAAGGGGCTTGCCGTTGCCCCTTTTTTATTATCTTAAATAGCTAATTAGATCAGTCAATCAATCGATTGACGCTGATAAGGATCCGTTATGCAGAGTTCCGCCGGCAAAAAATGGTTCGGTCGCACGCCATCTGAATGGCTGTCCAGCCTTCCGATTTTCTCACTGTTGTTGCTTACCCTGATTATTGGTACCGGCGAGATGGTGCACGGCCAGCTTTTGCGGCTGGGTGAGCGCATGTTCGGTGATCCCGAAAACCAGGTGCAGTATTTCCTGTTACGTGCCGATCCCTCTGCACCCACTTGTGAAGCCAACCCTGACATTGATGCACTGGTGGCCAAACAGGTTGCCGATGCGGAAAGCGCACCCAAATCGGATCTTGATTTGTTGTTTGGTGATGTAGCCATTGATCCAAATGAAATTCGTGCTTCTCTGGAAGCCGCACGAGATCAGTGTCGGGAGCGGTTCGCTGTTTACGAGCGGGTGAGCAAAGCGATTACCCCTGAAGTGGAAGTATTCCGTGAGATTGAAACTGGCTTTTTTGGCATTTTCAAGTTTGGTACGGAAAACCGCCCATTAATTCTGTTGATCATGGTTGCAATTGCGGCCATCTCGACCACCAAGCATTTTCACCACATTAGCCTGCGTCCACCGCGCACCAAGAAAGACTTTCAGGTCTATTCATTGGCGATGTTGGGTGCCAACTTGCTGATGACGATTTCGGCCAGTTACTACCTGAAACTTCAATACGATTCGGGTGTGGCGGTTGAAAATCCGCTGATCAGCATTATTGCGATTGCCCTGTTCGCAGCACTGTCCTTCATCAGTTTGAAAGACGTGCTGAAGATCCCGGCGCAGGCCGAGGAGGGCGGAAGTTACGGCATGGGTCTGTTGAGTATCCCGTTGTATGCGTTCATGGCCTTGAATGCCGGTATCAACTTCTTCATGGACGATTACGTCGCAGGTTTGGCAATTTATTTTGGTCAAATCACCGAATTGTCGAGCATTTTCCTGAACCTGGCGTTGTACTTGTGGGCTGGTATGTTGCTCAAGCAAACCCGCGTGGTTTCCCTGTTCATGGACATTCTGCGTCCGTGGAAGTTACCGCCAGAAGTCTTCACCTACATTGTGTTGCTGGCTGCTGCGGTACCCACCGCCTACACGGGTGCTTCAGGTGTGTTCGTGATTGCCGCCGGTGCCATTGTGTACCGTGAGGTGTTGGCCGTAGGCGCCCGTCGCCACTTTGCCTTAGCCGCTACGGCCATGTCAGGTTCACTGGGTGTGGTACTTCGCCCTTGTTTGCTGATTGTGGTGATTGCAGCCCTGAACAAAGAAGTTACCACCAGCGAACTGTATGGCTGGGGTCTGTTTGTATTCATCCTGACCTCGACCATTTTCATGATCATCGCGCTGCTGAAGGCTGAAGGGCGTGTGACTGAACGTGCAAAAGCCAAAGAGGCCTTGCCACAGTCGCTGCGTGCTTTGGTACCCGTGTCGCCTTACATTCTGATCATGTTGTTGGTGGTGTATGGTTATGAGTACCTGCTGGACACCAAGCTTGACGAATTTACCGCCCCGGTGATGTTGCCTGTGATCATGTTGTTCGTGATTATTTTTGACAAGCTGCGTGGTGGTCCTACCAAAGTGGGTGGCGACACTCCGGCGGAGAAGAAAAAGAATCAGGGTCTGGAAATGGCGGTGCGTAGCGCCACCACTGAAACGATTGGTCACATCGGTGCGCTGATCATGTTGATGGCCTTGTCCATCAGCGTGGGTGGCATGATCGAACGCTCTGGCTTGATGAGCGTTGTGCCCGCCGAGATGGGCAGCATCTGGATGGCGCTGACTATCTTCATGTTCATGATGGTGTTTATCGGCATGGTGATGGACCCGTTCGGTGCGGTGATTCTTGTGTCGGCCACTGTGGCGCCAATTGCGTACAGCAATGGTATTCACCCGGTTCACTTCTGGATGATCGTGATCACTGCGTTCGAATTGGGTTACCTATCACCCCCAGTTGCGTTGAACCAGTTGCTCGCCAGGCAGGTCGTGGGTGAAGCAGAAATGGATAAGGCTGCGGAGGACACCAAACACAAACCGTTCTACTACCGATATGAACGTTGGTTACTGCCGGTTTACACCTTGTTCATCGGTCTGTTGATCGTCACTTATGGTGGTCAAGCCTTGATCAACAACGCTGATAATCTGAAACCAGTCAGTCACTTCCTCGGTCTGGATCAACTTCGCCCGGCGGTGCTGGATCAATCGCCTACACCGGCTGTAGAACCAGCACCGGCTGCCGAACCTGTTGCAGATCCAGCAGCAGCCATGGACCCAGCAGCAGATACCATGCTTGATCCGGCTGCGCCCGCCGCAGACGACTTGCTGGGGGGGGAAACAGCTGCTGCACCCGCAGCACCTGTTGCAGCACCGGCAGGCCCAAGCCCTGCCCAGCTTCAGGTTGAGGTAACCGAGGTGGTCAGCAATTGGGCCGCAGCCTGGAGTGCACGCGATGTGGAGGGCTACCTCAGCTTCTACTCGGCCAACTTCGAGTTGCCTGGTGCGCAAAGCCGGGCGCAGTGGGAAAGCCAGCGCCGTGCCCGAATTGCAAGCAAGGCAAGTATTGAGGTCGATATCAGCAACCTGAATGTTCAGGTCAACGGTGAAGAAGCCACTGCCGAGTTTGACCAGGCCTACAAAGCCGACAAGTACTCGGACAATGTTCGCAAAACATTGCGTTTGAAGAAAGAAGACGGTCGCTGGAAAATTGTGACCGAGCAAGCCAGCTGAACAAGCCAGCACGCCAATGAAAAAGCCCCTGACAAGTCAGGGGCTTTTTTATGCCTGGTCTCGCGGACAGGAA
Organism: Limnobacter sp. CACIAM 66H1; assembly: GCF_001601825.1. GTDB lineage: Bacteria > Pseudomonadota > Gammaproteobacteria > Burkholderiales > Burkholderiaceae_B > Limnobacter. Next base: position 19,383 of record NZ_LUJK01000035.1, on the reverse strand, counting down.
TCGAACCTGTATCTAAGCCTTAGGAGGGCCTCGTACTATCCATTGTACTACCGCGAGATGAGCGCATTTTACACCGCAACTGGAGTCAGCCTGTACTCAAGCCTGTGCTGATTTAGAGATTTTGCTTCGCCCAGCCTTCCAAATTTAGAAAAAATCCAACACGAGTTGGGAGTTAATCAATAAATACGCCATGAAATCAACCGTTTGAAATTTGCATGGTCCTGGCATGCACACTGCACAACGCTTGTTACCACACACAAGCAAACAGAGGCAGGTCATGGAACACACCGCAAACGTTCAGCAGTTCGAAATCACCGTTTCAGGTATTGACGAAAACACAGCAACACCGCTGACCGCGGCACAACTTTGCACGCTTGAGGCCTTGTTGAAGTCGCAGCAATCGCGTTTAACCCACTTCGTGCGCAAACACCTGCGCCGTGAGGATTATGTGGATGACCTTATTCAGCAAACCCACCTGGCTGCATTTCGCAACTGGGCGAGTTTTCGTGGAGAGTCCAAACCAGAAACCTGGTTGTTTGGCATTGCACTGAATCTGGTGAAAAACTTTCGCTACCGTGACACCAGTTTTCGATTTCAAGGTGACGATTTTGATGAGCAAATCAGTATGATTCCTGCCGATTCAATGTGTGAACCTGAAGAATCCCTGATGCGCCAGGAAAGAATGGAAACCCTGAAATCCGCAATTGATCAGCTTCCTTGCAAAATGCAAACAGTGGTTCAGCTAGTTTTGCTTGAGGGATTGACCTATCAGGATGCTGCACTTGAACTGGATTTGCCGATCGGTACAGTGCGCTCCCGCCTTTCACGTGCAAGGGATATGCTGCGGGTGGAGGTAATGGGCTACTCCGAATCACAGCATTGACTAATCCCAAGGGGTGATTCAATGCGGGCACGCAGCATTCACAATGGGTTTTATTCATTTGATTGTGCAAACTCAAAGAATGACCGAGTTAACCCTTTGTATCGAATCCCCCGAACTCAAAAGCAGGTTGCGAGCGGCTGCCTTGCTGATGCAGGCCAGTGTTCATGAACTGTCGCTGATTGTCCTGTTGGGTAAACGGAGTTTGCCGGCGCATTGGTTGCTGGTTGATCAAGGCCTGGAGCAGTTGGGCGATTTAATTGAGCACTTCAAAGCCCAGGGCAGAAAGCCTGAAACACAGATCATTCGTTTTATCGAGAAACCCTGGCAAGAGTACGTTTACCACGACATTCCCATATTTGCATCAATCGTACATCCGACCAGTCCTTTGGCTGCGGTTCAGGTACTCGAGAAGCTGATACGAACCAAACCGTTTCGTTTTGGCAAAAAGCCATTGCCCAACAGCAATCTGGGGCCTTACAGCGACGAGTTTGTCCGTTCGCAAGCCATGCGCGATGCAGTATCCCAATTGCAGCGTCTGAAGCAGCTGCCCGTCGACACCGTTTTGCTTGGACCCACCGGTGCTGGTAAAGACACAGCCGCACGTTGGCTGCACGCGAATTCTGGTGCAAAAGGGGAGTTTGTACATGTGAACTGTGCTGCACTGCCCGAGCAGCTTTTTGAATCCGAGGTATTTGGGGTCACGGCAGGTGCCTTCACTGGTGCACAAAAAGACAGGCCAGGAAAGCTGGAGCTTGCGCACAATGGAACCTTGTACCTGGATGAAATAGACAGCTTGCCATTGTCCTGTCAAGCCAAGTTACTGAATGCCCTTCAATATCGCGGCGCAATTCGCTTGGGCGGACATGTCTTCTACAACTCGGCTTTTCGCGTGATAGCTTCGACAAAAACCAGACTTGAAACCCTGGTCGAACAGTACAAATTCCGTGAAGACCTTCACTTCAGGCTCAGTGTGTCGCAGGTTCGAATTCCTGCTTTGGCTGAGCGACTTGAGGACATTGTTCCGATGTATCGGCATTTCCTGATCGATGTCGCAGCCCAGTTCAAGCTGCAGGTGCCGCACCTTGAACTTGAGGACATTGACGAGTTGCTGAGCCGGCCATGGCCCGGCAATGTACGCGAGTTGCATGCAGTCGCGCAGCGGCATGTCATCGGGTTGGACACACCATGTGTGGCAACGCACAGCAAGGCCAATTTGGGCTTGAAACAACGTTTGCTGGCTTTTGAGAAGGCAGTGTTGATTCAAACGCTGCATACACATCACGGGTGCGCACGCCTGGCCAGTGAAAGCCTGGGTATTCCCTTGCATTCACTGTATTACCGCATGAAACGTTTCGATCTGCTTGATAAAACCGGGAACCAATCTGAAGACAAAGCCACTCAATTGTCATGAAACGACGTCTATCGGCAATGCGCCTGTAACCATAAGCGATGATCAATCCAAACACTCCGCCAATACAGTCTGTAGCTACTCAAGCGGGCAGTGCAGCCAATCCGTCAATTTCTGCTGCGCGTACCACTTTCAAGGCCATTCTCTCCGAACTCAAAGCTCGCCCCATGAAGCCTCTCTCTTTGCAGCGCTTCCCGGGTCTTTCCACACCCCGTACCCTCGCGCAACAAATCCACAGCGACACCGCTGGTGTGGTTTAGTCCCTCGCGAATTCCATGCTACAAAACTCTCCCGAAAAGTGGTTTTTGATTAACGATCAACTTGTTGAAGGTTTGGGGCATGCCGAATTGTCGCAGTCATGGGCCTGTCCTTCCGAGTTTCAGGCCACCCTGGTGTTAAACAACTATGAAAGTAACTGTCTACGGGATTGGTTGTCGCAGCGTTGGCTAGCAAAGTCTCTCGAGCAAACCTGTATTTTCGAACTTGAATATTCCAAGCTTCTTGTTTCCAGACGCATGTCGGCTAACAATGTGCTGGACGCAAAAGAGAAGTGTGAGTTGTGGATTCAGGCTGTTCTAGCCGACCGGGTCAAGGTTGCACAAAGCTGAGGCTGATTGCCCTAGGTCATGCCTTTGTGTTGAAAGTAGGTTTGTTTGTAGGCAAATGCCACATGAACAAAGTCTTGAAATTGAGACATGATGATGTCCTTGTTCTCGCTCACAATTTCAACACACAGGCGCAAGCAGTTGTCGTGGTTTGAAATCGCAGTTGATACACCATCGGGCATGTCGTTTTTCAGTTCACCAAACAGGGCCAAGGCCAGTTTAATTTGGTTTTCCTGAACCTGTAACGACTTCCCCAAACTAAATATTCTTGCACTTACCCTGCAATCTGAGCCGCCAAGGTGTTGCAACTCAATTGTGAAGTTCTTTTCAAAATCAATTCGATAGCCACCTTCACCGGCACATTGCTCAGTGTCGCTGAGAGTCATTCCCAGTGATTCCAGAATCTTGTTGAGTGCCCCATATCGGGTTGCCAAATTTGCGTTCATCAGTCCATGTACAGGTCGTAGATTGATTTCAATTGGGCGCGTGACCGTGAAATTCGGGAACGTACTGTGCCAATTGGAATACCCAGAATATCTGCCGCTTCCTGGTAAGAATTACCGTGTTGAACCACCAAAACCAGGGTTTCACGCAGATCGTTGGGCAAATTACCAATCGCTGATTCGAGTTTGATGCTGAACTCGTTTTTCATGCAGTGTTGCATCGGGTCTGATCCCTCTGCTTGTTCCAGTTCAAGATCCTCATCGGAGGTGAAATGAAATTTGTACTGTGGAGAGCGGCGCGCGGTGTTCCGAATAATATTCAGTGCAATGCCAAACAGCCAGGTCGCTCTTTTTGCATCACCTCGAAAGCTGTCCCAGCAGCAGTAAGCCTCGATCAAGGTTTGCTGGAATACATCCTCGACCGCGTTTTCATCACGAAAATGTTTGATGATGAAGTTGCGCAACCGCTTTTCCTGCTTGGCAACCAACAATTCAAACTCCGAGCGAGTTGTTTCCAGATTCGCCCTTGAGCACCTTTGAATCGCGGTGATCTTTAATTTGGGGGCAATCGGTTTCATGTCGAGCCTCTCTACTTGAAACGGTAGTGGAATCATGGTCGGCCTTGGCGAATGGTTTCAATAACGCCACAGCGTATCAAGGCTGCAAAAAGTGTGAAGAAGGTGTCACCTTGGATAGGGTGTGGGGTGACACGCTGCTTTATCAGCCTCTGAATGTGTGCTAACCACGCTTTACGAATTTCCTATCTTGGTCATGAGTGCTGGCATAGCTGCCGATGGTTCCAGTGCCGCCGGAAATAAACACAAATTATTGGTATCATCAAGCGGTCATTGAATTTTCAGGTTGTCATGAGCCAGTATCAAGAATCGTCCATCCGCGTCCTCAAAGGGCTAGAACCGGTCAAGCAGCGACCAGGCATGTACACCCGCACGGACTGCCCCTTGCACATTATTCAAGAGGTGATCGACAACGCAGCCGATGAGGCTCTGGGTGGTTTTGGTTCGCGAATTACGGTGACTATTCATACCGATGGCAGTGTGTCGGTACAGGATGAGGGTCGCGGCATTCCAATTGGTTTGCACCCTGAAGAGAAGGTACCCGTCATTGAACTCGTATTCACTCGTTTGCATGCGGGTGGCAAGTTCAACAAAGCCGATGGTGGTGCTTATCGTTTTTCGGGCGGTCTGCATGGTGTAGGTGTTTCGGTGACCAATGCCCTCTCTACCAGGCTTGAAGTGAGTGCGGTGCGCGACAAGCAGGTGGGCACACTGGTGTTTAGTGGTGGCGATGTAATAGAACCTTTGAAGGTTCGCCCTCAAACCAGCAGTGATCCTAAAAAAGGCACCACCGTACGCGTGTGGCCAGATCCCCAGTATTTCGATTCAGCCGTCTTGCCACTCAATGAGATGGACCGCCTGTTGCGCAGCAAGGCAGTGCTGCTCAAGGGGGTCGAAGTGGTCTTGGTGTCGGAGAAAACCGGTGAAGCAAAGCGCTGGAAATTCGATGATGGTCTCAGCGGTTTTTTACGCGAAGAATTGTTGGACCGTGAACTGGTGGCCCCGATGTTCAGCGGTGATCTCAGTGTTGATGTACTCCGCGATGAAGGCTTTGCAGAAGGCGAGGGCGCGGCATGGGCGTTGGCATTTGTGGCTGAAGGCGCACCTGTTCGCGAAAGTTATGTGAACTTGATTCCCACCTCCGCAGGTGGTACGCATGAGTCCGGCCTGCGCGAGGCGGTTTTTCAGGCCATCAAGGCTTTCTGTGAAATGCATTCGTTGATGCCAAAGGGGATCAAGTTGATGCCCGATGACATCTTTTCCAAGGCGAATTTTGTGCTGTCTGCCAAGGTTCTGGACCCTCAGTTTCAGGGGCAAATCAAGGAGCGTTTGAATAGCCGTGATGCAGTGCGTCTGGTGTCGTCACTGGTCAAGCCTGCGTTCGAGTTGTGGTTGAATCAGCATGTGGAAGACGGCAAAAAGATTGCAGAGCTCGCAATCAAGCAAGCTCAGGCTCGATCCAGAGCGGCACAAAAAGTAGAGAAGAAAAAAAGTTCATCGGTGGCGATTTTGCCGGGCAAGCTGACTGACTGCGAAAGCACTGATATCACCTTGAACGAGGTTTTTCTGGTTGAGGGTGATTCTGCTGGCGGCTCAGCCAAGATGGGCCGTGACAAGGAGTTTCAGGCGGTATTGCCACTGCGTGGCAAAGTGCTTAATGCTTGGGAAACCGACAAAGACCGATTGTTTGCCAACCAGGAAATTCACGACATTGCAGTGGCCATCGGTGTAGACCCCCACGGTGTGAATGACAATCCCGATTTAAGCGGTTTGCGTTACGGCAAAATTTGTATTCTTTCCGACGCGGATGTCGATGGTTCACACATTCAAGTGCTGCTACTCACCTTGTTTTACAAACATTTCCCAGCGTTGATTCGCAGCAAGAATTTGTATGTAGCGCGCCCGCCCTTGTTCAGGGTTGATGTACCAGCACAAGGAAAGAAACCTGCGCGCAAGCTGTATTGTCTGGATGAAGCAGAGCTGTATGCCGTGCAAGACAAGCTGGGCAAGGAAGGCGTGAAAGAGGCGAATATCAAGATTTCCCGTTTCAAGGGTTTGGGCGAGATGAATGCTGAACAACTCTGGGAAACCACTTTGAATCCAGATACACGCCGTTTGCTGCCTGTTACATTGGGCAGTCTTGATGTTGATGAAACCAATGCCATGATGCACATGCTGATGGGCCGTACTGAAAGTGGTGCTCGCCGCACCTGGCTGGAAGACAAGGGCAACTTGGTGGAAGTGGATATCTGATTTTCCGGTCTACTTGAAATCCCGTGATGGTGTTTGTAGTTGCAACAGCAGATGGGTGTAATCCACCAGCCTGCGCGCCACCAGGTTGCACACTTCACCTTCACGTTGCCAAATGCCAAACACGCCCATAATTTGCGCGTTGCGCAGCACTTGTCGCTGCTCTTCGGCCAGTCTGTTCCAGACAATCACATTGACATTGCCTGTTTCATCTTCAAGATTCAAAAATACGGTGCCATGCGCGGTGGCTGGGCGTTGTCGATGCGTCACAATGCCACAGGCTCGCGCCAATCTGCCATTTGGGTAAGTCTGCAATTCTTTGACTTGCCTTATCTTATAGGGTGTCAATTGCTCGCGTAGAAATGAAATAGGGTGGTGAACTAGGCTTGCTCCTGTGGCGCGGTAATCGGCCAGCATGTCTTCCAGTTCAGTGGCCTTGGGCAACTCAAGTGGCGTTTCCCTGGTGCGTGTATTGGCCAGTAAATCAGTGTGTCTTGCAGTGTTACGAATACCGCCTGTTTCAGTTGCAGCTGTTTGCCACACGGCTTGGCGACGATGCCCTGCCAGTTGTGCCAGTGCGTTTGCATCGGCCAGCGCAAGCAGATCGCTGCGATCAAGCTGGGCACGTTTGGTTAAATCTTCCACGCTTTCAAACAGCCCTTGCTCCCGGGTTTGAACAATGCGCAAAGCAGAATTGTGTTTCAGCCCGTTCACCCGGTTTAGGCCCAAACGAACCGGGTGCAACGTGCGGTTGCCTCGCGCTGGCTCGTGTTGCAACAAGTCCTGGTTGTTTTCCAGCCTGGTTTCAAAGGCACTGCACTGCACATCCACGGGCTTTACTGTCACGCCATGTCGCTGTGCATCTTGAATCAGCTGCGAAGGCGCATAGAAACCCATGGGCTGCGCATTGAGCAAACCGCACAAAAATGCATCGGGGTGGTGACATTTCAACCACGCCGATGCATACACCAGCATCGCGAAACTGGCGGCATGGCTCTCCGGAAAACCGTATTCACCAAAGCCTTCCATTTGTTTGAAAATGCTTTCAGCAAATTCGCGCGTATAACCGCGCTTTAGCATGCCACTTACCACGCGTTCGTAAAAATGGTGCAAGCCTCCTTTGCGTTTCCAGGCAGCCATTCCGCGGCGCAATGCATCTGCTTCACCTGGTGTAAAACCGGCTGCCAGAATCGCGATTTGCATCACTTGTTCTTGAAAAATTGGAACGCCTTTGGTGCGACCCAGCGCCTCTTTCAAAGCCTCCGATGGGTAGTTCACTGCTTCCAAGCCCTGTCTGCGTTTCAAGAACGGGTGTACCATACCGCCTTGAATGGGGCCTGGCCTGACGATCGCCACCTGAATCACCAGGTCGTAGTAGTCTCGGGGTTGTAGGCGGGGAAGCATACCCATCTGCGCACGACTTTCTATCTGAAACACACCTACAGTATCGGCCTTGCACATCATGTCGTAAGTGGCGCTGTCTTCCGGTGGTATGTCTTGCAGGGTACGGGGAGCATTGGATTTCCTGTTCAACTCGTCCAGTGTCATTCGAATCGCGCTCAGCATGCCAAGTGCAAGAACGTCTACCTTCATCAAGCCCATGGCGTCCAGGTCGTCCTTGTCCCACTGAATGACACTGCGGTCGGGCATTGAGGCGTTTTCTACCGGTACCAATTCAGTCAGGCTGTCGCGTGCAATCACAAAGCCACCTGTGTGTTGTGACAAGTGCCGTGGAAAACCCAACAGTTCATCGGCCAAGTGAACACAACGCTGCACAGTGCTTTGACGAACATCAATGCCCGCCTGCACCATGTGGTCCACGCTCATGCTTCGGCTGTAGCCACCATCTTGCGACTTGGCCAATCTTTCAACCAAACCGGTGTCCAAACCCAGGGCCTTGCCCACATCACGCAGCGCCGAGCGGGGCCTGTACACCACGACACTGGCTGCCAACGCAGCTCGGTCTCGACCATATTTTTTGTAAATGTATTGAATCACTTCTTCGCGGCGCGTGTGTTCAAAGTCCACATCAATGTCCGGTGGTTCGTTACGCTCGCGGCTAATAAACCGCTCGAACAGCACAGCCATTTTGTCGGGGTTGACTTCGGTAATGTGCAGGCAATAACACACCACGGAATTGGCGGCAGACCCGCGGCCCTGACACAAAATATTGCGGGAACGCGCAAAGCGGACAATGTCGTAAACCGTTAAAAAGTAGGCTTCAAATTTCAGTTCTTCAATCAGCAGCAGTTCATGTTCAATCTGTTTTCGAACTTTGGCAGGCACTTGATCGCTGTAGCGTTGGGCCGCGCCTTTTTCTACGAGTTGGCGCAGGTACTGCGTAGGTTCAATGCCTTCAGGGCTGATCTCACGCGGGTACTGGTAACGCAATTCATCCAGCGAAAACACACACTGTGCTGCCAGCGTTGTTGTTTGCATCAGTAAACTGTGCGGGTAAGTTTGAGCAAGTACCTGCAGGGGTTGAAGGCAACGTTGTGCATTCGTCTCAAGAAATGGTTTGGCCTCGTTCAAATTGCAGTTCAGCCGAATGGCGGTTAGCACGTCATGCAGGTTTTTCCGTTCACTTGAATGCATCACGGGTAAGTTGCTGGCCAGTAGTTCAATTTGGTGCAGGTGGGCTAGTGCTTGCAAGTACAGTAGCCATGCCTTGTCAAACCCACAGCCCTGTAAATTACATACCAGATGCATGCGGCCGGTGAAGCGTTTGGCACACCAGCTTAATAGGGCAGGAAAATTTTCTTTATTGCGCTCGTCGGGAATCAGCAGCAATTGCAGTCCGGGTGGAATATCAGCCAGGTCGTCACGAGTAAACAGGTAGTCGCCTTTGGCTGCACGGTTACGGGCTTGTGTAATCAGTCTGCACAAGTGGGTGTAACCAGTTTTGTTTTTCACAATCAGGGCGATACGCTGGCCAGCGAACAGGCTGCTGTGTGCAAATACAAACTGGGCGCCTACCAACAATTGAATGCCACATTCTTTGGCAGCCTGGTGTGCACGAACAATACCCGCCAGCGAGCATTCATCTGCGATGCCAATGGCGCGATAACCCAACAGTTTGGCTTGCTGTACCAGCTCTTCTGCATGCGATGCTCCCTTCAAAAAACTGAAGTTGCTCAACGCCAGGGCTTCAGCAAAAGGTGGCAAGGTCTGCAAGGGCGAATCCATGCTCAGATTGCCTTATGCAAAGTAACCATGCAAAAACCAGCGTGGCTTGTCTTCCAGAAGGTCTTGATACAGCCACACCAAGCTGGAATTGCTGTCGCGTGCGCAGTAGTAATCACGTTTGCAGGGTTTTGCGTCCCACCAGCCAAACTCAACTCGTTCAGGACCGCTGAGCAATTGCCATGGACCACCCGTTTGCCACTGTGGGGATTTGCCTTGCAATGGTTTGGGCGTTGGTAACAGCCACAACGGGCGCGGCGTGCTGACTGGCAATGCTGCGCGATTCAATTCAGGTGTGGATTGGTTTGCCACTTTTTTGAAGGCGGTGTTTGCAGGTTTTTGCGTTGGGGTATGCTGTAACACTATGCTGCACTCCGGTCTGGGGTCACTTTCCGTGGCGGCAAATAACACGGTTTGCTCACCAAGCCGTGCGCGAAGAACATCGCAGGTGTTGTTCCAGTTACGCGTGCCTTCTGCCGGATCAGGTAGAAAACTGTGATTCAGATTGGGCAGCAATTCACTGTATGTGCATTGCACTCGAAGGTGACGTACGTCGTCGTTGAATTGCATTCTCCCCAGTTGATGGTGTAGCAGACGCTTCCATGTTTCAACACAGTCAGTGGCTTGCGCACTTCTCAGGCGCAAAACTTCCTCTCCATGTGCTTGAATAAAAGTCCAGTGCAACTCGCGCGTACCGTGTTTTTGCCGCTTTAACCAGTTGCAGACTGCTTCAAGCAGTGCTTGTGCATGGTGTTCAATCAGGTCCAGCCTGTCGCTGTGGAAAGGCAATTCTTTTTCTTTCTCAAATGTATTGGCGGCTTGGTGTGCAACGGTAGTGGGGGCCAGCTTGTTTTGTATGCCAAAACCTGAATCAAGTTCAGCCAAGGCTTGTGCGCCAAACCGTTTTAAAAATCCGTCGCGGGGCAAGCGCCATAAATCGCCAAGGCGCGCAAAACCGCATTGTCGCCAGGTGTTTTGCAGGTTTGTATTGCAATCCAGCGCAGAGACAGGCAAAGCCAGCAGACTGTTTTCATTAAAATTCAGCATGGCCAGAAAATCATCCAGGCTGCGGGCCGGGGCGCACTTACCAAGCCACCAGGCACCAGTGGCAGTGTGGTGGTTGGCCAGTTGCAATTCGCCCGAAAATCCCTCGGTACTTTCCCACAATTGCGAAAGCAAATCCTGTGCGCCACCAAACAACCTGAAGCTGCTTTGCACTTCAACCAGCCAACCCACATATTCATCGTGTTGATCTTGTCGCCAGCACACAAGCGGGCTGTAATGTGATGCCAATTCAAAGAGGGAACCAGCATCAAATTGCGATTTGACTTCGCATGGGTTGCGGGGGTGTTTGTAACTCAGGGCGATCCAGCGCACGAACAAGCTCCTGTGAGTGCGGGGTGTCGGGTAAAGCACCTTGCGGTCTAGGTAAATCGATCAGTATTGCTTGCTCAAGTACAGGTCCTCTGCGTTTGATCAAGTGCACTCGCAGGCTATTGCTACTTTGGGCTGTCAGGCACAAGCGCAGTGATGCCGGCGAGGGTTGCATTTGTGCCCGAATGGGACGAAATACAAAACTTAAACCCTGTGAACGAGTGGCCTGGTACTGCAAGCGGCGTAACACGGTTGGGTTGCACAGTGTTTTTTCTTCAGGCAGCCACATGAAAAGTGCACCGAAGGAATCACTTTGCAGCACTTGTTCGATCGCCCAAAGCCGATCCTGGGGTTTGTCGGTTTGAACCAAATGCACTTGGTTCAAAGCCACTCCAAACTGCTCAAACACTGGCGTGAGTGGAAGCAATGGTGCGCCAATCAGCACCAGATTTTTTTTTCTCCAGCGACAGTTTGCGCAGCACCGGCATTAGAAAGCGAAGCTCGCCAATTCCATGGTGTTTCAACAGCAGTTCAATCAAGTTGCGTGTGGGCCAGCCACCCCCGGGCAGTTGTTGATCAAGGGCTGAAAAACCGCTGGGTATGCGTGCGCTGCTGTCGCTGGCTAGCTGGTGGGCACGCCACACCCCCGGGTGAATGTTGGAAAGATCAGACGACACAACACAACTCCCCGATATTGCTTTTTAATGCAATTACTGGTTTTTAATGCAACTGACCTTGGCGAATCAAACCAACAGCCAAACCTTCAATTGCGAAGGTTTCAGTTCGCAGGTCGACTTCAATGGGGGAGAAATCGCTGTTCTCGGCTTGTAATTCAACTACATGACCTTTCTGGAAAAAACGTTTCACAGTGACATCGTCGTTCACGCGTGCAACCACCACCTGGCCCGCTCTGGCGGTGCTGGCTTTTTTTACGGCCAGCAAATCGCCATCCATAATGCCGATGTCTTTCATCGACATGCCGCGTACTTTCAGCAAGTAATCGGGCTTGTCTGGAAACAGTGAGGGATCAACGGGAATTTGTTTTTCCACATGTTCTTGGGCAAGAATCGGGCTGCCTGCAGCGACACGACCAATGAGTGGCAGTTGCATGAATTGCTCCATTGCACGTTCGGCGGCCTTGCTGGCAGTTTCTTCCAAACCTTCAGCGTATTCACCCAACAAGCGAATGCCGCGTGACGTGCTGGCATCTAGCGCAATGACATTTTTTTTGGCCAAGGCCTGCAAGTGATCTTCTGCTGCATTGGCTGAGCGAAATCCCAGTTGCCGTGCAATTTCGGCGCGAGTGGGTGGCCTGCCAAATTGGGTAATTTGGTCCCGGATTAAATCAAGTATTTCTTGTTGACGAGCAGTTAAACCTTTCATGGCACCAATCTCGAATGGACATGCTGTGATTATATACAGTAAATCAAAACTTGCAAATACATTTACCTGAATCCAATTCGCACTTATGACAGGTAATACGTTCATCTTCGGGAGAGACAGTCTGGGAGACACGGCCAGAAGCGGAGCGACAAAGTCGCATCCGCGGCCAACCTCGCTGATCAAGGGGCTGTCATGCCTTGCCTTGGGTATTTTTTCCCGACTTCACACCACCCTGTACCCGAATCACCTGCCAGATCCTGCGATAATAAACGCGTAGTAACAACCAGGTGATTCATGTCCATGCTTGTAGTTCTTTCTCCCGCAAAGTCGCTCGATTACGAAACACCCTTGTCCGTTTCAACCAGTACGCAACCGCAGTTTGTTGAGCAGGCCGCGGAGTTGGTGAATATTCTTCGCCAGATGAGCCCGGCGGACATTTCCGAACTCATGTCGGTTTCTGACAAATTGGGTGTACTTAACGCAACGCGCTACAGCGAGTGGTCAACCAAGTTCACCAAAAAGAATTCACGCCCTGCATTGCTGGCATTCAATGGTGATGTCTACGACGGTTTCGACGCCAAAACCCTGGACGAAGACGGTTTGGCTTTTGCGCAGAAGCATGTTCGCATTCTGTCGGGCCTCTATGGCATTTTGCGTCCACTTGATTTGATGCAACCCTATCGTCTTGAAATGGGCACCAAGCTGCCCAACCCTGCGGGCAAGGATTTGTATGCCTATTGGAAGCAAACCGTGGCGCCAGCCCTGAACAAAGAACTTGGCAATAAAGACCCGGTATTGGTGAACCTGGCGTCTGACGAGTATTTCAAATCGGTGGATACCAAAGCCTTGAACGCACGTGTGGTTCAACCGGTGTTTCAGGATTACAAAAACGGTCAGTACAAAATCATCAGTTTCTTCGCCAAGAAAGCACGCGGTTTAATGGCCCGCTACATTGTTGATCAACGCATCACCGATGTAGAGCAACTGAAAAAGTTCAAGGTGGCAGGTTATGCATTTGCACCCAAGGAATCGACCGAGAACACTTGGGTTTTTCGTCGCAAGGAAGCTTGATCTTGACCATTCCACACATTCTGATCAGCAACGACGATGGTTACAGTGCCCCTGGCATTCTGGCTTTGCATGGTGCTTTGCTTGAGCGTTTCGGCAATACGGTTCACCTGGAAGTGATGGCGCCTGAGCAAGACCGATCCGGGGTTTCAAACGCGCTCACCCTGGACCGCCCGCTGACCGTACGAAAAGCTGCCAATGGATTTCGCTATGTGAATGGAACCCCCACCGATTGCGTGCACGTTGCGGTGACTGGATTACTGGAAAGGCGACCGGATCTCGTGGTGTCTGGCATCAACAACGGCGCCAATATGGGTGACGACACCATCTACTCTGGCACTGTGGCCGCTGCGATGGAAGGATTCCAGTGCGGATTGCCTGCCATTGCCTTTTCGTTGGCTGGCAAAGGTTATGCACACCTCGATAGTGCGGCTCGCGTAGCGGCAGAAATTGTGGAGCGTTTCCTGAATAACAAGTTGGGTTTGGAACACTGTTTGTTGAATGTGAATATTCCCCCGATTCCTTACGATGAGATGCAGGGTTATGAATGCACCCGTTTGGGCAAGCGCCACCATGCCGAACCAGTGATTCCAACCCAAAATCCCAAAGACGAAACCGTGTACTGGATTGGTCCTCCCGGTGGAGCGAAAGATGCTGGCCCTGGTACTGATTTTTATGCGGTCAAGCAGGGTAAAATTTCGATTAGTCCCTTAAAGGCTGATTTAACGCACACCGAGCAAATGAAGACCCTGGCCGACTGGCTGTAAAACAACAACATGGATCAAAAGCCTCGCTTCAAGCCAGCTCCTGCGCTGATCACACAGTCTGCGCGTAAACTGGACCGCATTCCGGAACGCATCGGTGGTTCAAGCCTGACCTCCGATCGTGCACGTGGGCATTTGGTTCAGAAACTTAAAACCCTGGGCATTGCGAATCAGCGTGTTCTTGACGTGATCGGTGCCGTGCCGAGGCATTTGTTTGTGGACGAAGCCTTTGCATCGCGAGCCTACGAAGATGCGGCATTGCCGATTGGGCATCAGCAAACCATTTCAAGGCCTTTCACTGTGGCTCGTTTTGCGGAGTATGCATTGGATGGCCGTGCTGAGCTGGACAATGTGCTGGAAGTGGGGGCTGGTTGTGGTTATCAGGCTGCAGTGTTTGCCAACATTGCAAAGCGGGTGGTCAGTATAGAACGCATTGAAGCACTTTATGACAAGGCCCAACGAAACTTAAAACTTGCAGGCTTTCAGAAAGTCAAAGTAATTCATGGTGATGGTTTGGTGGGTTTGCCCGCACAAGCGCCATTTGATGTCATCATTGTGGCCGCTGCGGGTTTGGAAATACCCCAAGCCTTGTTGAAGCAATTAAAAATTGGCGGGCGCCTGATTGTGCCCGTGGCTGACCAGAATCAGCAGAATCTGGTTATTGTTGATCGCTTGACGGTCGACAAATGGCACCGAGAGAAAAAAGACTTGGTAAAATTCGTACCCCTGTTACAAGGAACTCGCATCGTATGAAACGTGGCGTATTAACTAGAACCCGATTGCTGGGTCACACACGTGCATTGGCAGTTGGATTTGCAACACTGACCTTCCTGGCCGCGTGTACAACAACGGGTAACCAGGCTCCTGTGGTTGATCGTTTGCCCTCCCGTACTACTGACACCGCGGTGGCCACCGATGGTATTTACACTGTGAAGGCCGGTGATACGTTGTACAGCATCGCCCTGGATTTTGGTTTGGATTGGCGTGAGCTGGCGCGGTCCAACAATTTGAGCGATCCCAGTAAACTCAGCATTGGTCAAAAGCTGCGCGTGGCGGGCGCACCTGCCGCTGTTGCCGGCGGTGCATCGGGATCGACCATGGAGGATACCGGTGTTGAAGTAACTCCGATTACTCCCGCTGGTGGCGCAAAGCCAGTGGAGGCGACTCCTGCACCTGAGATCAAGCCGCCAGCACCCGTTGCTGTTACTTTGGGTTTTATTTGGCCGCATCCAGGTGAAATTATTCAAGGCTACAAAGCGGGCGTCAACAAGGGCATTGACCTTGCTGCCAAGGTAGGTGACCCCGTCGTGGCCTCTCAGGCGGGGCGTGTTGTGTATTCAGGCAACGCGCTGCGCGGTTACGGTAATTTGATCATTCTGAAACATGACAATAATTTGTTGACCGCCTATGCGCACAATAAAACCTTGTTGGTAAAAGAGGGTGAGCCCGTGACCAAGGGTCAGAAAATTGCGGAAGCAGGGCAGTCTGATACGGATCGCCCCAAGCTGCATTTTGAAGTGCGCAAGCAGGGTAAACCTGTTGACCCGATGGATTACCTCCCGGCCCGTTAATTATTATTGAATGTAGCCATGGGCCGCAAAAAGAAAAAAGAACGAACACCTGTGGTGTTTCCACAGGTGCAAGTTGCCATTGAATCAATCGACCTGGATGCCAATGGCATTGGCCATGTGGATGGCAAAGTGCACTTCATCGATGGTGCAATCACTGGTGAAACCGTAGTTGCCGAAATTACGCGAGTAAAGCCAAGCTATTCGAAAGGCAGAACTCTGCAGGTGCTCAACACGGTATCGACTCGTACCACGCCCAAGTGTCCGCATTATGGCGTGTGTGGCGGGTGCGCCATGCAACACATTGAGCCCAACGCCCAGGTGGCCATTAAAAACCGTGCACTTGAAGACCTTTTGCAGCGAATTGGTCGCCAAACTCCCGAGCAGATGATGCCCCCCATCTATGGCTCATTTTGGGGTTATCGACACCGCGCCCGCCTAAGCACCCGCTTTGTGATCAAGAAGGAGCGATTCTTTGTAGGATTTCACGAGAAAGCGTCTTCTTATGTGGCAGACATGCAGGAGTGTCACGTGCTGCCCAAGCATGTGTCCGACATGATTGTGCCTCTGGGTAATATGCTGGTTACGTTGAGCATTTTCATGCGTGTTCCTCAAATTGAACTGGCTGTGGGCGACGGAGTAACTGCGATGGTGCTACGCCACCTGGAGCCCCTGAGTGAATCAGACCTGGATACGATTCGATCCTTTGGCCAAGAGTGGGGTGTTGACTGGTGGCTGCAACCCGGTGGCCCCGCCACTGCTCATCGTCTTGAGGCTGACAAGCCAGTAGACCTCACTTATCGCATCCCCAGTTTCGGTATCCGCATGCGATTCCGGCCCACTGATTTCACGCAGGTGAATCACATGATCAACGACGCCATGATTAGCCGTGCGGTGTCATTGCTCGATTTAAAGCCCGAAGACCGCGTGCTTGACTTGTTTTGCGGTTTGGGCAACTTCTCCTTGCCTTTGGCCACGAAAAGCAGCTATGTGAAGGGTTTTGAAGGTTCGCAAGACCTGGTGGACCGGGCTGGTGAAAATGCCGAATTCAACGGCCTGGCCGACAAAACCGAATTTCATGTACGCAATCTGTTCGAGGTGGAAACACCGGAATGGGAAAGTTGGGGGCAATACGACAAGGTTTTGGTCGATCCTCCGCGTGACGGAGCCTTGGAAATTTGTAAGGCCATTGTTGGTGCGCGTGCCGAGTTTCAGCCCAAGCGGATTGTTTATGTCAGTTGTAATCCGGGGACCCTGGCCCGAGATACGGCAGTGCTTTGCAATGTGGGCTCTTACAAGTTGATGAAGGCGGGGGTAGTCAATATGTTCCCGCACACGTCGCATGTTGAGTCGATTGCCGTGTTTGAAAGAGTGGCGTATAGCGACTATTCCTGACCATGGCGTACATAATTCAACTGCGCAAATAACAAACGGGGCCGTTGCGGCCCCGTTTTCGTTGGTGCGTTTGCCTCACCAACTCGGCGGTCAGTATAGATACCGACCCACTGAGACTTTATATTGCGCTTCTGGAATTTACTTTGCAACAACTTTCGATGTTGCAAAGTGTCAAAAAACTTCTTTGAAATCAGTTACTTTCAGGTAACTTAATCCCATTAGGCGCTTGTTTACTCGCGACTG
Source organism: Limnobacter sp. CACIAM 66H1 (assembly GCF_001601825.1). Classification (GTDB taxonomy): domain Bacteria; phylum Pseudomonadota; class Gammaproteobacteria; order Burkholderiales; family Burkholderiaceae_B; genus Limnobacter. The sequence continues at coordinate 2,241 of NZ_LUJK01000035.1, read as the reverse complement.
CCACCAGCAAACACCATGAGCAGTTGCAGCAAGTTCACGAACAGATTGTACAAACTCAGGTAAATGCTCAAGGCGGCGGAAATGTAGTTAGTTTCACCGCCGCGCATGACACGTTGCAGGTCGTACAAAATGAACAGCGAGAACAAGCCCACGCAAATGGTGGAAATGGTCAGTGACAGGGCTGGCATTTGCAGGAAAATGTTGGCTACGGAAGCCACAATTACCATGACCAAACCGATCAGCAGGCCCTTGCCCATGTTGGTGAAATCACGCTTGGTCACCGCAGCGTAGCTGGCCAGCCCAAAGAAAATACCGGCTGTGCCCAGCGCTGCCATCATGATGATGGAGCCACCATTGGACAGGCTAAGTGCGACCGACAAAATGCCGGAAAGCATCAAGCCCATAAAGAAGGTAAAGCCCAACATGAGCACAACACCGAACGAATTATTTCGGTTGCGTTGAATGCCCCAGATGAAGCCGAACATGGCGGCAAGCATCACGACGAAGGAAAGAATGGGGCTACCGGCGAACAAACGGAAGAAGCCGAATTGAATGCCCGCAAACGCGCCCAAGGCTGTCGGGATCATCGACAGGGCCAACAAGAAGTATGTGTTTCGCAGAACCCGGTTGGTTTCTACGGTAGATACACCACCAGCTGTGCGGCCAAATTGTGCAGTTCTGAATTCAGACATGTTTACTCGCTCCTTTGTAAAACGCGAATTTGTATGGATTTAGAGTAATGGTAATGGCGAAAAGTTTCAATTCAAGACGTGGGTCAGTCCCGTGATTGGGTTTTTTATATAAACAAGCTATAATCGCGGGCTAATTTTCACGCTTTTCTAATCTTTTCGGAGTGGTTACACCATGGCAATCGAGCGCACCCTGTCCATCATCAAGCCTGATGCTGTTGCAAAAAATGTAATTGGTCAAATTTACAGCCGCTTTGAAGCCGCTGGCCTGAAAGTAGTGGCCGCACGCATGGCTCACCTGTCACGCGCTGAAGCTGAAGGCTTTTACGCAGTGCACAAGGCACGTCCTTTCTTCAACGACCTGGTTGAGTTCATGATTTCTGGCCCAGTGATGATTCAAGCCCTGGAAGGCGAGAACGCAATCGCCAAGAACCGTGAATTGATGGGTGCTACAAACCCCAAGGAAGCCGCGGCCGGTACCATTCGCGCCGACTTTGCCGAAAGTATTGACGCCAACGCGGTTCATGGCTCGGATGCCCCTGAAACAGCTGCGAACGAAATCGCTTATTTCTTCCCAGCGTCACAAGTATTTTCACGCTAATCTAGTTCGATTGCGTTGAATTCCGGGGGCGCACATGCGTCCCCGTTTGTTTTGAAAGGACACACCATGAGTGCACAACTCGACAACTTGCTGGACTACTCGGTGCCCGAGCTGATTCAGTGGTGTGGCAATTTGGGTGAAAAACCATTCAGGGCCAAACAACTGGCCAAATGGATACATCAGTCAGGCATGGACAATTTTGATTCCATGACCGACCTCGCGAAGTCATTTCGCCAGAATTTGAGTAATCGTGCCTGTATCAAGGCTCCCAACATTATTTCCGACAATGTTTCCAAAGATGGCACGCGCAAGTGGCTCTTTGATGTTGGCAACGGCGATGCTGTTGAAACGGTGTTCATCCCCGAAGAGCGCCGCGGAACCCTGTGCGTCAGCTCGCAGGCTGGCTGCGCGGTCAATTGTCGTTTTTGCTCTACCGGCAAACAAGGTTTTTCCCGCAACCTGAGTACCGCTGAAATTGTGGCCCAGTTGTGGAAGGCCAATGTGTTGCTGCGCGAAGCGGGCGACCGTGTTTACGCTCAAGAGCGCCCGGTTACAAATGTGGTCATGATGGGCATGGGCGAGCCGCTGCTGAACTACGATGCCTTGGTCCCGGCTTTACAATTAATGCTGGATGACACAGCTTACGGTCTTTCCCGCCGCAGGGTCACTGTGTCAACTTCAGGGGTTGTGCCCTTCATGGACAGGCTTTCGCAAGACTGCCCGGTGGCCTTGGCTGTTTCATTGCATGCCCCCAATGACGCATTGCGCGATCATCTCGTGCCGCTGAACAAAAAGTACCCGTTGCGTGAGTTGCTTGATGCCTGTCTGCGTTACCTGAAATTTGCGCCGCGTGATTTCATTACTTTTGAGTATGTGATGCTTGATGGGGTAAATGACAAGCCAGAGCATGCCCAACAATTGCTTGAAATCGCCAAAATTGTGCCTTGTAAA
>NZ_LUJK01000034.1 GCF_001601825.1 Limnobacter sp. CACIAM 66H1 | reverse complement strand
CACGTAGGCCACTTCCTCAAGACCGGTGAAGCCCTCTTCGATCAGAATGTTGGCCACTTCCTCGTCCACATCCAGCTTGCTGGTAAACAATTCACGCAATTTGCCGATTTCTTCTTCGGAACGCTTGGCCGACTCTTCGGGTGTCATGATGTTGATTTGCCAGCCGGTGAGGTCGGAGGCCAAACGCACGTTCTGACCACTGCGACCAATGGCTTGCGCCAGCTCAGCTTCGTCCACCACCACTTCCATCACGTGCTGGTCTTCATCCACCACAATCGATTGAACAGTGGCAGGCGACAAAGCACCGATTACAAATTGGGCTGGGTCTTCAGACCACAACACGATGTCCACACGTTCGCCACCCAGCTCTTGGGTAACGGCCTGAACACGCGAACCACGCACGCCCACACAAGTACCGATTGGATCAATACGACGGTCGTGAGCCAACACGGCAATTTTGGCGCGCATGCCAGGATCGCGGGCAGCGCCCTTGATTTCAAGGTGGCCTTGTTCAATTTCAGGTACTTCCATGGCGAACAAAGCCTTGATGAACTCAGGCGAAGTGCGTGACAGAATGACTTGCTGGCCACGGGCCATGCGATCAACCTTCCACAGGTAGGCGCGAACACGGTCACCAGGACGCAGGCTTTCACGGGGAATCATTTGATCCCGGGGCAAACGGGCTTCAATGCGGCCACTTTCAACAATGGCGTCACCACGCTCCATGCGCTTAACCTGACCAATCACGATTTTGTCGCCACGGTCGAGGAAGTCTTGCAGGATCTGCTCGCGCTCGGCGTCGCGAACACGCTGCAAAATAACCTGCTTGGCTGCTTGTGCACCAATTCGGCCAAACTCAACAGGCTCAAGTTCTTCTTCGATGAAGTCGCCCATTTCGGCTTCGGCATCGTGTTTCAAGGCTTGATCGAGAACCATTTGGTAGGCGGGATCGTAGAAATCTTCTTCCGTGACTACTTCCCAACGGCGGAAAGTGTCGTAGTCGCCGGTGTCGCGGTCGATAGACACGCGGACATCCACTTCTTCATCGAAGCGCTTCTTGGTTGCGGAAGCCAATGCCAATTCGAGCGCACCAAAGACGATGTCTTTGTCCACATTCTTTTCGCGCGCCAACGCATCAACTAATAAAAGCAACTCACGGCTCATTCCAGGGCTCCTAAAACTTTAGATGGGGGACCAGACGGGCACCCGCCAAATCAGTTATTTCAAAATCAAGCAAGTAGGGTTCGGCATTTTTACCATCCGGTGTCACCAGGACACCCCAGGTTTGCTCTTTGCCTTTTTGCAATACACCTTTGAACTGTTTTTGATTGTTGATGGCCCGTTTGAATTTCAGGGACACCTCTTGATCCAAAAACCGCTCGAAATCTTTTTTGCGACGTAACACGCGATCAACACCCGGCGAGGAAATCTCGAGCCGTTCGTAGTTGACGTTTTCGACGGTGAACAGGTGGGTAAGCTGGTGGCTGACCTTCTCGCAATCTTCGACTGTGACGCCAGTGGGTGAATCGATCATGATGCGCAACAGGCCATTGCCCTCGCGCTCAATGTCAGCCACTTCAAGGCCAAGCGATGAGATCACGGCGTCCGCTTCAGCAACCCACGACTCTGACCACACGCCAGACCATGAATTGCCAACAAATTCTTCAGGATTGATCACTTCGCCTTTCAACGTTCTTAACCTTTACTTGTGTATTCGCTTCGCTTGTTCACTTCATTTGCCTGCTCATTGGCACACCAAAACCGCCGTGCCAAAAAAAATGGGCCTGTAAGCCCACTTCATTTGAGACACCCTTTTTGGAGTGGGCGCTCAGGCAGCCTCAGAGAATAACCGAAACTGCCTTTATTTTCAAGTAATTTCCGGTGCGGGAAACTACGCGGCTGGTGCCTTTCGGCGTCTGCGCTGCTGGGGTTTCTGGGCTGCACCATTCCCACCCTCATTGCCACGCCCCGGACCACGTCCAGCCGAAGGGCCGCCAGACCGAGGACCGGCATTGCGAGGCCCTGAGGGGCGCTTACCCGGACCCGCAAACTTGCCAGCGGGGGCCGAGCCGTTGCCATTGGCACCAGCCCTGTTGCCGTTTCGATCACCGCCATTGCGCCGGGCTGAACCGCCCGCGGAGGACAAATTGTTCTGGTTACTCAAAGCAGCGGCGGCCGCAGCACCAGACACGGTCAGGTAGGTTTGTGTTGGGGTCGTGAATGCCAAGCCGGGATCGATCAGGGGTTGACCGTTGCGCCGCTTGTTGTTTTTTGAGCCGATGTTCTTCTTGTCCCGACGAATGGCACCTTCTTGGGCAGACTCATCCACCTTCAAGCCCAACGATTGCATGTAGGACATGGCCTCAAGTGCTTCCATTTCCATATGACGCCCTCGCTTCAGGGTGGAAGGCATCAGGATGTCACCAAAACGTGTGCGAATCAGGCGGCTTACGGTCAGGTTACAAGCCTCAAACATGCGGCGAACCTCTCGGTTGCGACCTTCTTTCAGACCCACTTTGTACCAGCGGTTGGCACCCTCCCCGCCTGCTGCATCCACATAGAGAAACTTGGCAGGACCGTCTTCAAGCTGAATACCTGTCAGCAACTGCTGGCGCTGCTCCTCAGTAAGTTCGCCGAGAATGCGCACAGCGTACTCACGCTGAACTTCATATCGAGGGTGCATCAGGCGATTGGCCAACTCGCCCGAAGAGGTGAATAACAACAAACCTTCGGTGTTGTAATCCAGCCTTCCCACGGCGATCCACTTGCCATTCGAAATTTTCGGAAGCTTTTGAAATACGGTGGTACGCCCTTGGGGGTCGTCCATGGACACAATTTCACCGGCAGGTTTGTGATAAATGAGTACCCGGGGTGGCTTGGACTTGTTTTTGCGCTGAATCAGCTTGCCGTTGACACGCACCTGGTCGGTGGGCAACACGCGTTGGCCCAAGTGGGCCGGCTCAGCATTGACCGAAACTCGACCTGCGACAATCAGTTCTTCCATTTCACGGCGAGAGCCCATGCCGGAATCAGCCAGCACCTTGTGCAACTTGGGTGCCAGTTCAGGGTCCAGCCGCACATTCAGCTTGCTGCGATTCTTGCTTGCGCCGCCACTCTCTTCGGACTTCAGGCCTTCGACCTGATCCAGCACCTCTCCCCATTCCAGGTCATGGCTTTCACTGTCGATGCTGACAGCCGTCTGCTCGGGAATCGGGTTGCTGTCGAGTGTTTCAGTTGCTTTGCGCTTGTTGGTTCTCATCGTTTTCCGCTGTTTCGCTGTCATCCAGATCAAATGGAATGACTTTCTGTAATTCATCAGCCAGCTGTTGGTCTTTTTCGTCGTCCAGTGCTGGCAAGTCACTAAGGCTGGCCAAATTCAGGTCAGCCAAAAACTGGGGCGTGGTTGCCCACAGTGCTGGGCGCCCCGGCGCATCGCGGTGGCCGATTGACTCAATCCAGCCTCGGTCTTCGAGCGCCTTCATCACCTGGGTAGACACAGTGACCCCACGAATGGACTCGATGTCGCCCCGGGTAACCGGCTGCTTGTAGGCAATAATTGCCAGGGTTTCCATGGTTGCCCTCGAGTACTTCGGAGGCTTCTCGGGATTCATTTGTTCGAGGTAACGTTTAACGTCCTCGCGGGTTTGGAAACGCCAGCCCGTTTTAACTTGCACTAGCTCCAAGCCCTTGTGGGTCCAGTCTCGACGCAGGTCTTCCAGTAAAGTGGTGACCACGGATGCATCAAAGGCATCATCGAACAGGCGCATCAATTCCTTGACGGCAATGGGCTCGACCGAACACAGCAATGCTGCTTCTAATATGTTTTTAGCGCGCTGGGGATCCATCCAGGCGGACTCACTTAAAGAAATTCAGGTGTTGATAGGGAAATAGTGCCGATTGGTCCTGCAGGCCGATGTGGCTGTTGCCAGCGGGGTGCAGGGGCGCAGCGTGAAACGAGTTGCGCGACAGGCATTTTATAAACCGATGGCGCATTGTAACCACGTTATCCACCGCTCAGCAACCACTTGATCACACAATTAATTTCAAAAAAAACGGCTCACCGAGGCAAGCCGTATCTAAAAGTAACCCACGGAGGGTCGGAGACATTCCTAGGTTGCCGGAACAAAGTGCACCGAACATCCCCATTGCGGCTTACCCCGAAGCTTATGGAACTTATCCACACTGGGCGGGGAAAACCCTTCCTATTCACTGTGGATAAAATTTTCAGCCTGTTGATTTTGTGAAGTTTTTGGTTGGTTGATTAAAAACTGAGCATGGGCTCTAGAGGCCATCAACGCTTGCTATTTCAGCTTTCCCAGCGATAGCCAACACCCGCTTGGCGGATGCGGTTCCAGATGGCCTCTTTCTCCTCATCGCTTTTGAACAGCCAACCATCGACCTCATCAAGGGTGCGACCGCAACCCATGCAAATGTCATCTCCAAGGTTGGTTGAACAAAAACCCACGCAAGGGGTATCGGCTTCTGGCCACACTGGCAGGTTGGCGTATTCAGGTTTTGACATGATGCTGCTTTAGTTGGAGTTGGGACGGTACTGCTTCTTCAAGCGAATATAGAGCACTTTGGTGACGTGTGCGACAACCGAGCCATCGGCGTGGGTGATGTCGGTCTCGAAGGTGTGCAAAACTTTTTCACCAGTGGCCGCTTTGGATTTGATTTCTTCCAGTGTTTGATCATCGACTTGATACACGCCTTTGACCAAGGCATTGCCGGGCGCAATGAAACGAATGTTGGCCTCTTGATCCCACACATGGTAGCGACTGCCCAAGCGCTTCATGAGAATGAGCATGTAGAAGGGATCGGCCATGGCATACAGCGAACCGCCAAATTGCGTACCCATGATGTTCTTGTTGCGACGCGTGAGTGGCATGTGCACTTCGACTTCTTCGAAATTGGCACTGATGTGATGTACATGAATGCCTGCGCCGCGCAAAGGTGCGTAAAAATTCATGGCCCTGCGCATGAATTCGGGCTTGTCAGAGAGGTTTTTCAGAAATTTTTTAAACATTTTTTGCTGCGAGTTTTTCTTGTGGTTTCAGTAGGATAAAGGTTTTTAAGCCGCGGTTTAGGCGTTTGCATGCGTTTGTGCACTTGCACACAAGGTAAAAACCCGCTATAGTTTCGTTCTTACCAGACGCGGGGTGGAGCAGTCTGGCAGCTCGTCGGGCTCATAACCCGAAGGTCGTAGGTTCAAATCCTGCCCCCGCAACCAAATATTCAGAAAGGTCAACTACTTAGCGGTGGTTGACCTTTTTGTTTTGTGACAATAAATGCCGGTTTCGGGCGGGTTTCTTGTCACCTAGTGTGAAATGTCAGCTTGAGCGAGTGCCAAAACAAATTCGGGTAAAAACTCGGGCAATCGTCACTTTCTTAAATTACATGCATTTCGAAATGACATGTTGTTTAATTAGCCAAGTTATTCCTATTTCGCACAAAATGAAAATCCCAAACCCAAAGAAAAAGCGACCTGTGGCGAGAAACGCAGAAGAATTAAAAAGTGAAGCTTGGTTTCTCAAAACAAGGGGTCGTGTTAGCTCTCTTGAGTCTGCCCTGAACATCAAAGACGGATTCTTTTGGGAACTAAGTCATTCGGGCGACGACTGGTCGTTTTTGTTAAAAATTCACACGCTACTGGAAATGGCGATTGCTCATCTAATTCAGCAGCGCATAGACATCGACGAGCTCAACCTGATAATTGAGAAGGTTCCAATGAACGGGGGAGCTGCAAGTAAAATGAAAATAGCATCGGCTCTCTCCCTTCTAGACAACGATACCGACAAGTTTCTTGATGCATTAACAAAGCTCAGGAATAAAGCAGCGCATCAAATTGATTCTGTAAATTTGACGATGGACGATTTCATCAAATTAATTCAAAAATCAGAGGTCAAACATTTGTTCTTGAGACCGGGCCCCAACCTTTCAGAAGACGAAGTCGTAGCGAGTGTATTGTCTTCACCTCGATTCGCGATTTGGGCGTCCTCCTTAAACTTACTCTCCGCAATTTACGAAAAGAAAGCGAAAATATTGACTCCCAGACTCGTTCAAACTCTTTCAAGCAACTTTCTGCGTGGCGAGAACTATAGCTCCGGGCTCAAAGGGCTGCTAGATTTATGAACATCGCATTGGAATGTCGGTTCCACAACAGGTAAAAGGGCAGCCCCGAGGCGCTCCTCGGGGCTAAGCTCACTTCTCCCTTACAAGTCGAGCTTGCTTAATAAATCGTCGCGTCTTAGGTGCGTATATCGCTCAACGATCGTGGTTGTAAGTTGCCCTGTGATTTCTTTGACCTCGAACACAGAAAGACCGCGTTCGATCAGACGTGAAACAGCTTCATGTCGCAGATCATGCAAACGGAAGTCAACAATGCGAGCTCGTTTTACTGCCGTGCCAAACGCACCAGTGATCGCATCGATTTGCACAGGGAAAACACGCTCACCAAACGAAAGCCCTTTCAAGTAATCGAGTTGTTCGAGCGCCTTTCTCGACAAAGGCACAAAGCGTCGCTTCCCATTCTTTGTTGCGTCCAAGCGTGCCCACCGCTGCTCAAAATCAACATCAACCCATTTGAGGTTACCCAGCTCGCCTCGACGCATCGCAGTTTCAACGGCAAGAACGACATAGGGGCGCAACCAGTAGCTTGGATGCTCATCGCATGAGGCCAACAAGACCTGAAACTCTTGTGGGGTCAATCGACGTGACCTGGCATTTTGAATGCTGGGCATTCGCACACCTTCGGTTGGGTCGAGCAGCTTGCGGAAGCCCCACTCATACTTCGCGGTTTTGAATACCGCTTTGATTACCTCCATGTATCGCTTTACCGTCGCGGGGGCATAACCACTACCCACCAAAGCATCACGAAAATCAGCGACATGCATACCCTCAATTTCTTCAAGGTTACGATTAACGAGTGTTGGATAAAACCTGATTATCAAATCAATCCTGCTTCGCTCGGTGACGTGCCCCTTCTTGGTGGGTGTAACCACCTCCCGGTATCGGAGCATTGCCGCCTTCAAGGTAGCGACTTCAAGCAAGCGCTGACGTTCGGGTGTTGCACGCCTGAATTCAGCTTCCATTTGCAGACCCCATTTCAGGGCTTCATGGTATGAGTCAAAGGTTGATGAAATTCCTTTGTGCCCAGCGATGCGGACACGTGACAAGTAACGGTTGTTTTTTTGAACTATGGTGGGCATAAGGCCTCCTTAAAAGTTGTCAGTCACATACGTGACGATTGCTTTATTGGAGAGACGCTTAAGCTTTTAGATCACCCGGAGACGAGCCACAGCCATTGCTCGCGGCGGCTCATAACCCGAAGGTCGTAGGTTCAAATCCTGCCCCCGCAACCAAATTTTTATCATTAAAACCAATCACTTAGCGGCGGTTGGTTTTTTTGTTTTCTAGGCCACTAACAGCGTGTGCCCAGAATGTGCCCAACTGGTGCCCAACCCCGATTTAGCCCACCTTCTCTTTCATGACCTTCGGTCAAACCCAATAACGGTCAACAGGGCACATCTGTAAAAATTTCTCGAATTTTCTGGTTCACATTTTTGTGCCCAATGACCGTTTGGGAAATCAACCTGAAGGTCGTGGATTTTCGAGTTTTTGAAGCGAATTTTTGTGCCGAATTTTCGGAAATTTGTGACCTTCAGGATGGAATTTGACTATTAATAGGATGTGCCTAAGTTGTGCCTAAGTTGTGCCCAGGTTGTGCCCATGGTTTAGCTAAGATCATTGACTGGATTGGCATTGCGGCTACGCCCGTCGGCAGTGGACGATCAAGCAGGTTTTCGGACTGATTGGTAGTCGGAATACGGCCTCAACCTCGTCTGCTTTCCGTGGCCAGTTCAATTCCCGAAACGGGAACTGAACCCGCGTTCGTTGCCACAGCCAATAACACACCCATTTACACCCATTCCTGGGGCAAGGCGATCCGTCATGCGGCGAATGGTGACCACATTCACCGCACAATATGCGGCGATTGTCTTGCGCGTGCGGAGATTGCAGTTCATAATCTCCGCATGAATAGCAGCGATTACAAATACATCTGGCAGGCCAGTGACTGGCCAAACTGGCGCTTCGACCTGGCGGCGCTGGCCGAGCCCATGGCTGAGGTCAGTCGTGCCCAAGGGCTCTTGATTGGGCGCCTGGCTGACGTCGGCATGGCCTTGCGTGACCAAGCGAGTCTCGCGGCGCTCACCGAGGACGTGGTCAAGACCAGCGAGATCGAAGGCGAGCAGCTCAACGTTGAATCCGTGCGCTCGTCCATCGCCCGCAGGTTGGGCGTTGACATCGGCGCGCTCGCTCCGGTCGATCGGCATGTCGAAGGCGTGGTCGAGATGGTGCTTGATGCCACCGCCAACTGCCAGGCACTGGTGTCGCGTGAGCGTCTGTTCGGCTGGCATGCCGCACTGTTTCCTACCGGCTATTCTGGGCTCTCCAAGATCAACGTCGGCGGCTGGCGCGACGATGCCACCGGCCCGATGCAGGTGGTGTCCGGACCCATCGGCCGCCAGCGGGTGCATTTCGAAGCACCGCCGGCTAATCGCCTCGAGACCGAAACCAGCCGCTTCCTCGACTGGCTGAATGGCACATCAAACGAACTGGTACTGCTCAAGGCAGGCCTTGGCCATCTGTGGTTCGTCACTCTGCATCCATTCGATGATGGCAATGGCCGTATCGCCCGGGCCATTGGCGATCTGCTGCTGGCGCGTGCCGATGGCAGCCCGCAACGCTTCTACAGTTTGTCGGCGCAGATCCAGCGCGAACGCAAGGCTTACTACGACATCCTGGAGAGGACGCAGAGGCGGTCGATGGATGTCACCGAGTGGCTTGCGTGGTTCCTCGACACGCTTCATTGCGCCGTCGACCAGGCCCAGCACACGCTGGACGCTGTCCTGACGAAAGCGCGGTTCTGGCAGCGCTGGGCGGCGACCCCGTTGAACGAGCGGCAGGTGAAATTGCTGAACAAGCTGCTCGATGGTTTCGAGGGCAAGCTCACCAGCAGCAAGTGGGCGGCCATCGCCAAATGCTCGCCGGACACGGCACTGCGCGACATCAACGATCTGCTGACGCGGGGCGTGATGCGCAAATCGGATGCCGGCGGGCGTAGCACCAGCTACGAGCTGAATGATCTGCCCGAGTATAGGTGCTGAAGGTGTCGCTGTAACTTGGCTGTGGTGATAATAGGCATCACCGCAGTGAAGAATCCACTTCATTCCCAGACGAACTGCAACACCTGTGTGACCTCGGGTATGTCCCGGTAACGGGATCATCAAAATATCGTCAGTAATCTCTGGGATTGCTTTGATTGCAGAAAATCCAAACCACTGATCGCTTGAGGGCTTCCAAATTCCTGATTTTAAGTACGACACAGCCTATTCAAGTTTGAGGGCTGCCCATAACTCTCGAAAGAAGCACAGTGACATATACCAGCTATTGAAGTCGATGCGTATCCATTCGGAAATTCCGGCAACATTCGACGGAACGCCCCCCGAACTTGCTTTCTCTGACCAAAACCAAAGACTTATCATAGGTGAAAAATATCTCATCCCAGATGCTAACGGGGTGGAAAGGCCGGGCAAGCTAACTTCGGCGACAGTAGTTGAATCTGAGTCCATGGCATACGTTTCCCATCTCTTGGACAACGGTGAGGCCGTAATAGGGACTGTGCCGTTAACACCCGAAGAATTAGCTGCTTACCGTCGGCATCCGGATACATTTTTTGGTATCGAAGTGAGATCACCGAGAAAAGCTGAAACACCGCTAGAACTGTTTGATTTCTTTTTGGACAGCTATCAAGAGACCTCAAGGGATCGCTTGCTTGAATTCATGTCTAAACACCCCGATATTGAGGAATTGAAAAAATTACCCAAAGAGGACCTAGCGGAGATCTACGCGGAGAGATTGACGTGGTCCGCAATCCGAAGTTCTACAAAGAATCCGACAAGCTGAAAAATCAAGTGGAAGCACTTTGATAAATATCGGTGATGCCGATCGCCAACTAATTTAATGTCGCGATTGTAAGCAGTTATTCATTCGCTCCAAAATCGTGTTTATTGCACCTTAATGTCGGCTCCGGCCGAAAATCGGCCAAAGCAGCCAGTCAGCATGCGAGGCAACAACGATCGATTTACGCAGAATTTAGGACATGCTTGGACTAGAGGCCAAATTCTTCCGCTCGTCTAGGAGTGTGAGCGCAAGCGAGGCTGATGGATTGATCGACATGCATACGGCCGACAAGCATGTTCAGTTGGTGCCCTAAGCTCCCGCTTTCGGTGCAGGAACTCTGGATGTCTGACGGCGAGCGAACTGTCGCATTCGATGACTTGAGCGACGGAGAAGTGCAGCTTCTATTGACACTGGGCGCTGTACGACTCTTTGGGGACGATGAGACGCTGTTCCTCTACGACGAGCCCGAAACGCACCTGAACCCAAGCTGGCGCACCCGCTTCCACCTGGACTTTGAAAAGGCGAACGAGGCCAACGGAAAAGCCCGAGCCATCATCTCCTCTCACTCGCTCTTTCTAGTCTCTGCGCTACCTCGCGAAGCTGTGTTCCATTTCAAGAAGGTCGATGGCGTTACTAACATGACGAATCCGCCAGGAGAAACTTTTGGAGCATCATTTGGCTTTTGCGTACATACGGTGGCACAAGGGCTGAACGGAACACCACCGGTGTGCCATCCTTGGCACGAACCTTGGGCACTTGAACCGTCACCGGCCCAATGCCAGTTTGGATTTCTCGCTGTGGATGGTGGCCATTGCGTACCACGGAGAATCGGCCATCTTCCAGCCTTCTGTCCTGATACTGAGCGAGGAACTCCTGCAATTCCACTTGTATCGCGGCCTGAATCAATTGACGCGCACCAGATCTCAAAATTTCTGTCAGCGGGTCGACCTGGCAACCTGCTACATTCAAATCAAAAACGTTATCCTTGCCCATGGTGGCGTATCTCCAAAAGTTGATGGTTTGTCTTTCGCAAAACAAATTTTATCAACCGGATACGCCGCTTCCTCTACAAGCCTTCAAACACCAGATCCAGTTATAACTCAAGGGGGTTGACATATGGCTTTACTCACTCAGGTCGCAGCCATTCAGTTGGAATTGACGATCGGTAGGCCGCAATCGAACATCGACAAATGCCTGTCCAAGTTGGAACAAGCATTCAGGCAAGGTAACCAGTTTGTGGCTTTACCCGAGTTTGCTTCCACGCCTATCTGCCTGAACGCTGAAGTGCAGGAGGGCATCCTCTTTCCCCACAACGCCTTTGTTGACGGGCTGTTGAGCCTGTGCTGCCAGTATGGGGCCGCGGCAGGGGGTTCTTACCTGGAGCAGCGGGGTAGCAGGGTCTATAACACCTACGCCTTTGTTGATCAGGCGGGTCAGCTCTTCAAGCACGACAAAGATATTCCCACCATGGTTGAGTCTGCTTTCTACCAAGGCGGGTCTTCTGATCGGCTCCTGAATACAGCCAATGGCCCAATCGGTGTGGCCATGTGTTGGGAGATGATACGTACAGCCACAGTCCATCAGCTCAGGAATCGGGTCGACCTCATCATGGCCGGCACCCACTGGTGGACAGAACCAGGTTGGCGCTTTCCTGCGACGTTGTTGCGTAAAGCGCACCGGCGGAACCTTGCCCTACTGACTCAAGCACCATCGACCTTGTCTCGTTTGACCGGTGCACCCGTGGTGCATGCATCGCAGATTGGTCAACTCAAAGGGCGATTTGCAGTCACTCCAGGTTTTTCCTTGCCCATGAGCACGCAACTCTTGGGCCAATCGCAAATTGTGAACAACAGGGGTGAGGTATTGGCTGCCCTGTCTGCCGAAGACGGTGAGGGCATCATCTCTGCACACATTGAGATGAGCAACGCGGGTGCATCCTTGCAACCCACAGGCCATTTTTGGAACGCTCCCATGCCTTGGGAGACTCGGCTTCTTTGGGCCCAACAGAATGCTGCTTGTGCTCCCATGTACGTAAACCGCCACTCGGGCCAGTCCGGGCTTGGTCACTGAATTGTTACTTGTTTTGGAGAATGGATTGTGCGCCAGTGGTTGTTGTATGGCTGTATCCGCAGACGACCAACCAAGAATCACAGAAATGCATTTGTGATGATGCAGTCGATTTTTAGTACCTGAAGGTCATTTCAGTATCATAAGAATTACTAAGCCAAAGAAATTGAGTACCTGTGCCCAGGGGTGCACCTAAACACGATAGGTTTAAAGCGATCTAAAGTGGCACCCCTGAGACTGACTGGAAAGCCGCAGCTGGCGTGGTATGCAACCCAATTTAGCCCGCTGCTTATCGAGTTTCATCGCTTGTGATCTCTAAAAGAGAAAATACTCATAACCAAGGTCGTAGGTTCAAATCCTGCCCCCGCAACCAAATATAGAAAAAAGGCTAATCATCTCGGTGATTGGCCTTTTTCGTTTTTGGCCATCCGTACTCGGTTGCCACTCGCAGTGATACCGGCCGGCACATTTATAGAAAAACGGAAGGGATGATTTTCTTCAAAACCCACGGTTTTAATGCAATTGAGTACGGATTGAGCGATGATGGGGAATACGCACTACCTGAGATTAAAGCGGAAATTCGAGCGCCAGTGATCAGACAAAAACAGTAACCATGTCGCGCTTCATCACTCACAAAATCGGCATTCAATGAAAAAAGATCTTGATTATTTCAGAGAGCTTGGCCGTGACAGCCTGCCAGGTCACCTTGGCGTTGTGGTCACAAGTGTTAGCCCAACGGAAATTCGTCTGGACATGCCGGTTACACGTCACCTCATGGCACCGAATGGGTTTCTGCACGCCGGGAGTGTAATCAGTCTTGCCGATTCAGCGTGTGGTTACGGCTGTATTGTCAACTTGCCGGACAAGGCCAAAGGCTTTACCACCATTGAACTCAAATCAAATCATTTGGGCACTGTTCGCGACGGCAATATATATGCCCTAGCCACTCCGGTGCACTTGGGGAAAACGACTCAGGTTTGGGATGCAAATGTGTTTTGTACAGAGTCCGGGAAACGACTCGCGGTGTTCCGCTGCACACAAATGATTTTGTATTAACCTTCAATTTGGGACGAAAGGATTTCTTGAGCTTGAGGATACGGAGCAATTCGTCGGGTTGATTGGCCCATTATTGAATCAATAGTTATCATGCAAGACTTCAATAATGTACATCGGTGAACTTTCAAAGAGGTCCGGTGCCTCGCGCAAAGCCATTTACCTATACGAGCAAATGGGCTTGATTCAAAAGCCAATGCGCAAGGGCAACTACCGCATTTATTCGAATGTGGCGGTTCATCAAATTCAAACCATTCGCTGCGCACAAACCTTGGGCTTCAAGCTCAAGGAGCTCACAAAAGCCTTGGCTAGCAACAACAGCGGCCATGGCTCAAGCGTGACACTGATGCTCAAACAAATTGAGTTCAAACGATTAACCATTCAATCGCAAATCGACACAGCAAAAGCCCAACTCCAGCTTTTAAATCAATTTGAAGACGAACTGCGTCATTCGCCTGAGTTAATGAATTGCGAACTTCCTGTTGACTCTTCCCCTAAGGGCAAGCTTTAGACTTTTTGTGATGCCACAAAAAGGAAGCTTGTCATGCGCAAACGCGTTCTCGTAATTCTCGGACACCCATCCGAAGCCAGCTTGTGTGGCGCAATCGCCGATGCCTATCTGAAGGGAGCGAAAGCGGCAGAGCATGACGTTCGCTTTCTCAGCCTCGGAAAGCTAAATTTCGATCCAATACTGCGCGACGGCTACAACACCATTCAAGCGCTTGAACCAGACCTTATTGCTGCGCAAGAATCAATTACTTGGGCCGAGCACCTGGTGTTTGTTTATCCAATTTGGTGGGGTTCGATTCCAGCCATTCTTAAAGGCTTCTTTGATCTTGAGTTTTGAGGCATTAAACCAGTGGCGATTAACAGCTTTGGTCCGGTAAAAAACTCGCAGGCAAGCACACGTGAGAAATGGCTGGAGAGCGCCTACCAATTTGGGTTCCACATATCCGCTGTTTCCTAAAAACCCAACAATTCCATAAAAACTGCGGGCTTTTTGTAACCCATAATTTTTTTACTCACTTCGGGCTTGGGTCCCATCACGAGTACCGCAGGGGTCGCAAACACACCCAGCTTTCTAGCCAACTGTTTTTCAGAATAGACCGTGCCATCGATCCAGTTCACAGGCAAGTCACCGCGTACATTAATCGCGATCACATCAAATTTACTTTCGATTTTTTCGCGGTTTGCGCCCTGCGCGAAGTTCTCTTGAAGCAAATAAGCACAGTACGGGCAGTCATCCAGGTGAAAGAAAATAAGCAGCTTTTTTCCACGGGTTTGAGCATCTTGAATATCCGCTGGAATTTCAAGAAAAGTTTGCTTGAACCAGCCAGGCAATTCGTAATGCATGGGCTTGGGCTCGATGTCGCGGGCAAATGTATTTGCTGAAAAGGCAATGCAAAAAATGACCAGCCAGCATCTGAAGACCGGATGATTTGTGAAAAACCTCATGCGTTTTGTACTCAGAAATTCGATCAGCTAATCTTAGCCTAAGGAGTCAACTCTGCCAAAATTTGTGGCCAAATGCTGTTGCACCGCTCCCTGAAAATATCAATGTGCCCCACTTTGCCAAGTTTGAATGTCTCGGGTTTGATTTCAAGCCGTTTCTTGCTGGCTTTGGTGAACAAGCGCATGATGTCTTCAACATTCGGTAGGGTTGCGATTTCGTCATCACTGGCATGCACAAAAGTAATTGGCGATTTGAACTGTTCAAACCAGTGTTTCTGCACACCATCACCAAATTCATTCTCCACATACCCAGGGCTGGAACACCATTTGGCCCATTGCAGGCCAACCCCCTTCGGTAAATTCTCACCCCATCCCAAACGCTTGGCGGGTACATATCCCAACACGGCAGAGCTGATCGGGATCACCCATCGCAGCATGAACTTGGCAGCGTTGCGTTTGTCTTTGCGAATGTTTTTCACATGCCCGGAAGAAGCAGCCACCGCCAGTACGCCCCGCACTTTGGCATGGTTGTGCATCAAACCGAACAGTTGGCCACCCGCGCTGTGACCGACCAAGTACGCGCTGTTCTGCCCAGTGAGTTCAAGCAGAAAATCCAGGGCTGCAGGCATGTCATACAAGCCCCAGTCCTGCTTTTTCACCTCGCAATGCTTGACATGCGACTCCTGCAAAGATTTTCCGATGCCTCGATAATCAAACACCAATACAGAAAATCCCTGATGGGCCAACCATCGGGCAAACGGAAAATAAAATTTCTGGGTAATCCCTGTTGCGGGGCAAATCAGCAACGGTTTGTCAGTGTTGCCATTTGATGCGGTAAAAAATGTTCCAGCCAAAGGTTGCCCCACGGCTGGAATCGAGACTTCAATCTTGTTTGTCATGGAGGCACCCAATTAATAGTGTCGGTGCCAGTCTAGTTGTTGTTAGCAACTAGATAAGCAAGTGGATCAGCAATTCACTGTTCCACTTGGCGCAAGAATAAATGACGAATCACCGGCGTGATGATTCGTCCTGGATCAGAAAATCCCGTCAACCGCATCCACGACGATGGCTGTTCCCACTGCGATCAACAACAGATCAGTGCCCAACTGAACATATTTGTGGTTCAAAGGTGGTGCGGGCAGGCGAATACGCAATTCATTGGGAATGTCGTAATACCGAACATCGCTGCCCAAGGCACGACCTTTCTGCCACTGCTTGGCCTGGCCTGGGGGCTGGCAACCATTGCCTTTTTTGGCAAGCCCGGGTGGGCACTTGCCTTTGGCAACCTGACCACCATAGTAATCCCGCACAATTCGGGTTTCGGCGCTGCCAAAGTTAAATGAAACGGACACCCCGCCTTGACCGTAATCTCGACCTTCAGCACGCTTGCCCGGGCCATCACCACCGCCCTTCTCGTTTCCGCCGCCCTTGCGGTTTTCCTTTGGCCCGCGTTGCTCACTTTGTTCCTTGTTCTTGCCCTGGTTGCCGTTTCCCTTTTCTGGTTTTTCGGCATAAGCGCTGCCAGTGGCAATCAACAGTGCTGTGGATGTCACGGTCAATGTGCGTAGTATCGATTTCATGAACATGGGTGGCCTATAATTGTTTTGTAATCCATTAGTAGTACCACCACGATGAACAACAAGCAATCCTTACTCGCCTCTTTGCAACAAAGCCGTGAGCGTGTTCTTGAATTGCTCAACAGCTTGAGTGCACAGCAAACCAAAGTGCCCTATTTGCCGGGCATTAATCCGCCTATTTGGGAGGTTGGGCACGCCGCTTTTTTCTTCGAGCGGTTTATTTTGCAAAACCTGGACAAAGCCTCCTCGTACAACCCCGCGCTTGACGATATCTGGGACTCGTTTGAACTGGCTCACGAGGACCGCTGGCACGAGGGGCTATTCCCGGACAAACCGGACACCCTGCGCTACTTTGACGACACCTTCAACAAGGTGAAACAGCGAATTGAAACCAAACCACTGACCGACAGTGATTTGTACCTGTACAAGTACGCCATTTTTCACCTCAACATGCACATTGAGTCGATGGTGTGGGCGCGCCAAAGCCTGGGCTATGCGCCGCCGCCCTCTTCGTTGCAACACACAGACACAAGAAACACCGACCTCATTCACTCCAAGGATGTGGAAGTACCCGCGGGCCGGTACCGCATCGGCATGCCTTCGCAGTCGGCGAATTTCGCGACTGAAGATTTCTGCTTCGACAATGAAAAACCCGAATTCACTGTTGACATGAAAACCTTCAAAATTTCCAGAACACTGGTCAGCAATGCCGAGTTTCTGACTTTCATTCAGGCGGGTGGCTATGAAAACGACCAGTATTGGAGCATGGCAGGCCTGAAATGGCGCAACAGCAACAGAGCAAGACACCCCTTGTTCTGGAAAGAGGAAAACGGCATCTGGCTGGAGCGCCATTTCGACCAATGGCTTCCTGTTCAGGCCGAACTGCCTGTCAAACACGTGAGTTATTGGGAGGCACAAGCCTACTGCAAGTTTGCCGGGCGACGCTTACCTTCCGAGTTTGAATGGGAAGTGGCAGCCTTGGGCAATCGAGAACACGGCACCTTCAACAAGTTTCCATGGGGCAACACCATGGAAAGCCACCGGGTGGACATGGACAGCACACATCTTGCGAGGCTGCCGGTGACTGCCCTGCCCGAAGGAGACAGCCCGTTTGGATGCCGGCAAATGATCGGCACCGTTTGGGAATGGACCGACAGTCTGTTTTTCCCTTACAGCGGATTCACCATGGACATGTACCCCTTCATGTCCACCCTGCAGTTTGGAGACCACAAAGTGGTGCGCGGTGGCTCCTGTGCAACCTCTTCCATACTCATTCGCGGCACTTATCGCCAAGCCTACACGCCCGACCGAAACGATGTATTCGTCGGCTTCAGAACCTGTGCCCAATAAGGCTTTATGACCAATCCTTACGAAACCGACGAGCTATTAAACCAGTACCTGGCCTTTCACTATGGCGTCGACTATTTTGATGTTCCCAATTACCCAGTGCGCTGCGCTCAACTTTGCCTGGAATTCATGGGCAATCGGCCACGCCGCAAGGCACTCGACCTGGGCTGCGCCGTTGGCCGAAGTACCTTCGAGCTGGCTTTGGGCTTTGATACGGCCGTGGGCGTTGATCTTTCCGCACGTTTCATCGACGCCGCCCAAGCCTTGCAAAAGGGCAACACGCTGAATTACTTCTTGCACGATGAGGGTGATTTGGGCAGGGCCATGCAAGTGTCACTTGCTAATTTCAATTACAGCGAGTGCAGCCAGCGTGTTGAATTTTCGCAGGGCGACGCCTGCAAGCTGGGCGCGGAACACACGGGTTATGACCTGATATTTGCAGGCAACCTGATTGACCGGGTGAACAATCCCACCGGGTTCTTAAACGACATGCCAAAGCGCATTGTGCCCGGCGGCTTGCTGGTGATCAGCTCGCCCTACACGCTGTTGACCGAGCACACACCCAAAGAAAACTGGATTGGCGGCATTGAAGAACATGGCAAACCCAAAACCATGCTTGACGGCATGCAAGAAGTGCTTGCACCCCATTTCAATTTGGTTCGCGAGCCATTGAATGTTCCGTTTGTGATTCGGGAAACGGCCCGCAAATACCAGCACAGCATTGCGGAAATGACCGTGTGGGAAAAAAAGGCGGGCTGATTGACAGTCAGCCCGGCACTTATTGCGCCACAGGAATGAGTGTTACGGGCACGCCGTTGACTGCGGCGTTCCCACTGGGCTCATCCAGCCATTGCTCATCGGTCAAATCATTGCAACTAACCCCCGCGTGGGCGGCTGCCACTTGCAAACGTACCCCCGATTTGTCGTGGCCCCAACCGTGCGGAATACTCACCACGCTGGGCATTACGTCATTTGAAATTTCTACAGGCAATGTAATTTCACCCACTCGGCTGCGCACACGCACGTTGTAGCCGTCCTGCAAATTCAAACGCGCAGCATCCGCAGGGTTGACCATGGCGGTGCAGCGGTTCTTGCCTTTGACCAGGCGCTCGGAGTTGTGCATCCAGGAATTGTTGCTGCGAATGTGGCGCCTCCCAATCAACATCATTTCGGCACCTGCCCGCTTGTCGTCATTCAGCAAGTCGGCCACATAATTTGCTGCGGCCTGTAGCACTTCCGCAGGTGCCAGCTGAATTTTTTTGTCAGCGGTTTGCAAGCGGTCTGGAAAACTGGGGCGAAGCGGCCCCAAGTCAACGCCTTCGGGGTGCTGTTTTAATTTGTCCAGACTCAGCTTTTGCTCACTGGCCATGCCATAGGGCCCCATTTGCAAACCCATGTCGAGAATCATTTGAGGCGGCATGGAAGGCCGAGCAGGTTTGCCAATCTTTGCACTGTAGCAGGCGGCCAGTTTGTCCATCAGTTCCCAGTCGTCCAGGCTTCCTTGTGGTTTTGGCAAGGTGGCCGCGCTGTACTTGGCCTGGTTACGCACACCGAAAATATTGAAAATCAAATCGTAGTGATCATGCTCAAGAGGCGATGTGGTGGGCAAAATCACATCCGCATGACGATTCGTTTCATTAATGTACAGGTCCACGGACACCATGAACTCAAGCCCTGCCAAAGCCTTGTCAAGCTGCTGGCCATTGGGTGTAGACAACACAGGGTTGCCCGCAACGGTCACCATGGCCTTGATTTGTCCTTCGCCCCCGGTTTGAATTTCTTCAGCCATGATGGCACTGGGAAACTCACCCAGCGCCTCAGGCTTTTGGCTGACGCGGCTGTGCCAGCGGCCATAACTGCCGGGCTTGCTGTTGGGCGCGGCAATCAGGTCTAGCGCAGGGTTGGCCACCAGGCTTCCTCCAACCCGGTCGGTGTTGCCCGTCACAAAGTTCAGCAACTGAATACCCCACTGCGCCAAGGTGCCATGGCGTTGGGTACAGGCGCCCATGCGGCCATACGCCACCGCCTTTCCGGCATTCGCAAAATCACGCGCAATTTGGCGAATGGTGTCCGCGTCAATACCACACTCGGCCTGCGCCACTTCAGGCGTCACCTTTGAAATCGCGCCCAAAGCCGCAAACAAACCCTCACTGTGGTGGGCCAGGCGATCCATGCGGGTCAGGCCCTCCTCCACAATGGTGTTGATAAGTGCGAACACAAAAGCCGCATCGCTGGCAGGCCTGATGAAATGATGCGCATCAGCCACCTCGGCGGTTTCAGTCTTTCGAGGATCAATCACGATCAGCTTTCCGCCGCGCGCCTGGAGGGCCTTGATGCGTTTGGCCACATCGGGCACAGTCATCAAGCTACCGTTCGAAGCGATCGGATTGGCCCCCAGCATCAGGAAATATTGGGTGTGGTCAATGTCCGGGATGGTGATGAGCAGTTGGTGCCCAAACATCCAGTAACCCAACAGCTGCATGGGCAACTGATCAACCGAGGTGGCTGAAAAACGGTTGCGTGTTTTCAGCAACCCCAGAAAATTGGCACTGTGGGTCATCAAACCCCAGTTGTGCACATTCGGGTTGCCCTGATAAACACCCACGGCATTGGCACCATATTTTTGCTGCACCTGAAACAACCCTTCACAGGCCAACTCAATGGCGTCTTCCCAGGTGGTTTCTACCCATTGCCCGTTCACTTTTTTAACCGGTTGCTTTAAACGGTCGGGGTCTTCCTGAATATCCTTCAGAGCCACTGCCTTGGGGCAAATGTGCCCACGGCTAAAGGGGTCTTGCTCATCGCCCTTGATTGAAACAATCTGATTGTTGTCTACCTCGATCTTCAAGCCACAAATGGCTTCACACAAATGGCAGGCGCGGCGATGGGTTTGCAAGTCTTGTCTCCTGATTGTTCTGATTATTACTTTGACCTACATACTACTGTCGAAGGTGTAATACCATCAAGCAAACTCAAGGAGACATCATGATCAACGCTTACGCAGCTTTCGAGGCCAAAGGCCCACTCAAACCCTATCAGTACGACCCCGGTGAACTGGGTGCATTTGATATCGAAATCGATGTCGACCACTGCGGCATTTGCCACAGCGATGTCAGCATGCTCGACAACGACTGGGGCCGCGCCCAATACCCCATGGTGGCTGGCCATGAAATTATTGGTCGCGTGAGCAAATTGGGCAGCCATGTCAGCCACCTTGTATTGGGTGATGTCGTGGGCCTTGGCTGGCATGCAGGCTACTGCGAAAGTTGCAGAATGTGCATGGGTGGCGATCACAACCTGTGCAGCACAGCCAAAGGCACCATTGTTGGTCGTCATGGCGGGTTTGCTGACAAAGTACGCGCTCAAGCCATCAGCGCGGTAAAAATTCCCGCAGGTGTCAACCCGGCAACCGCAGGCCCGCTGCTGTGCGGTGGCATCACCGTTTACAACCCGCTTGTGCAATTCAATATTTCACCGCAAAGCAAAGTGGCGGTGATCGGCGTGGGCGGTTTGGGCCACATGGCGGTAATGTTTCTCAAAGCCTGGGGCTGCGAAGTCACTGCATTCAGCAGCGACCCCTCCAAAACCAATGAACTGAAAAGCATGGGCGCACATCACGTGCTCAACAGCAAAGATCCTGACGCCCTGAAGAAGGCAGCGGGTTCATTCGACCTGATTTTGTCGACTGTGAATGTGAAACTGGACTGGAATGCCTACATTTCTACATTGGCACCCAAAGGGCGTTTGCATTTTCTTGGTGCAGTGCTGGAACCTCTGGACATCGGCGTGTTTGGATTGATGGGCCAGCAACGCACCATTTCATCCTCGCCAGTGGGTAGCCCACGCGTGATTGCCGACATGCTGAAATTCGCAGCCTTGCACAACATACAGCCGATTGTAGAAACCTACCGCTTCGAGCAGATCAATGAAGCGATTGAGAAGGTACGCAACGGTAGCCCCCGCTTTAGGGTGGTATTGTCACGATAACAAATTCAACCGTTGTAAGCACACCAGCGCTCAATAATTTTGTGCAAGGCATCCAGGCCATCGGTGAGCGCTGCCGGGCCGGGCTGCAAAATCAGCGGCGACTTGATCTCGAAAATTTGCTGGTGCTTCACCGCACTCACATTGCCCCACCCTGCCCGCGCAGCCACGGTTTCAGGGCGAAATTTTTTGCCGCACCAAGAGCCAATGATGATGTCGGGGTTGCGGCGAACAATCTCGCTGCTGTCGGCAATAATCCGGTTCTTGCCCAAGCTTTGCGTGGCCAGCTCAGGAAAACAATCATCGCCCCCGGCAATGCCAATCAACTCGCTCACCCATTGAATGGCGCTGATCGGCGGCTCGTCCCATTCTTCAAAATACACCTTGGGTCGCACAGTCCATTGGCGGGCTTTGGCCCGCACGGCCTCCACTTTCGCCTGCATTTCTGCAATCAGGGCAGCCCCTTTTTCAGCGGCACCCACCATGGCGGCCACCTGGTACATCATGCTGAATATCTCGGGCACCGAACGTTGGTTGAACACTGTCACCTGCACGCCATGGCGAATCAATGCACTGGCAATGTCGGCCTGAAGATCAGAAAACCCAAACACGCAGTCGGGCTTCAGCGCCAGTATTTGATCAATCTTGGCCGTTAAAAATGCACTCACCTTGGGCTTTTCAAGGCGCGCTTTGCGGGGGCGCACGGTGTAGCCGGAAATACCGACAATCCGGTGTTCTTCACCGAGCAGGTAAAGCCATTCGGTGGTTTCCTCGGTGAGGCAAACAATGCGTTGGGGCAGCTGAATCATTTGCACAGGTCTTCGGTGCCAAAGCGAAAACGTGCGCCTGTGTATTGTTCAATTTCTGCAATGGCCTTGCAGGGGTTCTCGCCACGATCGATTAAATGCTGCGAAGCGTAGTGGTTGGCCCGGGTTTCAACCTGATCGAGAAAATTCTTAAACTCAGGGTCCTGGCCATAAACGCCCAAAAGCGTCATGAAGGCATTGTTCATCAGTTCGGTGTCTTTGGCATTGGTTTGGTGAATGCGTTTCAACAAATCATACCCACGCCGGGGGTCATCGTATTTCAGGTGCACCAGTTCATGCACAAAAACATAGCGCAGGGCTGCGTCGCTCAGGCTTTCAGAAAAGGCTTCGTCAATCACGATCTGGGTTTTGCCCTTGGCAAAAGCAAACAAAGGGCTTTTCTGAAAACCCATGCGGGAATACGGCACATCGTACTGCTGGCGCAGTTCTTCGAACATGCTGAGGGTGTCGGCGAAATCACGTTGGGGCGGCGTGGTACAACTGCTCACCCAGGGAAGCAGGAACAAAATCCAAATCCAGCGAAACGGCGTAAGGTGCATCCGGTTGTGACTACCAGGTTGTGAGTATTTTGATGACAGCGTATCGAAATACTACTATCAAATAGAATCGCCGGTGAAAATTTGTTCAACCCCTTGGCAGCCCTCAAACCGACTGGCTGCACCTTGGTTTTTTGCGTTACACTGCCAGCCCTTTTTCAATTTCAGCGAGCCAAGCCATGTGGTTTAAAAACCTGTTCATCTTTCGCCTGACCAAATGGGAAGAAACCCCCGAATCGCTGGAAGACAAACTGGCCAAACAAGCCCTGCAAGCCTGTGGCGGCATGGACTTGCAAACCCGCGGTTGGGTTTCTCCAAAAGCCGAAGGTGAACCCTTTGTGCACCGTAGCGGCCAGCAGTTGCTGATTTCATTGGGCCTGGAGAAAAAACTGCTGCCCAGCACCGTGATCAATCAATTCACCAAAGCACGTGCCGCGGAAATTGAAGAACGCGAAGGCTACAAGCCCGGCCGCAAGCAGATGAAGGAAATCAAGGAAGCCGTGACCGACGAATTGCTGCCACGGGCTTTTGCCATTCGCAGCCGAATCAATGCGTGGATAGACCTGCAGGGCAAGTGGCTGGTGATTGACGCGGCTAGCCCCGCCAAAGCCGACGAACTGGTCGGCATGCTCATGAAAAGCGTGGAAGGCGTGGCCATGGCTTTGGTCAAAACCAAAATATCGCCCACCGTGGCCATGACCGCCTGGCTGGCCGAGAACGACAACCCGCCCCCCTTTACCGTGGACCAGGACTGCGAACTGAAAAGCCGTGGTGAACAGGCCGCCACTGTGCGCTATGTGAAGCACTCGCTGGAGTCTGAGGAAATTGCCAAGCACATCAAGGGTGGCAAGGACGTGACCAAACTGGCCATGACCTGGGCCGACAAAGTGTCTTTCGTGCTGCATGAAAACCTGCAAGTGAAAAGGGTTGCACCTTTGGATGTGATCAAAGAACAGGCCGCCCTCAGTGCCGACGACGATGCTTTCGATTCCGACTTTGCCTTGATGACCGGTGAATTGAGAAAGCTGATTCCCGGTTTGATTGACGTCTTGGGTGGAGAACTGACTGGCGCGAATTCGCAACTCGCCGCCTAATTTTTAAAAATTCAGTGCACAAGTGTTAACTCTAGCCGCTTCGAAATTCAAGATTTCGTTGCGGCTGTACCTCAACAATCAAGAACAATTATTAAATATTTAAATTTGGGTTCATGCCAGGGGCAAGAATCAGTATGATTCCCTCATCCTTTGAACCAACTGGTAAAACCCAACCTTCAATGACCACACGAGTTGACCCCAACAGCCCGATCCACTGGCCCGGCGCAATCACCCTGTTCGGAACTTCAATCGCAGCACTCATTCTTGTACCCGCTTACGCTTGGTTCAACGACTACAGCACTGCAGCCTGGGTGTCATTCGTGGTGTTGGCCATCTTGAATGGCATTTCGATTACCGCCGGTTACCACCGCCTGTGGGCACACCGCACCTACGAAGCCCACTGGACCGTGCGCTTCGTGTTGATGTTCTTCGGCACCATGGCCGTGCAAAACAGCATTTTGATTTGGGCTTCGGGCCACCGCACGCACCACCGCCATGTGGACGACACCGAGCACGACCCATATTCGGCCAAGCGTGGTTTCTGGTTCTCGCACATGGGCTGGATGATTCGCAAATATGAATCTGGCAAAGAAGACTTCAGCAATTCGCCCGACCTGTTAAAAGACCCACTGGTGATGTTTCAGCACAAGCATTACACAGCACTGGCCTTGGGCATTAACTTCGGTTTGCCAGTGATTATTGGCCTGCTGGTGGGCGACTTGTGGGGTGTGGTGCTGCTGGGTGGCCTGGCTCGCCTGGTGTGGTGCCATCAAACCACATTCTTTATCAACTCGCTGGCGCACATTTGGGGCCGCCGCCCTTACACCGACGAGAACACTGCGCGCGACAACGATTTCCTGGCGATCTTCACCTACGGTGAGGGTTATCACAACTACCACCACCTGTTTCAGTACGACTATCGCAACGGCATCAAGTGGTTTCACATCGACCCCACCAAATGGCTGATTGCCGGTTTGTCGTATGTGGGCTTGACCAAAAACCTGAAGCGCTGCGACAAGTTCGCCATTGAAAAAGCACGCATCGCGATGCAATTCAAACGCGCCGAAGAAAAAATGCAGGCACAGCCCACCTCCATGCATGCGCATGTTGAGGCCATGAAAGCCCGCCTTGCGCAGGAATACGAGCACTACAGCAAAGCCTTGCAAGACTGGGCCAAACTGAAAGAAGCCTGGTACCAGGACACAAAAAACGCCATTAAAAACGGCGAAACCCTGGCAGCCTACAAAGCGAAATTCAAAGCCATGGAAGTTGAAATGCGCCTGCAACGCAAGCGCCTGCAAGCACTGGTTCGCCAGGTTCAAAAACCGGCATTGGCTGCCTGATCAGTTAAATAAAACGGGCCAAGGTGACCGCAACCTTGGAGCCTGACCCAATGGCACCCACCCAAAGCCTGGCGATCAACCCGCCGGGCTTTTTTGTTTTTGCGGTCGCCTCGTCGCGGTGTGCGCACTCATCCAGTTGAAACTCGATCAGTTGCGCCTTGAGTGCCGGGTGAGTGCCCAATGCATTCAGCTTGTCGATTTGTTCCTGGTAGTGCAGGTTCACGAAAGTTTCCACTGCGGCAATGGTGCGGTACACCGCGGTCGAGCCGAACAGGGCTGGCAACGCACCAGTGATGAAGCCCGCAATGCGCCAGGGCACCAACAGCCAGCTTCGGCGAAACACGGGCAACAGCGCATTCATGGCCTTTAAATGGCGTTGCTCAGTTTGCAGGTGTTCACTGGCAAATGCGCGAATTTCAGGGTTTCTTGAAACAGCCAGAATGCCCTTGTAAATCCACACGGCCCCGGTTTCACCGGCATGGTCGGTGCGAAGGTCGGCCACCAATGCAGGCGGCAAATGGCTGGTGTCAAATTTCAAAACAAAGCGTTGAATGGCAGGGCGTACCGGCAAAAAGCCGTTGTAAGCCTTTTCCATCAGCCACAACATGCCGGGCACTTTGGCCAACCACGCCAACACCCGCCAGCCGGGCAACTGCGCCCACACATGCACAAAGGCCGCAGCACCACTGAGCAATTCGCCTTGCGCCGTGCGCGTGTGAAAACGCGCCATGAGTTGTTCTTTGGATTGCCCTTGGGGCAGTGGCGTGTCGGGTTTGGAGACATCAATCCAGGCTATGGGCTGATCGGGCGTGATGTTTTGGTACACCGCGATTTCACGGCGGCACATGGGGCATGAGCCGTCGAAATACACCTCAACACATGGAGACTGCTTTGAAACTGTTTGGTCTTTTACTGCCATGACCGTACTGCCTTGATGAAAACTGCTTCGGGATAAAACGATTACCCCAGTTTAACTGTGTACTTCACGCCGTCAAACTCGATAACATCGCCACCCACAATTTTCTTGCGCTTCTGGGTTTCAATTTGGCCATTGACCAACACATGGCCATCGGCAATCACATTCTTGGCCTCGCCGCCGCTGGACAACCAACCCTGAAATTTCAGGATCTTGTAAAGCTCGACGGGTTCTTTGTTGATGATGACTTCGTTCATGGCGTGTATTCCCTGCAATCAATGCCCGAAGTGTATCAGCCTTCGAGTATCCACCGCGCTGCCTTCTCGGCAATCATCAGTGTGGGGCTGTTGGTGTTGCCGCTGGTAATAGTAGGCATCACGCTTGCATCAGCGATGCGCAGGTGCTTCACACCAATCACCCGCAAGCGGGAATCGACCACGGCAGCGGGGTCGTTGGCCGCACCCATTTATGCCGTACCCACCGGGTGAAAAATCGTGGTGGCAATGTCGCCTGCCAAACGCACCAATTCCTCGTCGTTTTGAAACTCCACGCCGGGCTTGAATTCCTCAGGCTTGTATTTGGCCAAGGCGGGTTGCTGGGCAATGTTGCGGGTCACCCTTAATGAATCAGCCGCCACTTTTTGATCTTCAATGGTGCTGAGGTAATTCGGTGCAATGGCGGGTGCATCCTCAAACCGGCCACTTTTTATATGCACTGAACCGCGGCTGCTGGGGTTGAGGTTGCACACACTGGCTGTGAAGGCATTGAAGTTGTGCAAGGGCTGACCAAAAGCGGGCAGGCTCAGCGGCTGCACATGGTATTGAATGTTGGGGTATGGCCGGTCGGCGCTGCTCTTGGTGAATGCGCCCAGTTGCGAGGGGGCCATGCTCATCGGCCCGCTGCGCTTGAACACATATTCCATGCCAATTTGCGCCTTGCCCCACAGGCTGTTGGCCAGCGTGTTCAAGGTTTTAACACCCTGCACTTTAAACACGGCGCGTATTTGCAAATGGTCTTGCAGGTTGGCACCCACACCGGGTTTGTCCAGCTTCACGTCAATGCCGTGTTGCTGCAGCAGGCTGCCCTGCCCTATGCCCGATAGTTCGAGAATTTGTGGCGTGCCAATGGCACCCGCACACAGCACGGTTTCACGCACGGCTTTCACGGCCACTTCTTCACCGCCCTTCACCACCAGCGCGCCATTGCACACCAGTTCGCCACTGGCGTTGCGTTCAATGATTAAATTTTTGACTTGTGCCTGGGTCCACACGGTCAAGTTGGGCCGCTTCAGGATGGGGCGCAAGAAGGCTTTGGATGTGTTCCACCGCCAGCCGCTGCGCTGGTTCACTTCAAAGTAGCCAACACCAAAATTATTGCCACGGTTGAAGTCGTCGCTGGCGGGTATGCCTGCCTGCTGCGCCGCTTGAGAAAACGCTTCCAGTATTTCCCAACGCAGGCGCTGCTTTTCGACGCGCCACTCACCCTTGCCACTGTGAAACTTTGGCAGGTCGGTGTCGGCCAACTCGGCATGCGGGTTGTCGTAACGCCAGTTGCTTTCATGCGCCAGGAAATCTTGCAAACAATTGTTCCAGTTCCAGGCCTCGTCGCCGGTTTGCGCAGCCCAGCTTTCATAATCGCGGGCTTGGCCCCGCATGTAGATCATGCCGTTGATGCTGGAGCAACCACCCAGGGTTTTTCCACGAGGGTAAATCAGGGCTCGGCCGTTCAGGCCTGCATCGGGCTCGGTGCGAAAGCGCCAATCGGTGCGGGGGTTGTCGATGCAATACAGGTAACCCACGGGAATGTGGATCCAGTGGTAGTTGTCTTTACCGCCCGCTTCCAGCAACAGCACTGAATTGTTGGGGTTGGCACTGAGCCGGTTGGCCATCAAGGCGCCTGCCGTGCCCGCCCCCACTACGATGTAATCAAAAGTCCGCATGTTTACCCCGAATCGATTACCCAATAGTAACCAGCCCACAATTTGGATTGAAGCCTGCGTTGCCGCAATCGACTTGGGGTTTTCCAGAGTTTTGCATAAAAGTTAAAGATGTCTTGATCAATCGCCTGTGCTTATGACCATTCCAAACATGTCAGAATCACACTCAATTCCTTTACAATCGACTGTTTCGCATTAACTACCCAGCCCGAGGTTTCTAAAATGACAGAACGCACCACCGTGCATGGCTTGAAAGTAGCCACACCCCTGTACAACTTCATCAACAATGAAGTGCTGCCCGGCACCGGCATTGATCAAGCTGGTTTCTGGAAGGGCTTCGACGAAATCGTCAGCACACTGGCCCCAAAAAACGCTGCCCTGCTGGCCGAGCGCGACCGCATTCAGCTGGAAATGGACGCCTGGCACAAAGCCAACCCTGGCCCCATCAAAGACATGGCCGCTTATCAAGAATTCTTGAAAAAGATTGGCTACCTGGTTGAGCAGCCTGCCAAAGTGCAAGCCACCACCGCCAATGTAGACAGCGAACTGGCCACCCAAGCTGGCCCCCAGTTGGTTGTGCCTATTTTGAACGCACGCTACGCCCTGAACGCAGCCAACGCTCGTTGGGGCAGCCTGTACGACGCACTGTACGGCACGGATGTCATTTCCGAAGAAGGCGGTGCAGAACGCGCTGGCGGCTACAACCCCGTACGCGGTGCAAAAGTAATCGAGTTTGCACGCAACTTTTTGGATCAGTCTTTCCCATTGGAAGGCGCATCACACAAAGACGCCACTGGCTACGCCATTGCAGGCGGCAAGCTGCAAGTTGCCTTGAAGAACGGCAGCACCGTTGGCCTGAAAAACGCCGCACAACTGGTGGGTTACCAGGGCGACGCAGCAGCACCTTCTTCAGTACTGCTGGTGAACAACGGCATTCACGCCGATATTATTATTAACCGCTCAACACCAATTGGTTCCAGCGACGCAGCCGGTGTGGCCGACGTGGTACTGGAAGCAGCGCTGTCCACCATTCTGGACCTGGAAGATTCTGTTGCAGCCGTAGACGCCGAAGACAAAATTGTGGCCTACAAAAACTGGCTGGGTATTTTGAAAGGCACCCTGACAGAAAGCGTGAGCAAAGGCGGCAAAACATTCACACGTGGCCTGAATGCTGACCGCGTGTACACCGGCGTGAATGGCGAGAAAGTGACCATGCATGGCCGCTCCATGTTGTTCTTGCGCAATGTGGGCCACCTGATGACCAACCCCGCAATTTTGTGGGGCGGCGACAAAGAAATTCCCGAAGGCATTATGGACGCGGTGATTACCACCACGATTGCGCTGCACGACCTGAAAGGCAATGGCGTGAACGGTATTCGCAACAGCCGCAAAGGTTCGGTTTACATCGTAAAGCCGAAAATGCACGGCCCTGTTGAAGTGGGCTTTGCCGCCCAGTTGTTCACCCATGTAGAAAAGCTGCTGGGCCTGCCTGACAGCACCGTGAAGCTGGGCATTATGGACGAAGAGCGCCGCACGTCTGTTAACTTGAAGGCCTGTATTGCTGCCGCAGCAAGCCGTGTTGCTTTCATTAACACCGGCTTCCTGGACCGCACTGGCGACGAAATGCACACCGCCATGCACGCAGGCGCGATGATTCGCAAAGCCGACATGAAGAGCAGCGCATGGATTACCGCCTACGAGCGCAACAACGTGCTGGTTGGTTTGAGCTGTGGTTTGAAAGGCCGTGCGCAAATTGGCAAAGGCATGTGGGCCATGCCCGACCTGATGAAAGCCATGCTGGAACAGAAAATTGGCCACCCCAAAGCCGGTGCAAACACCGCCTGGGTACCCAGCCCAACTGCGGCAACACTGCACGCCATGCACTACCACCAGGTGAGCGTGGCCGCTGTTCAAGCCGAGCTGGAAAAGATTGATGCCGACGCAGAACGCCCAGGCATTTTGGCCAACCTGCTGCAAGTGCCAGTGGCCACCAACACCAACTGGAGCGATGCAGAAAAGCAGCAAGAACTGGACAACAACGCCCAAGGTATTTTGGGTTATGTGGTTCGCTGGGTTGACCAAGGTGTAGGTTGCTCCAAGGTGCCCGACATCAACAACGTGGGCCTGATGGAAGACCGCGCCACACTGCGCATTTCCAGCCAGCACATTGCCAACTGGATTCACCACGGCATTGTGAGCAAAGAGCAAGTGATGGAAACCATGAAGCGCATGGCCGCTGTGGTTGATCAGCAAAACGCTGGCGACCCCGCGTACAAGCCCATGGCTGGCAACTTTGAAACATCCGCCGCATTCAAGGCTGCATGTGACCTGGTGTTCAAAGGCATGGAACAACCTGCCGGTTACACCGAGCCACTGCTGCACGCATGGCGCTTGAAGGTGAAAGCCGCTTAAGTTTGAGTGGTTTGATTTGAGAAAGCCAGGTGCTGAACAGTACCTGGCTTTTTTGTTTGGCGTTATTTGGCAGGCGTGATTTCTTCGATGTCGTGTTGAGTGATTTTCAAATTAATCTGAAAAACCTTCTTGGGGAGCTTAGGATTTGCTCGAGTCGCGAATCGATGATATTCACGGAACGTAAGAACCAACTCGGCTTGGTCAACTGTTGTTTCAGGCGTTTTAGGTACAACCCAATCGGCCTTTACAAACTCCCCTTTCGCTTGCAATGTGTGTACTTGAACTTCCGGTAGTTCATCGAAAGTGGCAACAGTGATCAGGTGATTATTTTTACAAGTGGCACCAGTTTCAAGCCCACAAGTTTCATCGCGAGCTGGCGTTTCAAAAAGGCGCAACATCAAGCCCTTCTGCTGCCCAGAGCTGTATTGATTCAGTTCGATCAACTGCCCGTACGCCAGGTTGTTCAAGAGGGTTTTTTCCTCCACCTCAGTTGCCCAGCTTGAGTTTACGAACGCTACTAAAGCGCTGCTTGCAATTATTTTTTGAATGTTGTTCATTGCTTAATCAATGAACAAGGTGACTCGCGTTTCACGCTGTTGTGAACATTCAAGCCAAATTGAACTTGAACATCATTGATTTGGTTGGGGATAACTGCCATGCGGTGCCTTTTAAACGAATTTAAAGAGGCACCTTAAAGAGAAGGAATGGGGGGTTACAAATTGCGGGGTGGTGGTAGCTTGGTGTGATTACACTTGATTGATTAGTTGGAAACAGGTGGTTACGCTGTACGAAGATTATGTATCAGAGATATTCCATGGCAAGAAAGAAGAGTGTTTCTCTCGGCCCACATTTTGATCAATTTATTGCATCACAGGTCCATAGTGGTCGCTATGAGTCGGCAAGCGAGGTGGTCACAGCGGGGCTACGTTTACTTGAGAAACACGAAACTCAACTGGCGCAATTACGTCAATATCTGGATGAGGGCGAGCAAAGCGGGCTTTCCGACTATTCCTACGAAAGTATTATTTCTCAGCTAAACGAAGACGCAGAATGACAACATCAATTTTGCTGACCATAAAGATACGAGACGACCTGCTGAATTTTTGTTAAGTATTTTTTGAATCACTTTTTGATGCAAGTGTCGACAGATAAAGTTACTCCACCTGCCCTCTTGCCCAAGGCGTTTTTCGAGGAAACTTCAGACTGGATTTAACGGAAGGATTATTCTTGAAACAGTTGATTCTGATTCGACGGGCAAGCCCGTCCCAGCCATAGTGTTCAACAAGCTTCACGACGACATTTTCAAGGGTGACTCCATGCATGGGATTATTCGATTGCTCGTCACTCATGCTTGAAGTCGGTCCTTAAAATTGTGTGGTGGGCCTGGTCAGCCCGGAAGCTTTGCCGCAAGAACATCGACCTTTTCAATTGATGGCGGTGTGGCGAACAAGTCACCCGCTTTTTCCATCAGCGCAGCTGCAACCTTCCCGGAAAGATGAGCTTGTCGCCCAGCCTCATCGGGAAATGCATCGAAGATGCCAAAGGTTGATGGCCCCAAGCGAATACCGAACCAAGCTGTAGTAGCTGGCTCTGCCTGAACAAGGGGTAGACCACTTAATAGAAAGTTCTCTACCTCTTTCTCCTTACCTGGCTTGGCTTCAAGACGAACGAACAACGCGAGTTTGACCATGACACATCTCCAACTTTTTTAAACAAACATCAAAATGCCCACTTTCCAGCAGGCCTAGCGTTCGAGGTATGTGGCAAATTCTAAGTTGCGGTTTTTTGAAATACCTTTGTTTGGTTGTTCAGTACATACTTGATACTACTACCTTTTTGTTCATTGGCAACAATTAAAAAAAGGCACCTTAAAGAGAAGGAATGGGGGGTTACAAATTGCGGGGTGGTGATAGCTTGGTGTGATTACACCGCGTGGCAGACGACTTAACTTTTTCGCACTTCAGTTTGTGCTGCAAATGTAGAGAGGTAAAGTTGCTCAACCTGCTCTCTGGTCCAAGGCGTTTTTCGAAGAAACTTCAGGCTGGATTTCACGGAAGGATCGTTCTTGAAACAATTGATTTTGATTCGATTGGCAAGAATGTCCCAGCCGTAGTGCTCAACAAGCTTTACCACGATGGTTTCAAGCGTGACGCCATGCATGGGGTTCTTGGATTGCTCGGTATTCATGCTTGGCTTTGATCCTTGAAGCGATTGCTTTTTATAAGAAGTGTCAGGCAGGCAATTCATACGACACCTTGGTGCCCGCAATACTGACTATTCCTTTCGTCTGTAACTCTAGCAGCAATGACTGAAGCTCTTCATCGGATAGTTGCTTTTGAAACATGTTGCTGATGGTGCTTGTCAATGTTTTGACGGCGCGTGGCTTGGATGCTCCCCTACGCTTTAAATCAGCGATGATTACAGCAATTTTCTCGCTGGGTGATTTGGAGTTTGACGCCTTGACAATCGGAATGTCAGTGACATCTTTGGAACGACACGCGAGGATCTTTTTGCCCTTGAGGTGATTGATCAGCGGGTCGAAGCCCGTGTCTTTGGAAACAATGTGGAAGTATGCCTCGGGCTCTTTGCTGGCCAACAAGCCGATGTAGTAGGCAATGTGAAAGTCGAGCGCATTGGAGCCATTCCCGGAAATCTTGATGTACTCGGCACGCTCACCCATTTGCTGAAGTGCTGATGCCACCTCGAAGGTGACTTTGGCCTGATTGGCACCGACGAATACGATCACTTTGAAGTGCTCTTTGCTGAGCACCGCCATTGCTTCTGGCTGCACGTTTTCGTAATCGATAAGGACGTAGTTTGTTCGCAATTGAAATCCTGGTTTTGGGCCTTGGTCTTTATAAGTCGGCAGGCTAGTTCTTCAGGCTGATCGACCTCAATTAGACGGGCATTTCTGGATTGAATGCAACTTCCCAAAGGTGACCGTCTGGATCTTGAAAGTAACCCGCATAGCCACCCCAAAAAGTTGAGCCTGCGGGCTTAACGATTGTTGCACCCGCTGTGCTTGCCTGCTGCATAACTTCATCGACCTCAGCTTTAGAGGCCACATTGTGTGTTGAG
>NZ_LUJK01000033.1 GCF_001601825.1 Limnobacter sp. CACIAM 66H1 | reverse complement strand
GCGGCGATGGCTTCAGCCTCGTCACTGCCCTCCGCTTCAAGAAGCACATTGTGTCCTTTCCCTGCGGCCAACATCATGACACCCATGATACTTTTTGCATTCACGCGCCGGCCTGCCTTGCCAATCCACACTTCGGACTGAAAACGGCTGGCCGTCTGTGTCAATTTGACCGAAGCCCGTGCATGCAGGCCCAGTTTATTGCTGATGGTGATTTCTTGCTGAATCATCGTTCTTCGCCGGGTTAAAGGTTTGACGTTGTGGCGCTGTTGCACCAGTGCTTACGATACCGTTTCGGCCGCCCATGACCAAACGTTCGGCCACTTCATTGATGGGCAAATCCCGAAACCCAAGTGCACGCAGCACCATGGGTAGATTGCAGCCCGAGACCAGCACAGTCGGCAAATTCAACGATTCCACGCCAGCACGCACCGCGGCATTGGAAGGAGTTGCACCAAACAGGTCAGTCAAAAACACCACTCCTTCACCCGCATGAACCTGCCGCGCAGCGGCTTGAATGCGCTGCACAGACTGTTCAATGTCTTCATCCGCAGGCACATCCACCACAGCCAGTCCATCAGGCAAAGAACCCATCACGTGTTTCACGCATTGGGCAATGGCGTCACCCAAAGGCGCATGAGTCACCAGCACCAAGCCCAACATCAGTGCTTCTCCTGCAAGGCTGTTTCAACGGCTTGCACGAAAGTGTCTGCCACGGGAAATCCGGTTTGATCCATGATCTCGCGAAAGCAGGTGGGGCTTGTGACATTCACCTCGGTGAGGTTCTGCCCGATGATGTCCAGTCCCACCAGCAATAGCCCTCGCTTTTTCAATTCGGGTGCCAATGTGCGGGCAATGTGCCAGTCGCTTTCACTCAAGGGCTGCGCCCTGCCTGTGCCCCCCGCAGCCAAGTTACCTCGGTGCTCACCCTCTTTGGGTAATCGTGCCAGACAATAAGGTACCGGCTCGCCATTGATGAGTAACACACGTTTGTCGCCGTCCACAATGTCGGGAATATAGCGCTGAATCATGGCGGTTTTGCGGCCATAGTCGGTCAGGGTTTCCAGTATTACGCCCACGTTTTGATCGCCTTTCTTCATGCGAAAAATTGACGTGCCGCCCATGCCATCCAGAGGTTTGGCAATGGCATCAGGATGTTGTTCCAGAAAACCGCGAAGCTGGGCTGCGTTGCGCGAAACCAGGGTAGGCACTACAAATTGTTCAAACTGGGCAATGGTGAATTTTTCGTTGTGATCACGAATGGCCCGCGGACTATTGAACACTCGCGCACCCTCACGCTCGCCCTGTTCAAGAAGCCAGGTAGCGGTCACAAACTCGGCATCGAACGGTGGGTCTTTGCGCATGATGATGGCATCAAGGTCTTTCAATGCAACCTCTTCACGACCCACCTCGGAATACCAAGGCTTGCTGGCCCGGTCAATTGCAATCCACACCACCTGGGCGCGAACACCAACACCAGTCGCCCAATGCATGCCTCCATCCTCGATCACGCCCACTTTCCAGCCACGCGATTGCGCCGATTCCATCATGGCGATGGAGGAATCTTTTTTCGGATTCAGGCTGGTGAGCGGATCAATGACGCACACAAAACTCCGACTGCTCATGCGGCCAACTCCATACCTGCTGTAGCCTCCAGCTCTTGCGAAGCAGCCAATGCGGCCAAACGGCCGATTACGCCATAAGCATAGAAACGGTTCATCGCGGCGTCGGGGCGATCACTGCAGTCGGGTGTGTTACATGGCGTTTCAAATGCCAAAGGCACAAAGTGCATGCCAGGTGCATTCAGGTTTTCATCGCGGCCACGGCCCGTGTGCACTCGGTAAAAACCGCCCACCACATAGCGGTCGATCATGTAAACCACAGGCTCGGCCACGGCGTCTTCAATGCTCTCGAAGGTGTGCACACCTTCTTGAATAATCACGTCGGACACCTGCAGGCCCTCTTTGATCACCGACATTTTGTTGCGCTGCTTGCGATTCAGGCCAACCACTTCCGAGGCGTCCTTTACAGTCATGATGCCCATGCCGTAGGTGCCTGCATCAGCCTTGACCACCACATAAGGCTGCTCGTCTATGCCGTATTCAGCGTATTTGATGCGTGTTTTGGCAAGCACCTCATCGACAGCCTGCGCCAGGGCCTCTTCACCCACGCGCTCCTGAAAATTCAACTGATTGCGGTGCGTGAAATACGGGTTGATCAACCAGGGATCAATTTCCAGCATTTCAGAAAAAGCCTCAACGACTGAATCATAGGCTTTGAAGTGCGTACTCTTGCGGCGGGTGGCCCAACCAGCATGCAAAGGGGGCAACAGGATTTGGTCTTTAATGCCTTGCAGAATTGGAGGAACACCTGCGGAAAGATCGTTGTTCAACAACACCGCACATGGCTCCAATCCATCAACACCAACCCGGCTACCGTAGCGCTTGAGCGGTTCCAGCACAATGTGCTGACCATCCGGCAAATCAAAACGGGTCGGTTCGGTGATGTCGGGCGACACGGAACCCAGACGAATATCCAGACCGGTTTGCTTCAAAATGGCAGCCAAGCGGGCCACATTGGTGAGGTAAAAGGTATTGCGGGTGTGGTTCTCTGGTACCAGCACCATGCTGCGCGCTTCCGGACAAATTTTGTCAATGGCACTCACGGCGGCCTGAATGGCCAGCGGCATCATGTCGGGGGCGAGATTGTTGAAACCGCCAGGAAACAGGTTGGTGTCAACAGGCGCAAGCTTGAAACCTGCATTGCGCACATCCACTGAACTGTAAAAAGGCGGCGTGTTCTCATTCCAGGCCATGCGAAACCACCGCTCAATTTCAGTGGTCTTGTCGAGCATTCGTTTTTCAAGATCCAACAGTGGACCGGTTAAAGCAGTTACAAGATGTGGAACCATCAACATTCTCTGGGTAAGACACTTCGCCAAGTGTAATCCAAAACGCTGCACCGCCACATTGAGGAGGGAAAATCGGGGGGTGAAGCAAAAAAGGCACCCGAAGGTGCCTTTGAATCAGCCCTTTACCCCGGGCTGAAGGATTCCACCTAAGTGGAGAGTGTATTTACTTGCTGTAGGCTGTTTCACCGTGAGAGGTGATGTCCAGACCTTCGCGCTCTGCATCTTCAGACACACGCAGGCCAACGATGAGGTCTACCAGCTTGAAGGAGATTGCAGCCACGATACCAGACCAAACGATAGTGATCACCACGCCCTTGGCCTGCACTGCCAACTGGGAAGCGATTACGAAGTCGTCACCCATGGTGCCGCCCAGGCTAGGTGCAGACAACACACCTACCATCAAGGCGCCCAAGATACCGCCTACGCCGTGTACACCGAACACGTCCAGTGCATCGTCTGCACCCAACATCTTCTTAAGACCAGTCACGCCCCACAGACAGATTGGGCCAGCCATCAAGCCAAGGATCAGAGCTCCCATTGGGCCGATTGTGCCGCAGGCTGGTGTGATCGCAACCAAACCACCCACTGCACCGGAAGCGGCACCCAGCATGGACGCCTTGCCTTTCAGCAGTGCTTCAGCAGCGGCCCAGCTCAGTGTTGCGGCAGCAGTTGCCAACAATGTGTTGATGAAGGCCAATGTTGCACCACCGTTGGCTTCCAGGTTGGAACCAGCGTTGAAACCGAACCAACCCACCCACAGCATGGATGCACCAACCATGGTCAATGTCAGGCTGTGTGGAGTCATGGCTTCCTTGCCGTAACCAACACGCTTGCCGATCATGTAAGCACCCACCAAACCTGCAACTGCAGCGTTGATGTGAACCACTGTACCGCCAGCGAAGTCGATTGCGCCATCTGCGAAGATGA
Source organism: Limnobacter sp. CACIAM 66H1 (assembly GCF_001601825.1). Taxonomy (GTDB): domain Bacteria; phylum Pseudomonadota; class Gammaproteobacteria; order Burkholderiales; family Burkholderiaceae_B; genus Limnobacter. The sequence continues at coordinate 30,729 of NZ_LUJK01000033.1, read as the reverse complement.
AACCAGCAGCGTCCCACACCATGTGAGCGATTGGCACGTAGCTGAAAGTGAACCAGATTGCACAGAACAGCAACACTGCAGAAAACTTGATGCGCTCGGCGAATGCACCCACGATCAGGGCACAGGTAATGGCCGCGAATGTGGACTGGAATGCGATGAAAATGAATTCAGGGATCATCACGCCTTCAGTGAACGTGGCTGACAGGGAGTCAGGTGTCACGCCGCTCAAGAACAGTTTGCTGAAGTTGCCCACGAACGGGTTGTCACCACCGCCGAAAGTCAAGCTGTAGCCGTATACAGCCCACAACACCACGATCAGACAGAACACGGACATTACCTGCATCAGCACAGACAACATGTTCTTTGCGCGGACCAAGCCGCCGTAGAACAATGCCAAGCCAGGAATGGTCATGAAGATAACCAAAATAGTCGCGACCATCATCCAGGTGATATCGCCTTTGTTCACTGTTTGTTCAACAGCTGGGGCAGCTTCTTCTGCGGGAGCAGCTTCTGCGGCCATGGGAGCTTCAGCGGCAGGCGCTTCGGCAGGAGCTGCCTCGACGGGAGCAGCCATTGTTTCGGTGGCTTCGGTGGCAGGCGCTACAGGGGTTTCCTGAGCAAATACACCGGGACTGGCAACACTGAAACCCAGTGCTGCGGCCGCAAGCCAGACAGTCAGAAGTTTTCTCATGATTTCCTCACTTCTCTCTGGTTAAAGGGCGTCTTTACCGGTTTCGCCTGTGCGAATACGGGTAACACTCAACAAATCAAACACGAAAATTTTGCCGTCACCGATCTTGCCGGTCTTGGCCGCTGCTTCAATGGCTTCGCATGCCTGGTCTACCAGGCTGTCGTCCACGGCTGCTTCAATTTTCACTTTGGGCAAAAAGTCGACTACATACTCGGCGCCACGATACAGCTCTGTGTGACCTTTCTGGCGACCAAAACCTTTCACTTCGGTAACCGTAATGCCTTGCACGCCGATGGCAGACAGCGCTTCACGGACTTCATCGAGTTTGAAAGGCTTAATGACTGCTGAAATTAGCTTCATTACGCACTCCTGAATTAAGTTTGAAGAGGGTAAAAACAGCGCCCCTCTTCAGAGCGCTGTCTGGATTCAATTTAGAACTTGGCGCTGAAAGTCACTACCAAAGAACCATCAGTGATTTGTTCGTTGTTGAAGAAATCAACACCGTCATCATCAACGTCAATATACGCAGCAGTTACCGAGTACTTGGGGCTGATCGCGTAGGTGGCGGCCAAGCTGTAATCAGCATAAGAATCAACAGTGCCGGTACCAAGACGGTTGTTGGCAACATCCTTGTCATAGCTAGTCAGACCATAGTGAGCGGTCAAGGACAAAGCATCTGACAACGCCAAGGTGTAACCCAGATCCAGGTAAGTGGAACCACTTTGGTCAATGCTGCCATTTGCTGCAGCGACGCCGAAGTAATCTTCAGTTACAGCGTAAGAGAGTTTGGCATAGGCACCTGCATAAGACACCTTACCGTAGATCTCCAGAGTGTCCAGCTCGGGGGCTCCAGCAGCAATTGGTACACCTTCATAGAAGTAGTACAAGGCACCAACGTCATAGCCAATACCATTAGCCAATGAACCTGCGTAGCCGCCGTAGAAGTCCATTTCCAAACCAGCACTTCCAGAGCTCAGACCAGAACCAACGCCTGGGAAGTTTACGTTCGAGTTCCAGTTACCCACGTAGAAACCGTTGCTGAAAGCGGCGTCAAAGCCACCCTGGAAAGCCGGGCCACCGTTGGTTTGGGAAATACCGCGGAATTTGTAATCGGTAGCCAAGTTGGCGTTTGCTGTAGTAGTGACTTCAGCTTGTGCAGTTGAAACAGCCCCAAAAGTAGTTGCGGCGATTGCAGCGACCAGTACTAATTTTTTCATCTCACTCTCCTAAAAATAGATGAATGCCGTAAAGTTTTTTTGGCAAGGGTCTATTAGCGAGAAGTGTGCCAACCATGAACTCGTCGGTAATTTCACGATAAATCCCCCTTTTTCGGGCACAATAGGGATTCAATTTTTTGAATTTTTCGCCGCAGCACCAATTTGGTGCACTGTTTTGGTGCGACGCGATAAAACTCTTTCGGGGTAAACATTGGCGAACAATCCTTTCGATGCCATCACGGCCAAAGTAGGCGAATTGCTCAACGCAAAAGGCCTTCAAAACATGGAAAATCCAGTCACACAGCTGATTCGCCAAGGTTTGCAAGACATGGAGTTTGTGTGCCTTGAAGATTTTGAAATCCAAAAGGAAGTGCTTAACCGGCTGCGCGAAAAGGTGCATGCACTCGAATTGCGCGTGGCTGAGCTCGAGAAACGAACCTGATCGAGCCCTCTGTCACGCGTCGTCCACCGGGTGACGCCAACCGAAGCACTCATTTGCAAAAAGAAGCGGCGTGGGGATAATCCTCGGGGTTTGACTGTTGTCCGCACCATGCCTCTAGCCACCCTTCACAGTCTTACCTTTGTGGGCGTTCGCCCTGTCGCGGTTCAAATTGAGGTTCATTTGTCAGCCGGCTTGCCTTCCTTCGCGCTGGTCGGTCTGCCCGATACCGAAATCCGTGAATCCAAAGAACGAGTACGATCGGCCTTGCTCAACAGCGGATTCGAGTTTCCCTCTCAGCGAATTACAGTCAACCTCGCGCCGGCTGACCTTCCCAAGGGCAGTGCGGCATTTGATCTTGCAGTCGCATTGGGCATCGCCAGTGCTTCGGGCCAATTGGCCAAAGCCGATCTTTCTGACTGGTTGTTCGCTGGAGAACTGTCATTGTCAGGTGCACTGACTGGCGTACGCAGTCCTTTTGCCCTGGCAGTTGCTGCTCGAAAGGAGGCCCGCATACGCCAGCGCACGATCAAGCTGATGATGCCCAAAGCGCCAGCCAGGCTTGCAGCCACTGTGCCCGACCTTGCAGTATTCGGCGCCGGCAATTTGTTTGAAGCGGCTGCGCATCTGGTGGGGCATGGCCAGCCACTGGAACAACAATCACACCTGGCATCAAACCATTCGAGCACGACCAACCCACTGGACATGGCCGAAGTGATTGGTCACCAAACCGCCAAACATGCCTTACTGACCGCCACGGCGGGTCAACACCACATTCGCCTGGTGGGCCCACCGGGCAGTGGAAAGTCGATGCTGGCGCAGCGCGTTGGCAGCCTGATGCCACCTTTGCCTTTTGAAGACTCGCTGGAGATCTCGGCCATTCGAAGCCTGAAAGGCGAAAGCGACATGCTGAGCCCGCAGCGCCCTTTTAGAAACCCACACCCTAGCAGCACCATGGCTGCATTGATCGGCGGCGGATGTTATTTCTAGTTGAAGATGCGACTACACATTTAAATATGCGACCTTCTACCCTGCGACTCGTATTGACCATGTCAAAACTGATGCAGCTCACCGTAGCGGCTCAATCGCTGTGTTTTTTCAAGTGCCTGGGATACATTAACCAATAAGTCTAAGGAAATTTGTGGAGTCAAAATTGTCGAGTTCATCGCCTCAAAAAGATAACTTTGCCAACTACATAAGTTCTGTCTACAAAACCACTCTAGTAGAGCGGGTTGGGTTGATCAGAGCTGGAATCCCTGCTGGGTATTTTTATGAAACTGCTCAAGCCATGGGAGTCAGCTTGGCTAACTTGTCCCAAAGTCTCGGCATCTCTCTTTCTTTGGCCTACTCAATCAAGTCCAGAGGCTCGCCCAGTCAGAAAAAAAGCCTGTCTAATCAGATTATTGGAATTCACTTGTTAATAGGACAAGTACAAAATATTGTTGAAGAGTGCGGCGATCCTGAAGGGTTTGATGCCGCCGAGTGGCTCGGAACTTGGGCATTTGGTCCCAATGACTCCTTGGGTGGCCATCTTCCTGCAGATTACTTTGATACCGTGGTGGGCCAGGAGGTGGTATCCAATCTACTATCCGCCATTCGTTATGGCATTTATCAATAACCAACTAATCAACCTGTCCAATGTGCTCCAATTTGTGGTTTTGTGCTTTAAATAGTCAACAAACTCACTTTATTTAATGTAGATTATTTTTCATGATCACAAACCACACGAATCTCCTATGCAATTTAAAGTCACACTTCCTGTAGCAAATCTGCTTATTTATGAACAGTTTGAGTTTGCTGGTACCACATTCGTACCAGCCAAGAACGAGCATGAAAATGAATCTTCGCGAGAAGAGGTTGACTTTGATTCGCTTTTCTCCGGCAAAAATCTCTCGGAAGTTATAACCGCAGTAAGTGGAGTGCGGCTATCAGATCTGGAAACCGTGACGAATATACAGTTCGACATCGACATCAATTGGACTGGTGAGCAAGTAAGTTCCCGCGACTATGACGAGCGAATTCTGGAAGAATCTATTTTTAAAGGCGAAGCAGTAATGGACTTGATTAGAGTTGATTACTGCAGACTGGATATTCCCCAAACATCTCCGATGATGGCAGGCTATATTCCAGACCTTAACTTTCTAGCGGTTAAGGTTCAGAACCACGAGCAAACACGTTTGATCGCGAGGGAACCTGATTGTCCTCTCTTAGTACCGGGTCTAGGTCTTGAACTGGACAGACCGCCTAGCCATTCAGACTTCGAATCGATTGTTACAGAACAGTATGAGAGTAATTCTCTAGGCATTCGTCTTAAGCGATTATTGCGTGTGTTTGGGCAATCGTTCACCGCATTCTCGGATGATCAAAAAATATTGAATTTGATTTTCGCAATAGATGGCCTTTTGACGCCTGAAAATTGCAACTCCAATGAGTTCAAATCGGCAATTGGCAAATGGCTCTCTAACGACCCTTCAATTCAGGCAAATACAAGAGAAAATTTCGTTAAGTTTTACAAAGATGTTCGAAACCCAATGGTGCATCATGGAAAGTCATACTCACAACTTGGACGGAACCGGAAAGAAGATCTGTTATACATTCAACGAATAATTGCAAGGCTGCTGCTTAGCCTATCTAAATATCGTCACTTAGAGTTCGCTGAATTTTGGCAACAACACAAATAACTGAAAGTCAATTTTGATTATTGGTCACAATAAGCTTACCTGCAGTCACTGTTGCTGACCTAGACGGAGAAAACAGTCCGCTAATAAAACAATGACCTTTCATTAATCAGAATGCAATTCACGATGCTTGACTAATGGGATGTTGTATATCGGAACACCCACTGAAAAAATTCAATTTGCCACCTAAGTTACGCTGCAATACCTTTGTCCACTCATGATGACTTTCTCCTATGCTCAAATATTAGCCGGGAGTTGTCCACGATAGGCGGGGTAGTACATCCCAAGGATCAATTGCCTTGAGGTGAAAACTTCATATCTAGAACAACCAAATGTTGTGCAAGATATAGTATTTGCCTTATGCTAGGTCATGTTGTATTTTAAAATACCATATTGTGACAAAAAAAACCCTAACTGAAGTCTCTTTCGGTACTGTTGTTATACAAAGATCGAGGAGAATTGCGCTCGACGGAAATCTGTTGCGCACGCTAGGAATTGCTGAAGGTGATTGTGTTGAAGTGATATTGCATGTGGACAGCTCAGACATCATCTTGCGACGGGCTGCCAAAAATGTTGCAGAGACAATCGGAGTCGAAAAAACGCGGAATGAACTCAATGTTGGCAAGTGACACTAATTTGGAATCTTCCCTTGATTTCGACTTGAAATCGCACGACATTGACCATCGCAAAAAAATTGGAGCTTTTTACACCCCTCTTTCTGTGTCTGCGGCACTGTCTGACTGGGGAATCAGATCTTCTTCGGATCTAGTTCTTGAGCCCTGCTTTGGTGGTTGTACCTTTTTAGAGGCTGCCATACAGCGCCTATCCGAGCTGGGCAATCCTGCGCCTGAAGCCAACTTATACGGTTGTGACATTGACCCCCTGGCGTTTAGATATCTGAGGCGCCGAATTAAACAAGAGATGATTGCAGGTCATTTTTTTCAACAGGACTTTCTCACAAAAGCCACTGAGCGATCGATGCGAACAAAAGTCGATCTAGTGATTGGAAATCCTCCTTACATCAAACATAGTAATTTCTCAAAAAATCAGAGAGAAGCTATATCGGAATTGATTAATACGTCCAGCATTCGGCTTCACGGCAGAGCCAACCTATGGGCTTATTTCGTGGTTCATGCGCTAAAATTTCTTAAAACTGGCGGACGCATAGCACTGGTGCTACCTGGTAGCTTTCTTTATGCCGAATACTCGGCATCAATTCGGGAGCTTATTCGAAGTAAATTTGAACGAGTAGTGGCCCTCACAATTGCCGAGCGGTTGTTTTTAACTGAAGGTACAGAGGAAACCACAGTAGTTCTATTAGCCGAAGGCTTCAACAAGCAACCCGCTGATACCCCGTTCATGGTTAGATGTATCGAGAGCGTTGAGAAGCTTACTGAATTGTTGAAAAACTGGCATATCAATAGCCATACGGAGGAAATAGCCTTTCCAGGACATGGGCTTATTCCCGTTCAAGTTGGCCGGCTACACCAGACGCTTGCTTCTGTTCCAAACATGCGATTGCTAGGCGATCTAGCAACGATTAGGATCGGGCTTGTAACTGGAGACACCCCCTTCTTCATCAAAAGTCGATCTGAATGGAAAGAATACAAAATTGATAATCGTCATCTGAAATACATCATGCCACGAAGCCAATATGTTTCGGGGATTAGTGTTGACCAAGATGATCGCCGCGAACATATTGAGAACAACGTACGCTGCCTCGCACTACGGCCACCGTCAGAACCGCGGCAAAAGATATTGACAGAGTATCTTGCTAGATATCCAATGGAAAAGAGAGCTAGCAACTCTACATTTCAGCGACGTCCTATCTGGTATCAATTTGAGGATAATCACCGCACGCCAGACGCCTTTTTCGTTTTCATGGCCGACAAAGGTCCGCGTTTAATTCTCAATCTCGCCAACGCTAACTCAACAAATTCGATGTACCGCGTGTACTTCAAAGAGAGTGTTACCGCCAGTCAAATGAAATTAATAGCGTTGTCTATACAGACAACATTCACACAGTTAGCAGCTGAGATAATTGGACATCCGCGAGGATCTGGAGCTCTGAAACTAGAACCATCGAGTGCACTAAAATTGAACTTATTTTTACCAAGTAATCGAAATTCTTCTCAGATTGACACGGTTTTTAAAAAGGTAAATGAAAAATTGAGGCTCGGAGACGCAACGGGAGCCCGTCTTTGCGCCGATGCCTTCTTCTTTAAAGATGGAGCTATGGCGGCGTATCTTCCTGCACTACACTCTGGACTAGAAGCCGTCCGTAATCGAAGAATGCGCTGACGATAGACCACTTTTAAATCGCTTTGAACTGCCTAAGAGCCCTATGACCGATCCTGAATTTTTGCGCCGAACTATCTCTCAAGAGCTTACAAAAGAGAAGCCCGATTGGCATCTGATTGAAAAAACAAGTCGAATTATTGTCGACAACAATAACGATAATGTTCGTTTTAGTGTGGATGCTGGCCATATTCAACGCCTAGGACTTGAACTCGTAGCAAGACAGGAAACTGCATTAGCGGAGCTCATTAAAAATGCGTACGACGCAGATGCTTCTCTTGTTACCGTTACTTTTCAAAACCAAGATAAGGCGGGAGGACGGTTAGTTATCGAAGATAACGGGCATGGGATGACTCTTCAGGTCGTTCGTGATTCGTGGATGAGATTGTCCACATCTTTTAAGCAGGCAGAGCCCAAATCTCCTAAGTATTTACGACTTCGTGCTGGACGAAAGGGCATTGGTAGATTTGCGGTTCAACGCTTGGGAAAGACCTTGACAATGGAGACAGAGGTCAAAGGAAGTCACACGGGGGTCCGTGTCTCATTCGATTGGGATCATCATTTCACATCTGGTTTGAATCTAAACGATATATTTAATCAGGTTGAACAGTACAAAAAGCCCATTGATCGGGAAGGGACCAGACTTCAAATTGATCAGCTACGCGAAACTTGGCCGGAAGTGGCCTTGAACCGTGTTTGGAAGATGATTCTTTCACTGCAAAGTCCATTTGTGACACTGACAAATGGCAACACAAACTCAACAAAATACGCAGATCCTGGCTTCGAAGTACGATTAAATGGTGAGTCTTCCCAACAGCGGGAAACAACTTTGAGCATCGAAACAGGATTTCTACAGCATGCGTTCGCCATCATTACCGGAAGCATTGATGAAAACGGCATCGCTAGTGTACGTGTAGTCTCCCAGAAAACAGGTCTGGATGATAGCCACACTATCGAACGAAAATTTCTGCTTACTGGACCGCTTACCTTTAACGCTCGGTACTTTATCTATGCTGCGGAAACCCTCTCCGGTCTGGGTGTTCAGTTAGCCAAAGATATGGGCGCCGAATACGGCGGAATACGGATTTACAGAAACGGCTTTAGAGTTGCGCCGTATGGAGAAAGATCCGACGATTGGTTAGGTCTTGACCGCGACACAAGTCGAAGGAACATCATCGTTCCTGCCAGCAATGTTAATTTTTTCGGTCATGTCTCACTGGATCGTGAGGATAACCCCCTTTTTGAAGAAACTAGCAGCAGAGAAGGTTTGATCGAAAATGAAGCCTTCGAGGAAATGCGAACGGCTGTACGTGCAATGTTAGAGTGGGCGTTTGTTCGAGTTGCTTCGTCTCGTGGTCGAAAGCAAACCGCCGGACAAAAAGGGTTTGTTTCGACAGCCCGGCCTCGCAAGCCGAGCGAAATAATAGATACGCTTTACGCAGAAATTGAAACTAAACCTCTAGAAACATTAGATCTTTTCAGCTCGATACCGACCGAAGAAGCCAAAAATCCAGACACTCAACCAACGTCGCGAGAGCAACAAAAACGAACACCCGAAATCGCGGCTGCACTTCAAGCACTAGAACTAGCACGCGAGGAAGCAAAGCTATGGGAGGCTGAAGTTGAGCGACGCGAAGCAGCTTCTTTACAATATGAAGAAATGTTACGAATATTAGCCTCGCTCGGACTCTCAATTTCTGTATTTGGCCATGAAATAAAAGGGATCCGTAGTTCAATAACGGCCCATCTTAAGGTTATTAGCAAGATAGTCTCCGACCTCCCTGTTGAAGCAAAAGAACAACTTTCTGGAAAAGTTGAGGGGCTAAAAGACGTAACGGGTCGAATGTTTGACTTGGGAGGTTACATCTCCGGTTTGATGTCCAACACTGAAAGTAGACAACTACGACCAATTTCTTTGAAAGGTGCGATCGAGCGTTTTCATCAACAATTTATGCAGTACTTAGATCGACAAAGAATCAGCTTTGAATGGGACGTTACGCCAAGTCACTTAAGAACCGCAGACATGCATGCTAGCGAGCTTGATTCCGTATTGCTGAATTTTCTTACCAACTCAATTAAATCTATGAGAGCTGCGAAAGTGATGCCTAGATTAGTGCGGGTTTGCGTTAAACAAGAAGGTGATCTAGTCCTACTCTCATTTCAAGACAATGGCCTAGGAATTAGTGAAAAAAGTAAAGATCATATCTTCGATGCTTTCTACACTACATCTGTGGGTATCGATTCGGATGATGGATTAGCTGGACCAGGAACTGGCCTAGGATTGAAAATAGTAAGCGATATTGCCTCTAGTTATGGTGGCTCTGTTGCGGTAGGGTCTCCAAGTGAGGGCTACACTTGCAACATTGAGTTCCGCGTGCTTGCAGATCGTATTAATAAAGGATGATATGAATTACAAAGGTATCTTCGTAGATGATGTCGAAGAAATTTACGCCGCTCTATTGTCAGTTTCTGGATCAGAGAAAGACACGCTTTCGATCCAGTACCGCCCTTTAGCTGAAGCCGCGACTCTGGCTGGAGAGTTATTCAATGAAAGGCCAGATATCGTTTTACTCGATTTCCGTCTTGATGAAAACCCAAAGATGATCGATCCTCAAAAATCGTACAACGGTAGTGGTCTTGCACAACTTCTAAGAGATAAATCAAGTGTCGCCCCAGAATACGACTTTCCTATCGTGCTCATCTCAGGAGAGGATAAGCTCGAGAGCTTTTATCGTCCTGATGGTACTGCACATGACCTGTTTGATCGCATTTATCAGAAGGGGCAAGTCGGAGAAAATCCAGATCCAGTAAAAAATGAACTTATTTCCTTGTGTGAAGGTTATCGGCAAATCAAAGAATTTTGGGCAGACAAGTCCAAAAGATTGTCGATGTTAAATATCGAGGCAGAAGAAATAGAATTAATCGTAAACCAAGAATTGCGGGTAGCCCTCTCCTCTGCCGGTGCGCCGCATATTGCAGCCAGGACGATTCTCAAGTGTTTAATCGACAGATCAGGAATCCTATTGTCTGATAATGAAGTAGCAGCACGTTTAGGCACTGAGTCACTTGCCCCTTTGGAGCCCGAATTGCTCCACCGAAAAATTCGATATGACGGGGTGTTTAACCTAGGTTGGCGTAGATGGTGGGCACATCGACTTGACGATTGGTCAAAGGAGGTCTTTAACACGCGTCCGACAAACATCACAGGCTCCGAACGGGTCAAATTATTAAACGCTAAATTTGGCTTAAACCTGAGTCCAGCAGTTTCTACCTGGAACAACTCCTCAGATGAAAAGTTTGCATTCTCTTGCGCTGTCTGTGAGCGTATTTCTGAGATTCGTCATTCTGTATCTGCATTTGATCCACATGCGCCCAAATATAGCCATCGGAAACGTATCTGTTGGGATTGCATTCAAACAGAACGCCACTTGCAAAAGAAAATCGATGTTGATGATGTGGACGCCAATCTTGCACGGGAGGTATTAACGAAGCAAAGAAACGGTGAATCGTCATTGTGAACTCAACACATTCGTCTTGATATGAGCAACTCATATATAACCGCTGGTGAAATGTCTCACGCAATTAACACTGTTGCATGTAAATTGCTGGAATTTGATATTGTTACACCTGAAGGCTATGCGGCATTACTTCAAGAAGTATGTCAGCTTAAGCGCAACCCTCACGCCACCTCATGGCGAGTAACAATTGATAGAGACAACGCTGTTATTTTTAATGCAACATCGGATGAAAGGGGCACGCCAATCATCCCTCAGATTTCTTGTAAAGGTATCTCCGTAGCGCAAATTCAAAATGAGCATCCGCCTTTTACAGCTCTCGATATTGCCCTAGAAATCCATGATGACACTCGAAAATCACTATCACGCTGGCATGTAGATTGGGCAAATTCAACTGACGGAATATCGCAACCAGGTCCATTGGTTCATCTTCAATATGGTGGACATCGACCCGGGCAACGTCAAAGTGACCATCCATTAAAAGTGCCGCGCTGGTGTCATCCTCCAGTAGATATTCTAATTTTATGTGAGCTCGTAGCTGCGAACTTTTATGAAGAAAAATGGGAACGATTGCGAGAAGATCTAAACTGGTGCAATGCAATTGCAGTTGGGCAGAGACTTTGTTATAAGGCGTATTTGCGTAAAATGACGGATGGGCTTTCAATAAGTAGCAAAACTCTTCTTCATTCGATGTGGGCCTCTGAATGGCGCTCCGCACCATCTCCGCAGCTTTAGTAGACAAATCTAATCTTGAATATTGTTGATATTCAAGATTAGATTTGTCTTAAGAATCTATTAAAAGAGCCCGTATCAAACTTGGAGTCTGACCCCTTTTCGTAAACGTGTTTGTAGCAACTTACCTTCAGATTGTTCGGACCAAAGACCTTGCTCAATGGAGGCTCCATGTTTATTCCTTTGCACTCGGCGATGATCTCCAAGGCCGCAGAGATAGTGCTGGCTGTTGACGTCATGACATCTGCCAAAACTGGCGAACGAAAACCACCTTCTCCCGTTTCGCGACACTCAATTTCAATCCAAAACAGGATCCTTTGATTGATGATCAATCGAACAACTAACGCACAGCGATAAATACAACCTTGCAGACTGTTTTTATTGAACTTAACTAAACGCCAACCTCTGCGAGGACGAAATTTCGACCTAACATCAATTCTCTCCTGGAAGCTCCAGCAGGCTAGGCCATCTCGAATGATTTCATAACGACTATCATCACAGGGCAACACGTTAAAGCTGGAGATTATTCCGTCACACTTTAGTTGTGAGAAAACTTCCAAAATGCTTTTAAATCTTTTTTCGGGCGTCCGAATCCTATGCTCAGCCAACCCTTTGCCAACAGCATCATTTTGATAGGTGTCTTCACCTGTAGACATCCTTTCGCTATGAACTGGTACGTCATCACGAGGAGGTGTTGAATACTTCTTACTACTTAGTTTCTCCAGCTTTGATAGCGTGGGTTTGTTTATCCAGTGAAATTCCGTGTGGTTGAGATGGGTTATCGGCGAAGTGACATCTGCGTCATGAGTGGCATCTAGCTCCGCACCTGAACGCTCAATTTCTCCGGCGGGCGTACCTACATAAGGTGCCTGCTCGTCGACGGCAATGGGGTTTGGACTTGTATTACCGCTATTTGCACGCTCGTATCCAATCGGCGGAATATAACTTGGCCAAGAACATCCAATGATTTCGGTGACAAGAAACTTCCGTTTCTCGATCTTTTCACCTCCTAGACGTGGTAGAAAGAGCTCCGCAGATCAAATCCTAATACGGTTAGCTTTAAATCCTCTTTATCTGATTTAAAGGGGATTCGTGCGCTGGCATACCAAGGATTCTTTGCTCTCCCTTCTCTGTCTTGGAAGGCTTTGCGAATAGATTAAAGAAGCGCACGATCTTGCGAACTCATCAAAGTAAAACAGGCCAAAAGGGGAGCGAACACGTCAGGCACCCTTACCTGAAGAATTATGTTCCATTGTTCTGGGTGCGTAATTTTTTGAGTTTTAAGCCCCGACTCAAAGTCATCTAGGCAAATAACTTCGTCGAGACGATCGTTCCATGGGCCACCACAAAACGCTTTCGCAAGCTCCGTGTGAGGAGCGTAAAAGGTCTTAAAAATAGTCATTCGGGGGATGATGAATGTATCCTCACCACGATTAATCATCAAACATCTTGAAGACCTCATGATGTTGGGTATAACTGAATATTCAAAACGATTGAGAAGACTGTAGGGGGCACCTTCAGGCCAGCCCGGCGGAGGGGTGATTTGCTGGGAGAGTGATAACTCGAACCCTTCTTGGCCGCCATCAGCCAGTGCGATCGTACGCCGACGAGTGGGCAGCCGCCCGACATAGACCCCCCTCTGATAGATTGCCCCGATAAATACTAAAGGTAACGTTCCAGGCATCACTACTGGACAACGAATCTCAATAATTACATCTGCATCCTTTTTACGCTGCCCAAGAATACTTCGAATATCAGTCGAACCTAAATTATTTAGATTGTGAAAATCAACAGAGCCAAGTTTTTGAAGTACTACTTTCACTGACGCTGAACTTGTCGTGAGGTGCGGAAGCCTGAATTCATCAATCCATTTAACAAACCAATACCCGTCATCTTCGGGAAATCCACTGATTTTTATTTCTGCGTTCGAGCTCATTGAAATTCGCTAAAGACAAATTGGAAAAATCATTAAAGGCCCTCTCACTTGGGGACGCGAGCCTGTCCGTAGTTTTGAATGTCACTTCCACTACCCCCCCTCAAATGAGGGGTAATAAAAGCACGTACCTAATGAAGATCAAGCCGCCATCGAAGCTCTGAGAATTTTAAGTATCTCATCTCCTGTAAAGCTCCGGTCCGGATACTTTCAGTCTGATCTTCCTTGATTTATAGTCTTTGAAAATAATCATAACGCTCGATTGCAAATGCCATCTTCAGAGTAATGCGCGGAGAGAAGTGTTATTTCTTGCCGCATGATCTAACTTTGACAGTCCCAGTTAAACGGGAGAGAAAGATGGATAGTTGGCAAAAGATCGAGATCGCCAGTAAAGCAGTTGCGGCTTTATTTATACCAATTGCACTCGCATTTTTAGGCAATCAGGTTGCTACGTCAAACAAACAGCGAGACAGCGAAATGAAGTTCGTGGAACTTGCGACAGCAATACTCAGACAAGATCCCAGAACTGAACAAACCAGTGAGAACCGAAATCTTAGGCTCTGGGCGGTTGAGGTAATCAATCGTTATTCTGGGGTTCCCATGTCTAACGCGACAGCCACTGCCCTGGTCGAAAATACGACACTTCCTCAATTATCCACTTTTGAACAATCTACTTCTGCAACGGATCCATCTGGTACCTGGGGAGTTGTTTTCGGCGGGGATACAACCCTTGAAGCAGCGAAGTTTGAAGTTACAAAAACTGCTCAGCGCATGGGCATCGGAGATGCTGCGGTGTTTCGACGATCTGGATCATTCCGAAGCGTTAAGGTGGTTGTCTCCCGCGCTGAAGCAGAAGATATCGTCGGTAAGGCGCAAGTCGTGCGCCCTAGCTCGTATGTCGTAAATATGTCTACTTGGTGTCCAACCAGCGAAGCTAAAGACGGTTATTTCGAATGTTCCAAACCCTAGGCTAATTCTCAGCTTTTGAAAAGTCTTAACCAGGAACTTTCTCAAGAAGGAAATACGACGATGAAACGAATTTTAAGTATCGACGGTGGCGGTATTCGGGGCTTAATTCCAGCACTGATATTGGCAGAGATTGAGCAAAAAACAGGGAAGGCCATTTCTGCATCTTTTGATTTGATGGCTGGAACCTCGACCGGAGCAATCATAGCTTTGGGAATATCAAAGGATGATGGGAACGGTAAGCCACAATATTCTGCGCGAGACTTGGCCGAAATCTATCAATCTAGAGGGAAGGAAATTTTTTCACGTTCTCTTTGGAAGGGTGTTTCTTCCGTTGGCGGCCTAACCGACGAACTCTATTCTCACAAGGGACTAGACCGAGTTCTTGATGAATACTTTGGTGACGCGCCCATTGGATCTGGTTTGACAAAAACACTTATCACAAGCTACGACATTCACCGGAGAGAACCTGTTTTCTTTAAAAGTTGGCGAGAAGAGTACCGGTCTGTATTGATGAAACACGCTGCACGTGCCACCTCGGCCGCCCCCACATACTTTGAGCCTGCGTTGATACCGATAGGAGGAGTTGATAGGGCACTGATCGATGGCGGTGTTTTTATGAACAGCCCCTCAGTTTCCGCATATGCAGAGGCGAAAAAGATCTTTGGCGATAGTGAAGAGTTTTTTATCCTATCAATTGGCACAGGCCAGTTAATTCGTCCGATCTCTTTCTCCGAAGCCAAGGATTGGGGTAAGGCTGGCTGGTTGGCCCCTTTGTTGAGCTGTATGTTCGATGGTGTCTCCGACGCTGCCAACTATCAAATGAATATGTTTCTAGGGGACAGATACGTGCGCCTTCAAACTGATCTAACGAGTGCGTCAGACGATATGGATAACGCAACCAATGGAAACATCGAGAATCTTAAGGCAGAAGCGAAGAAAATGATTCGAACACACAAAACCGAAATTGACTCAGCTTGTCGGTTTATTACTGCCTCATAGAAGTGGACTCATCTAGTTTTCGGACAACCAACTCAGACCAATGACCCAGTATTGGTAAAGTTAGTTACTGCTGGTCTCGTGCTCATCAAGCGAACTCGCACGCGGATCTTGATGGCTGAGCGATTTCATATACGCTTCAGAAATCTGATCTAGTGAGTCAGGAATTTTTACTGACTCGTCTCCTACACGAAGAAATAGAGAAGTACTGATCCGCATGAAGCTCGATCCATCAATTTCTTTCAATGCCGAGGATTTGATTCCAAGCGATATGGCGAGAATTGAGCGAAGAGTGTTTTGGTCAGTCTGTTCAATGCCATTCTCCTTCACCCGAGCTAGTAATAATTTAAGCCTACTGACTGTTCTAGGAGGTTTGGCCATGCTCTTACCGTGATTGACCCTTGGCATTGCCACATGCCAACCGAGAACGTCTCTGCAGTATGTAACAAACTTGGAAGTATTTGCCTCGCAACCTGGATTGGTGCGCAAGAATTTGTAGACGTTTTTCTCGTCCCAAAAAGCAGTCTTTATTTTCACTGCCTTGCAAAATGACACGGCCGTTGAGAGGTACAGGCGTCTGGTGCGAAGCGATACTTTTTGGTCATCAAGCCAACTTACATAACCTATCAAAACGCTCGCCCAAGGTTGATTCCTGTTATCCAACAAGTTTTGGTGAATTCGCTGCGCGTCTGAAGCATCAGACTTGTCCTGTTGTGAGATATGAAAGCCCAACGCCTCTTGCAAATACTGAAATAACAACAGATGTCGTCTGATTGTTGCTGTTCCGAAGTTGCTCAATAAAGCTTTTGACGATACATCCGCGACCTCTACAAAAGTCGCATCCAGCTTTTGGATGATCAGGTGATTTGTTCGGTACTTAGCGCTGAGATTGGGGGCTTGTTTGTGACGCTGCCATAACCAGTTCGCAAAACCAATACAAAGAGATTTCGCCCAGTCGTGCGCAAGCGAAGATGCTAGCAGCACCGCCTCTTTCTCAAGTCGGATACTGTTAAGACACCCAATACATTTCCCGTTGCCATTACCAGGGATTCGAACTCCGCATTGAGGACAATTGTGTGCGCTTTCTGAACCAGGCGCACAGGCAATACAGTACGGAGCTCCAGCATCTGTATTGCCGGCAACTTTTCGATATCGACGACAAACGGAACAGGTACGATGAGTTACTTTGTAGCGGCACGAGTCACACACTTTGTCGTTAATGCCTAAAGATGGCATTGCGGACAATCTCGTTGACATCTTACCGCAAGCCCCGCAAGGATTTGGCGTTCGAAAAAACGGTACGCAAGATGGGCACACTGGTTTCCCATCACTGATCAATCCAGCTTTGGTGAACGTTTTCTCACATCTAATACAGACTCGCCCTTGATTGGTACATTGACGGCATACTGGAGGTGTCGTTTCGAGACGATGTACACGGGTAGATTTGCCACAGGTTGAGCAACTTTTGGGCACAAACATACGTATATAACATTTTGTACAGTAGTCTCTTTGCAAATAAATTCGATGGGCTTTGCTGATTGTGTCCCCACATTCATCACAATAACGACCAAATTTTGAATCTATGCTCATAGCTGAAAACCCGCTTTTGTCAGAAGCAAATTAGCGCGTTCAGTACGCCAATCACCAGTTTTGCGCCTATGGATTTGCCTTAACTTCTTACGTACCGTACAGAGTTGAGGCTTGCGAATCCTGCTTTGCCCTGGTTTTAATTGATCGATAACGCCCCTTAACCAAGTAGGTAATTTGTACGAGTCATCAAACACACGTTGGCTCAAGCCAATCTCACTACAAATGGCAAGAAAACCACAAGGCCAATCTTTAATCAATTCATTTAGCAATAAACACTGCTGTACGCGTTCATTTACCCGGGCAAATTCGACTCTCTTTGAAGAGACAGATCCGAGCTTTAATGAAAAGCAAGGCCTATTTCCAAGCATTTTAAGTCTGAGTTTTACGGCTCGAAGTACCAAGTAAATACCTGAGAAAAACTCTTGCGCAGAGAGATGATGTCTGAAAAACACCACCTTATCATCCATCAAACCTCGGAGTAATTGATGTTGGAAATCACATAGATTTCCAAACATAAATTCATCAAGAGCACCTTCTTGAACAAGAAATGAATGTCCGCATTGATTACAACTCGGCCAAGCTGAACCTTGTCCAAGGTAAACAAATGGCGCATCACAATTGGGACAACCATCAATCAAAGTATTGCGATGTGTAGCACACACAGTCACGAACGAGAGACGCCATTCTTTACGCAAGAAATTCTTCTCTTTCAAGCACGAAGGACAGAAAGAGAGCGTGTGCTTTCTAGTAGATTGTTTGTGCACACCCAAGGAATTAATCCATGGTGTTACCGCCACATTAGATTTGTCTGATTTCCCGGTGTTCGTATCGAGGTTCTCCATCCAAGATCTTAACGTCATGTCCTTGAGTACTCGGTCATCAATCCTGACAAAACGCGAAAGGTCCTTCAGAAAGCACTCACTCACGTTACGGTCTAAGTCCATTCTCCAACACGTGTTATTCGGGAAAAATTGGCGACAGAACGCTCCCGGACTTCTTCCATGGGCTCGTGAAATTCGAATCAAGTAGGAACTTAGAAGCTCACCCCGACTTGGGGCTGGACGAATGAACCAAGGCTCCAAGAGAGTCATAGTCGGCGCGCCACTTCATCCCATTCTCCAGGTTTGGTCCAGGGCAAGTTTTTGAGAACACGCGCATCTATCTTCTCAACGCCATTGTTAATCGCGAAACAAGCTGCCGCTTTCAAGAGCTTCACTGTCGAGCCGATCGTCTCTCCGCACATGCCATAGATAATTGGAGCAATTTCTCTTGTGGCCAAGCCTGAAGGTTCCGCCAAGGGCAATAACCTTTCATAACTGGCCAAAAACCGCAAATACTCCGCATCAAGCCGCCACCTATCTAGAGGTGCCGGCTCAAATCTCGATTTCATTTGAGGATCAGAGTTCAGCGCGTTGATAGCAGCCTGAGTGCCTGCCGCGACGATTGAAATTTTCAAATCGTTGCTTAATCCCTTGATGGCAGCCAATAAATCCGCCGCTTTTTTCCCGGCATTTGACAGGTTATTGAATTCGTCAATGACCAGTAATCTGACTGAGGCGTATTGAAGTGCAGATTTCACCTGACGTTTTTTTAGCGAGGCAGGGTCTTTTTCACGGTGTGATATACCAAGTGCCCAAAGAATTGTTGACCACAATTCGGACTCATCGGGGGTATCTGGCATTTCAATATGCAACAGAGGCGCTATTGGCGCCCCAGCTGCGGTAATCTGGATTGGATGGCGGCAGGCGAACCGCTCTAATATTGAGCTTTTTCCGTTACCGCTTCTCCCCACGACCAAAAGATTTGGCATCCGAAGTGTTTTTGGATAGATGAGTAGCTGATCTAATTGTTCAAGAATTCGAGTTGCTCTGGTGTATCCAACCCAGCGATCCGACTGACAGAACTCGATTCTTTCCGGAGTAGGAAGGGTCAGTACGTCAGCAACCTCCTCATTCAGATGCGCAAATTTAGTCATCAATTCATCGTCTCAGTGAGATCTCATCGAAGGGCTCAATATCTTGCGCAAAAGGGTCATCTTCATTGGCAACAGAAGCTGACTCGATCAGCGGGAAAGTGCTCGACTTTAAAGTCAAATTGGCGTTAGATTTGACTGTGTTTGGATTAGCCCCGTTCATAGAGGGATTTCTTGTAGCCTGACGGCGAGCAGCTTTAGTCTTGTGTTTCGCTTCTTCAATTCGAGACCGCATTCGTCCCAAGGCATCAAAGATCATGTTTTCATCGACATCTTCTCTCCCTTGATTTTTCAGCAACTGCTGAACTTCTTTTAGCTCCCACACGCTCATCGCGGGTTGGCCAATATTTCGATAAGGTATGACAACATATCTGTTGTCAGCAGGATCAAAAAAATAGATCTTGCTGATGTCCCGTGGGTCTCGACGGACAACAAAGGTTTTCTTCTCGCGCTTGTTCTCTGGATCAATTGAGTTGATATAGGGATCTAGGATGTGATCGTAATAGGTGATGCAATCGATTTTGATTCCATATTGTTGAACCGTCCGTTCAAAAAATGGCATGAAATCCAAACGCACTCTAAGCGGATCCTCGGGAATCGGCATGATCCCGGTTCCCGTCATATGCTCGTCCCCCATCACGCCCAACTCCCATTTTCGTCGGGGAGACATTCCCAGTTGCGAGTGAACGCGCTGGTGATAAACGTTGACTATGAAATCCACTAAATAACGCTCAAATTCCTTAAGTGTCATCGCTGCATTTTTTTCAGAGTCGTAACCCTTGCGTTTCGTTGGGTTTGAGAAAGTTGCACCTGGCAGTTTGCGGATCTCATTGGCCATTGTGCCCATCAGGCGCTCAATATGACCACCATAATGCGGCAGCAGCACAGGCCTCCACTGCAGATCGATGTTGTATTCAACACAAGCCCTATCAAGAACCACGCCGCGAAACTCTTTTGCATTGTCCGTGTGAATGACACTCATGACGCCCCAAACACCCCAGTCACCCTCGATTCCAAGCTCGGCGAGATACTCACGTTTAGGACAAATTGCCTGAGCAATACACATACCTACAGATGCGGCACTGGGTTTTTCGAAGGTGATGTAAAGACCAGCAACTGTTCTAGTACATACGTCAATGGCCAAAGTCATCCAAGGTCTGCCTATCGGCTTTCGATGAACTTCATCCACCAAAATAATGTCAGCTTCCGTGTGATCGATTTGCACCACCGCAAGTGGATAATCGGCGCCAGGGAATTGCCCAAGAATAGGGGCGTACTTGTTACGAGCCGCCTCCTTGAATCCTCTTAGTCGCATCGTGGCTGCTGGGTCAAGTAGCTTGAGCCTGTGACGCACAGTATTTGAGTGAGGGGCAGCAATTTTCGCTAAGCGGCATCGTCTATTAACTTCTTCAATCACATCCTGGGGCTTGTGACGCTGCTTGTTTAGATAAATATCTTCAATTACGCTCTCGACGATTTTTTCTTGCTCCTGAGCCAACAACTTACTCCCATACTTTCGGCCTCGTTTTGATGGAACCAAAGCAGATACATGTCCAGCCTCTTGATAGTTCTTCAGCCAACGGTACAAGGTTGCTACGTGAACACCACTGCTATCAGCAATCTTTTCAGCATCGGTTCGAGAACGGATCGGGTTCTCCAGCAGTGATTTGATCACTAAAAATCTACGTTGAGCTTGAGCCCACTCCTCCTCGCTATAAAGTGTTAGGTCGTTATGACCCACAACACTTGTGTCCTTTAAACCATCGTCATTTGCTACGAGCTTGATCTCATCGATGTAAAGACGCTCGCTCTCGAGCGTTCGCAAGTTCAACGCCAGAACACTCTCCACGGAAATCAGATGGGTGATCTTGAATCGTTCCTCTTTATAGGTCACTAATTGGCCAATTTCCACCTTGAAGAATGCTTTTGAAATGCCAGGCATATCAGGCTCCGATCAACCAAATGGTGCTGTTCATAGTCAACTTTTCATCTAGAAGAACACCAATCTGTCCACAAGCCACCAACCTCCAAAGTTCTGGAATGGCCTTCAATCTGGTTTCCTGGTGGAGATACGATGCAGCCAATAGAGCTTGTGGCGTAGTTGGCCCTAGAGCTTTAAGAGTGTAGAGAAGCTGATCACCAGTCAACTTTTGGGGATCCAGGGCTCTGTAGCGTCGAAGAAATTGAACATTTTTCAAGTAGGGCGTTCTGATCTCGCGCTCAGTCACAATTTTGAATTTCCAGCCTCTCGATCGGCAGTATCGAACCGCAGCTTTAAATCGCGGTCGGTATGTTTTCCAATTCGCTCTCAATTCGTCAATCGGCTTTACCTCATACACCATTGTTTTGACATTACCTCTGGGCGCAGACCACTCAGCCAAAACGTCTGGCGTGTAGCGCCTTTTAACCCCATCAAGATCGTAGTAGAGGGAGAAAGGTTGTTCACGGATACTTTTAACCGCAGGGTGAAAGTCCAATACGGCAATCCAATCCCTTTCTAGAGAGGATTCAAAGTTTGCGCTACCTCCACCCGTCGAAACACGGCCAGTCAAGCACCTTCGACTTGTTTTGAGCGGTCTAACAGGGCGCTCAGAATCCAGTTGCGTCATTAATTATAATTTCCTATCTAGTCGCATTAAAAAGCAGAATTAAGTCGCATTATTTAACTAATATAATGCGTTTAAATCCTTGAATTTACAAGATATACAGTCGCACTATTAAATAGAATTAACAGCGGAAACCCACCCTCCCCGGGAGAAATTACCCTGGCTCATCAGGGCATTTTATTCACCGATGAAGTGTTGGAATTCGATCGACGTTGCCTGGAGTCGCTGCGGGAGCCACTTGAAACTGGCCGGGTGAATATTTCCAGATCGGGTCACCAAGCCAGTTTTCCGGCAAAGTTTTTGTGGGTGTGCGCCCACAACCCTTGCCCCTGCGGCTGGCTGGGACACCCGGCAAAAGAATGTCGGTGCACTCCCGAGCAAGTGAGGAAATATCAAAACAAATTGTCTGGTCCGTTGGCCGATCGGCTGGACATTTCAGTGGAAGTGCAGGCGATTGACCATGGCGCGCTGCTGCAAGGGGAAACAGAACCGACCGAATTGGGCGGCAGTGCAGGGCTACGCAAGCGGGTTGAGGAAGCCCGCACTGTTCAACTTGAACGCCAAGGCTGCCTGAACGGCGAAATGAGTGCGGGCCAAATCAACAAGCATTGCAAACCCGCCAGCGGCGCTGAAAAACTACTATTGGCCTATGCACAAAAAAATCATCTTTCAGCACGGGCACTGCATCGGATTTGCCGGGTGGCACGCACTTTGGCCGACCTGGACCAAGCCAGTCAAATCGAGAAAAAACACATTGCCACCGCCATTCAGTACAGAAAAACGCTGGGAGGCGAGGCGGGCAGCCAATCGCCTGTGGCTCAGCAGCCGACTTACAATCCGTAAGCCATTCGCAGCAAGGTCAGCGGGTGGGCCAGCTCCGGTTTTTTGTCAGAGGTCTGGACAAGGTCCAGGATTTCTATACCCCAGGCAATTTGCCTCCCGGTCAACTGGCAGTCTGTTGTCAAATAGTCAGCCGGCTCAGCCATTTGCCTGAACACGCGCTGTCCCAGTTTTATCGCCACAGGATAATCTTCGCGCTGATTGCCCCAATGACTACCAAAGCCGGGGCTGCCCTTGACCACATTCACCTTGGTGTCGGGCACCAGGCCCAACAACGTCTCGGTGTGCCGTGCAATGCCCAAATGGGCGCCGCCCAGGAATGGCTCGTGATAATTCACCTTGCCCAAAGTATTGACGAAATCAATTCTTAAAGCGCCTTCGCCGTGCAAGGCGACCAGATACTCCGTGGGTGCCCAGAATGCGTCCTTCACCCGCTGAATGTCTGTATCTGCCGGAAAAAGAGCGGGCAACTTGTGAGTAAAAATTCGCGCACAGCTTGGGCTAGGGGACACAATCGCATAACCACTTTCAGCCAAGGCCAGCAAGCTCGGAATGTTGGCCCGCGCCACTGCCGCAAAACCGGAAATGTCACCCTTGGTCAGTTTGGCTTGCCCACAACAGCCCTCAAGATTGGCGATCACGCACTCAATGTCGTTGTGCTGCAGCACCTGAATCAAGTCCTGACCAATTTCAGGTTCGTGCAAATTGATATAGCAGCCCGCGTAAATTGCGACTTGCCGGGGCACCAGGCTGTGATCTGCCACCACAGGCGCCTGCGTGGGGTGTGCCAGAATCAGCGCGCGCTCCTGGGCAAGAAATGTTTGCT
Organism: Limnobacter sp. CACIAM 66H1; assembly: GCF_001601825.1. Classification (GTDB taxonomy): domain Bacteria; phylum Pseudomonadota; class Gammaproteobacteria; order Burkholderiales; family Burkholderiaceae_B; genus Limnobacter. Next base: position 7,427 of record NZ_LUJK01000033.1, on the reverse strand, counting down.
TGGCCAACTTGGGCAACCAGGCTTGTGCGTCAATACCCGTGCTGCGTTCAATCAACTTGCGCGCGGCACTGCTGCCCACCACTGTATTTGCCAACGCAGCGACAACCGGAACACCAGCCAGATGAGAGAAAGGATGGTGCCGCCCTGCAGCGCTGGCGTGACCGATGCTGCCCTTGGCAAACTTGATGGCCTTGGCCCGCAGCATGGTCGCCGGAAAATCAATTTGCTGAGGGTGGGGTGCGCTGTATGGGCAATGGCCCACATGGCATTGATCACACAGGTGACATTGATCAGCCAAGTCCAGGTAGCGCGATTTGGGCACACTGCCAAGCTCTGAATCTTCAGATTCATCAATCAGATCGAACAGGGAGGGGAAAGTATTGCACTGGGATAAACAGAGCCGGCAGGTGGCGCACACGTCGAACACACGCTCCATGCTGCTCAGGCATTCCTGCTCATTGAAGTAGTCAGGGCTGGTCCAGCCAACACTCTGCCCCAAGGTGTCGTGACCACTGTCCTCCACTAGAGCCTGAGCCATGCTCACCCCCGATGTTGTTGTCCTGTCCCGAACGGAATTAGATGACTTGCCTTGCGTCCAGGTCGAGCATACCAAATCCAGCTGAGCAATTGCAGAATCCATAAAATGGTCAGCGATAACCGCATGGCATCGGTGCTGTTCAACCCCAATGCCACAAAGGTATCAATGCCTATGCCGATTCCCCATTGAATGCTGAAAGCACCAATAAAGATCAGCAGATTCAAGGCAGTGCTGGACCGGCCCGTGAGTTTTTTGGGGAATGGTTTGTTGCAAGTGGCGTAAGTCATGATGCCGGACGAGATCAGGAAAGCATGGACCAACCAGCCCCACAGGCTTGACTGCTCACCCTGCACAATTTGAACGGCAAACACAAGCAAAGACAATCCCATGCCGATCAACATGATTTGATCTTCGTCGCCCCCTGCCTTGGACACCCGTTTGGTCAGAAAGCCCAAAGCGAGATAACCCAGCATCAGTACTGCGGAAATCCAGAACATGTTTTGCGCGGCCTGTGCATTGCTGACCCCGATCACATTGGTGAACCAAGGCCCCACCCACAACCCATGAAAAGCCATGAAACCACCTTGCGTGATCATGGCCAAAGGCGCAACACGCCAAAAATGAGGGTGTGCATAAATGGCCCGATAACCCTGGGCCATGTCGGCAACCGACTGGGTTTTTTGGGGTTTGAACAAAGCGGGCAAAGCAAACCACAGTGCCAGACCCGCCAATACACACAACACTGCTGCCACACCAAATACGCCGCGCCAACCCAAAGCAGGCAGGGCGGCCTCTACGGGTGTGGTGACGGTGAGTGCCCCAAGCGACCCGGCTACCAACATCCAGGATGACAGACTGGCCTGCATGTGTGGCCTAAAATAAAGGGAGTAGGCCTTTACAGCTGCCATTAAACAGGCCGAAACGCCCACACCTATCAAGGCTCGGCCCAACCACAACACCAGGTAAGAATCGGCGACCGCGAACAACAGCGCGCCCAAGGCCGCAAAACCAATCAGCACAGCCTCAACCCGCCTTGGGCCGTAGCGATCGAGCATGACTCCGACGGGCAACTGCATGATGGCAAACGACAGAAAGTACGCCGAGGCCAGAAAACCCAACTGCCCGGCAGTGAGTCCCAGTTCCTGAACCAAAGGTTGGGCGATGACCGCATTGATGGCCCTGAACGCATAGGACATCACATAGGCGGCCGCGAAAATAATGAACATGCGCATGGCAAGGCTGCCATTCACATACATGTGCTCTACACCATCTGGCCCAATCTCGCGTGAGACGTTTTCCGGGTTGTACTGCATTACTGCCCCAGAAGGGAAAAGCCGCCGAACCAGGAAGTGGCTGAATCGGGATTGGCAGCCTCGCCAGGGCCCATCATCAACACCTCATACAATGTACCTTGGTGCTCAAAGAACCGGGCTTGCGCAAAAGCTTCTTCACCGCTTGGCAACTTGCCTTGGATCGACATTTCATAAACAGTTTTGCCCAACCATTGAATGGGCTTTACCTCGGCCTGGCCCGCTGCAATGTTGTTGGCAACCGCCTGGGCCAACGCATCGCGCAGGGCTGGGCCTTGCGCTGCCAGTTCGCCCTGCAGGGGCACCGTGCCCACAGCAAAATACAGACCGTCAATTTGCGCGGCTTGCAAAGTCAAAGGCACCTGCAAACCGATCAAATCCATGGTTCGGGTGGCCTGCGCCGGCTTGTCGGGAAAAGTAGCCATATAGCCGATGTCGGTATTGGGCACCACGCGCCAATTGAACTGGGGCGAGCATGCAACCAGGGCGCATAATGCAAGCAGATAGACAAAAATGGCGCGGCTTTGAGCGAAGGCTGTTTTCATGAGGCGCTTTGAGGCGAAAATTAGGCAGGTGCTCCATTGTAGGGGCTCTTGATACAGATCAATAGCAGTGATAACCAGAGTGTGGACAGAATGGGTATTGTGAAATTCAAATCGAAAGCAGCCGGCGACATTGTGATGTTCAAATCCAATGCAGACCAACTGTTCCGGATTATGGGTATTGAACCCAGTGAGAGGGGCGTGATTGAACCACGAGACCTAAACCATGCCCATGCACAGCTGGTGGCGGCAGTGAATGCTGAGCGCATGGCTCGAGCTGAAAACCCGATTAATGAAGATGAGCTGAGCGCGGAAGAAAAAATCGCCCTGAAAAATCATGTGGGCCTTGAACAAAGGGCTTACCCTTTGTTGAAAATGCTGGAAGAAGCCGCGAAAAAAGAGGTGGATGTGCATTGGGGGTTCTAATGAACCCCCTGCGACACTTGGTTTTGACTTAAGCGCTGGCCGTTTCGCGTCGGCGCACCGGGCCGGCAATGGCCTCAACTTGCGCTTGGGTTTTCTTGCCCAAGCCAATTAGAAAACCCAGTTCGGCTACTACAAACAGTGGGCCGATGGCCAGTCCAATCAAGTCATCAACAAAGGCGGGCTTGCGACCTTCGTAATAGTGGCCCACAAACTGGATAATCCAACCCACCACAAAAATTCCAACGCCAGCACCTAACCAAGCCGCAGTACTCAGGGTTGCGAAATGCCCGGCGGCGAGCAGCAAGGCCCCGTGAATCACAAACATGGCCAAACCATAGCCAAGGCTCAACTTGAGATAAAACAGGCTGGACAGCAAAAACACCACCAGCGCGGGCGTTACTGCAATACCGGCCACATCCACCGACACACGCGACAACAGAATTAACACCGACAACACAATAATAGGAACGCCCACGAAGTGCGTGGCAATATTGCGCGGGTCACGATGATACGTGGCATAAGTTGCCAGTTGGTCGACCAACGTTCTCATGGCTTGTTCTCCTTGAAGCGGGAAATACTCTAAATGTTTGATTTTGAGCTTATATGGTTACAAATCAAGCCTGAAAGGTCTGTCAATTGCCTGACATTTGATGCTAATTTAGTAGGACAGGTGGAGACATACCAAAAAACAATGCAAACACACAACATTCAACAAATATTGAACCGTGGAAAATGGTTTGCCAATTTGCCCGCTAACCTGCAACAGGCCCTGCTAAAACACGGCGTCTTGCGACAGTTTCAAAACGGGCAACGGCTGTTTTCAAGAGGCGACTGTGCTGACGGCTTGTACGCGGTGCTCAGTGGGTCGGTTCAAATTGTGGGCGCGAGCAAACACGGCGCCGAGGACAAGCACGTGATCCTGACCCTGATTGACCCACCAGACTGGTTTGGAGAAATTTGCCTGTTTGATCGCCAACCCCGTACCCACGATGCGCTGGCAGATGGACCCGCCACTGTGTTTCATGTGCGTCAAGCCCTGCTCGATCAACTGATTTCAGACAATCCAAATTACTGGCGCGAATTTGGCCTGCTGTTGACTCAGAAGGTTCGACTGATATTCGGCGCCATCGAAGACGCAGCGCTTCTGCCCACCCCCACGCGCCTTGCACGCCGCCTGCTCCAAATGGCCGAAGGCTATGGCATACGATCGGACAGCAGCACTGTAAGCGCTCGCACGCTGCATGTGTCACAAGAGAAGCTCTCGGCCATGCTGTCGATTTCACGGCAAACAGTGAACCAGATGCTCAAAGAACTGGAACATGAAGGCTTGCTGTTGCTGGGGCGCGGCAATATTGAAATTCTGAATCTTGAAGGCCTGAAGCAGAAAGGACAAATCAACTAGCTGCATCCAAAACACCCCACCCAGTGTTCCCTCTGTGTCGACATGTAGTTTGACACCTGTTTTAAGCATCAACGACAGAGGGATTCAAATGAAATTCAAGAAAAAATTTGTGGCGCTGGCTTTGTCCAGTTTGGTATTGGGTGGTTGTTTTTCGGACGACAACACCGTGCTCAGTGCGGGTGATGTTTTTGTATTGACATCAAATGGGCAACTGGCCACATTCAATCGTGACCAACCGAGCGTAATTCGCACCTCTGTTGCAGTCAGCGGCTTAATGGCAGGGGATACACTTCTGGGTATTGATTTCCGCCCACGCGACGGACAACTGTATGCGATTGCACGTACTTCTCCTGGTAATGGAGGGCGCCTGTACACCATCAACACCACCACCGGTGCGGCCACTGCGGGTGCCACCTTGATACCAGCTGCAACGCCAACAGCAAACGGCGCGTTCACCACACTGGACGCAGCAGCCACCTCATTCAGTGTTGACTTCAACCCAGCGGCTGATGCACTGCGCCTGATCAGCGACACAGGCCAAAACCTGCGCATTTTCGTGGCCAACGCAACCGGACGAACAGCGGGTGAAACATTTGTTGACGGCACGGTATCCGATGCGGCGGCAGATATTTCAGGCGCGGCTTATACCAACTCGTTTGACGGCACCACGAACACCCGCCTACTCAATATTGACACCGTGGCTGACAACCTGACATTTCAGAACCCCCCCAACGATGGCACACAAGTGGTTGCTGCTCCGTTGGGTGTCAATGCAAGCGGCATGGTTGGTTTTGATATTGACGCGCGAAACAACCGGGGCTACGCCTTGCTGAATGTCGGCGGCAGCGTGGTGTTTCATACCATTGCCATTCCCGATTCAACGGCCACATTGCCTGTGAGCGGCCCCGCCGCCGTGGCTGTGGGTACACTGAACATCTCAGGCATTGTGGGCATGGCTTTGGTGCAGCCAACAGCCCCAACCGCGGTTGCTTTGGATGGCAACACGGCGGGTTCGCAACGCTTGTTGAAGTTTGGCATACGCACACCTAACACGGCAACGGCCACTGCAATCACCGGGCTGCCTTCTGGAGAACGCTTGCTGTCGATTGACTTCCGCCCCAGCAATGGACGCTTGTATGGTTTGAGCAGCGCGGGCAAAATTTTCACAATCAACCCAGACACAGGTGCAGCAACCCTGGGTTCCACGCTCAGCGTGGCGACGGACATTGTGAACGGTCTGGCCGCCGGCAAGAATTACGCCATTGACATCAACCCAGCGGCAGATGCACTACGCATTGTCAGTTCCCCAGACGGTGATGGTGCGTCCAAAAACTACCGCGTACTCGGAGCCAACCTGGAAAGCACGGGAGCCACCAACACCGACACAGACCTGACCCTCAATGGTGCAACAACAGGCTTTGGCATTGCCCAGGTTGCCTACACCAACAGCTTTGCGAATCCTGCACCCGCCGGCACTCGTTTGTTTGATGTGGACGCAGACAACAATCGGCTTTTGCAACAAACCAACGCCAATGCAGGAACCTTGGCTGCGATTGGACCCATTGGTACATTCAACGACTACGGTGGTTTTGACATTTCCGGCGGTGACAACGGCATGGTGCTGATGAGCAATCGCGCGCTGGCCACAGGCACATTCAGCCTGTTCACGGTCAACCTCGGCACTGGCGCAGCAACCGCGGCAGGCGTGGCCAGTGGAACCAATGAAATCGGTTCAGGCGCAACAGCGAGCACAGATATTCGCGCACTGAGCATTCGCTTCTGAGCGAGTCGCATTGAAAAAACCCCGGTTCAAAAGACCGGGGTTTTTTTATCGCCAACGTTGAATTTAGTTCAACGCCACCGCGGTTCCGATAAACATGATTTCTCCGGAAGGTCGGTTGCCCAAAGGAGATCCACCAGCGGGTTCCAAGGTGACCTCAAACAGCTGCTGTTCAACCAGCTTGGGTAACATGTCAGCAGGCAGTTCAAGCGGCTTGCCCAATTCCATCAACCCCAATGAGGTAGGCCCAGAATCGGTCGGAGCCTTGGTCCAAAGCTGCAAGCTTTTGCCCATGTTGGCCGGGTTGCCTTCAATGGGCAAACCACCAATTTGATACACGCGAATGGTGTCGTTGGGGCGAGCCTCAACCAGCCATTCAGTGGTTTTGTCAGGGCTCTTCATCACAGCCACGTATCGAGGCCCATCATTAAGTTCCTGGCTTGCTCCCAACAACTGCACACCCAGTACCACCGCTGCCGCACTGGCTGCCACCGCCCATCCCTTCCACAACCACGCGAAAGGCGAGGCCGTCGATGCTGAGGCTTTTTCTCCTGCCATGGCGATTGAACGGTCTACTTTGGCCCACACTTTGGCATTCACGGGTTCTTGCTCAAACTTTCTGGACATGGCGGCGAAGTGTTCTGTCCAACTGCTCACTTCTTTGGCCAGCTCGGGGTCCTGGTTCAAGCGTCGCTCGAAATCCTGTCGCTCAGCGTCTGTCATTACGCCGAGCACGTACTCGCCAGCCTCAACAATCTTGGCTTCTGTCTGCGTCGTCTCTGTCATGACAAACACTCCTTCAATTTCAACAATCCCCGGCGTATCCAGCTTTTGACGCTGCCGAGGGGCGAATTCAATCGTTGTGCAATTTGTTCGTGGGTATAACCATCGACAAAAGCCAGCACAATGGCGTTGCGTTTGGTTTCATCCAGTTTGCCCAGACAAGCACTGAGCTTTTCGGCTTCCTGAGCCAGCTCCTGGTTGTCGTTGGTCGACAGCTCGGGAACGTCGTGCTCTTCGGAAGACACTTCCATTAACCGTTTACGCACCGTATTTAACGCTTGGTTGCGAACCACCGTGTACACCCAACCGCGCGCAGACCCCAAGGCGGGAGAGTATAACCGAGATCGATTCCAGACCTTGACCATGGCATCGTGTAAAACCTCTTCAGCCAGCTCACGCCGCTTCACAATCCGATAAGCCACCGCGAACAACCAGCGGCTGTCTCGTGCATAAATTGCCTGTAACGCAAATTTTTCACCGCGCGCGCAGGCCAGTAGCGCAGCCTCGTAGTCAAAGTCGCTGGGGTCTGGAGAAATTTTTTCAGTCACGTTAACACTACTCGCTGCAAGATAAAACAGATGCAAATGGGGGGCAAAACAAGTCGGCCCACCGCTTGGGTTAAAACCAATTACCTGAATTAATCCTC
>NZ_LUJK01000032.1 GCF_001601825.1 Limnobacter sp. CACIAM 66H1 | reverse complement strand
CTCAACATATTTCACCGTTGCTCTGCTTACGTAGAGATCTTGCGCAATTTGATCGTTGGTTTTGTACATCAGCAATAACCTCAATACCTCCTGTTCGCGACTCGTCAGCGCATCCAGTATCTCGAAGCCTGACTGATTTGCTACCTTGCCATCCATCAATCTCTTGTCAGTGGTCAAAACCTGACTCAAGGAAGAAGGCAGCTTCGAGATTAATCGACTCAGGTAATTCAAGAAATGGTGATGATTAACTGACTGAGGCTTTGACTGAATCCACTGTAAATGGCGACAGATCAGCGAATCCAACGCCTCCCCCTCGTCGAGGAAAACACCCAGGAATTGCCCAGGGGCAGCAAGAGTAAGAGCATTGTGCAAGCTTATATGCGCATGCTCCAAATGTCCCAAGCTTGCTTGACACAAGGAAACCAATGCGTGAAGCTTAATCTGACGTAGCACACGAGACTCCTGTCCGGCCTGCAACAAAGCCTGCTCCGCCAAACCCATTGCCTCTTCCAGCTTTCCTTCATGATAAAGCAAGCGAATCTGACTGATTCTGGCACCATCAATTTCTTCCGAAAAACGTACCCACCCAGCCTTGTCACTCACCTTGGAGTGATTTAGGCGAGCAAAGATAAGTTGCGCATTGGTCAAACTACCATGCAGCAATTCAAACCTTACCCGTTCATGTCCCATCATCACAGCAGCTCTTGGCCAACGCCCCGACAGTGCTAGACGTTCTCCATCGGTCAATATTTTTAGGGCCTTTTCATACTGCCCAATGCGCTGATAGATTCTTGACACAGCCCGGTAACAGATAATCAAGTAATCATGAATGGCGGCATTTTCAATAATTTCCTCAAACTGTTCAAACTGCGCCAACGCTTCATCCAGCGCGTCGCATTCGTAAAGTACCGCTATGTAACTACAAGCCAGGCAAGCTTTGGACACTGATTCTTCCAGGTGTAGCACTGGTTCACGCATCGATGACTCAAGATGTACCAAGGCATCCTGCAGGTGTCCTTGGAACATCAGGCTTAACCCGGATTTGGCCAGCGAATATGCCAGAGTAAAGGTTGCATCAGCTTGCTCGCTTAGCGTTCGGCTGTAGGCAAAACAGGCCAGTGCAGTGTCGAACTGACCTTTTGCCATGGAGATATAACCACGTATGTTGTAAACCGCGCTTAACTCGAAAATCCTGAAACGATGATTCGACGGCTCGTGTAAATCAACCGACATTAAATAATCCATCGCGTTCTCTGGTTCGTCCTGCAATATCGAAATCAAAGCAAGCGCTACCGCCGGATCACCAACCCTCAGATCCTGAAACAGGTTCACCCGCAGGCTGGGTAGCGTTTTCGCCAACTTCTCGTGACGACTCAAAAACATAAATACCCAGGAAAGCTTCACCACCACACCAGGCCTTTTCAACATCTCATCGAGTGGCAAGCGATCAAACCAGTTGTCAACTGTAATCAAATGCCCATCGGGCACCAGGGTTTCCGTCCACTGGTCGAATACATCGACAGCATCCTCAAAAGATCGGGCCGCCACATAATGATGAAGAGCCTCCTCAAGGTGATTATTGTCGCGATACCAATTAGCAGCTCGCAAATGAATCCGGGAGGTTTCTTCTTGCGGGAACCGATAAAACTGCCCCCTCAGGAATCCTGAGAATAATGCATGGTAGCTAAACCAATCCTCTGCTGACTCCAGTCTTCTAACGAAAAATCCTTCGCGCTCCAACTTGGCCAGCACATCACAAGAATCATTGCGCTCAAGAACAGCATCACACAAATGAGAACTCATAGTGGAAAGAATGGAAGTTCTCAGCAGGAAACTGCGCAAGATCTCATCTTGCTGAGATAACACATGCTCTGCCAGGTAGTCTGTTACGCCCCGAGGATAAAATCTGTTTTGCCGACTAAAAGAACTTCTGAATGCTTCAGACTGAAGCGCAAGCCGATAAAACTGAACCACTGCGGGCCAACCTTCTGTGTCCTTATAAATTGCCTCCACATCTTGCTGCGACATATCAAGGTCGTTTTCCACCTCAAATACCTTGCGGGTCTCCTCTTTTGAGAACCTCAATTCATCCGCATTGATGATCAGAATATGCTCACCCAACAATAACTTGGATAAATTCAAATCTGGTAAAACGCGGCTTGAAACGAACCACCGTATGCGGTCCGGGGAACTGCGAATCAAATCCTTGATGAACCGAAGTGTAGCCGGGTTGTTGATGGTGTGCAGGTCATCAATAAAAACACCCACAGGCTTGCCCACCGCCAGAAATTGCTCAATCACCCAATCCGTGCTGTTTTCAGCCTCGTGTAAAAACTCCGCCGCGCCTGAATCTGGTGAATTTCTGGACAGTGATTGAAAATATGAATTTAAACGCGACTGAAAGTAACTCATCAGGCGTCGAACTTCATTGTCACTTTCGTCCAGCGAAATCCAGCAAGTAAAGAAATCTTGTTCTCGGCATAGTTGCTCGACTTGAAGCATCAAGCTTGTTTTCCCGTGTCCAGCGGGTGCCTGAAAAATGACTACAGATGCCGGGTCATTGTCACGGAAAATTCGCTGCAACAATGCGCTGCGCTCAATCGCCAGGCGATTGGGCTTGGGCGTGACAATTTTTAGCTCAAATAACCTGCTACGCGGACTTGAATCCACCACACCTGTCTCCTCAATTTTAGATCTTTTGGTTGATTCTAGCCCCTGGGCGGGGAAATAACACCTAGCCACTGTCACTTCCAGACCTAGCCTTGAGGATAAAAAACCATCCTTTTGAACGGGGACAAACCACTTCGCAAACCTTTAATTTGATGAAAACACCAAGAGCCTGGAGAGGGCTCAAAAAATTCAAGCTGATTGGAGGAGATCAAATGAACGCAAGTTCTAAAAGCAAAGTAGATGTAGTGGTGGTAGGTGCCGGTTTCGCAGGCTTGTATGCCTTGCACACCTTGCGCAACAAGGGCTATTCCGTGCAGGTATACGAGGCAGGTGCGGGTATTGGCGGTACCTGGTACTGGAACAGGTACCCTGGGGCGCGTTGTGACATTGAAAGCATTGAGTACTCCTACTCTTTTTCAGAGGAGCTTCAACAGGAGTGGAACTGGTCGGCGCGCTACGCCACGCAACCCGAAATTCTTGCTTATATGAATCATGTGGCCGACAGATTCGATCTGAGAAAAAACATCCAGTTGGAAACCCGTGTTGTCAGCGCTAAATTCGACGACTCCACTTCCCGCTGGGACATCACAACCAATACTGGCGACAAAGTGAACTGTCAGTTCGTCATCATGGCAACAGGGTCACTGTCCACACCCAAGAAGCTTGATATCGAGGGCATTGACAACTTCAAAGGTGATCAACTCCACACCGCCTACTGGCCAGAAAAAGGCTACGACTTCGCAGGCAAACGCGTGGGTATTATCGGCACTGGCTCTTCGGCAATTCAAGCCATTCCCATCATCGCAAAACAAGCGAAACACCTGACGGTATTCCAACGTACTCCCAACTTCAGTATTCCAGCCTGGAATTACGAACTGAGTGACGAAGAACGTCAGCAATTAAAAGAGAACTATAAGCAGTTGCGCCAGAATGAATGGAAATCTCAAATTGGCATTGTGCGCTTAACCCCCCGAACAGAGAGCGCACTAGAGGTTAGCGAAGAAGAACGCTTGAAAGAATTTGAAGCACGCTGGAATTTTGGTGGCATCAGCTTTTATTCGTCATTTCCTGACCTGCTGATAAACGAAGAGTCCAACAAGCTGGTTGCAGACTTTGTTCGCAATAAAATTCGCCAGAAAATCAACGATCCCAAAGTGGCTGAAATGCTGATACCCAAGGGTTATCCGTTTGGTGCCAAGCGCCTTTGCGCAGACACCAATTATTACGAAACCTACAACCTCCCACATGTAAAGCTGGTGGATGTTAAAGCAACACCGTTTGTGAAATTCACACCGCTGGGTCTACAAACCACCGACGGTTTTCACGAACTGGATGTACTGATTACTGCGACTGGATTCGACGCTCTGACTGGCACCCTGAACAATATTGAGATCACCGGCCGCTACGGCGAAGTGTTGAAAGACAAATGGAAAGATGGCCCGAGAACCTACCTGGGCATCATGATTGCGGGTTTCCCCAACATGTTCATGACCACAGGGCCAGGAAGCCCCTCGGTGCTTTTCAACATGGTTCTCGGTAACGAATACCACGTGAACTGGATATCACGCGCAATCGACGATGTGCGTTCGAAAGGTGCTCAAACCATTGAAGCCAAAATCGAGTCTGAAGACGAGTGGAGCACACATGTGACCGAGGTCGGTAACCAGACTTTGTTCCCCAAGGCGAACTCCTGGTATGTCGGCGCTAATGTACCAGGCAAACCTCGCGTCATTCTGCTTTATCTGGGCGGATTCCAAGGTTATTCCCAGCGCTGTGAACAAGAAGTTAAAAACGGCTACACAGGCTGCGTTATTGCCTAAAGGCCACCTACAACAAGAGGAGATATCAATGCCAGTCGATCCACAGGTCGAGCAACTGCTCGCGAACATGGTTGCTCAAGGCATTAAAAGCTTTGAACAAATGAGCGTCGAAGAATGCCGTGCTATTGCGCCCGCATTCATCGAAATGGAAGGTCCAGTAGAGGACGTACACCGGGTCAAGGATTATTCAGTTCTCGTCAAGGATGGCGAGATTCCAGTACGTATCTATCACCCCACTGCGGCTACCAACCCTCCAGTCGTGATGTATTACCACGGCGGCGGCTTTGTCTTTGGTGATCTCGATGTGGTCGACAAGGTGGCACGCTGCATTGCCAAAGGCACAGGTGCAGCAGTGGTATCGGTAGGTTACAGGAAAGCACCTGAATACAAGTTTCCAACTGCACATCAGGATGCCTACGCTGCACTGCTTTGGGTATTCAACAACGCCAGGGATTTGAATGTAGACCAATCTCGAATTGCAGTGATGGGCGACAGCGCAGGCGGCAACATCGCCACTGTAGTTGCCCATATCGCCCGTGACGAGAATGGCCCTGCACTGAAGCATCAAGCTTTGGTGTATCCACTGGTTAATCCAGCAGGTGATTACCCTTCAAAAACCAAATTCAAGGAAGGATACCTGCTGACCAGCGCAGCCTTGGGCTGGTTTGCCGGGCACTACCTGAACAATCCAGGCGAGGAAGTTGAACATCCCTACATGACTCCCCTGAAGGCCAACTTGAATGGCCTCCCCCCGACTACCATCATCACCGCCGAATACGACCCACTTACTGATGAAGGAGAAGACTATGCCTCAGCACTTCGCAAGGCTGGTGTCTTTGTTGACTATTACATGTTTCCCGGCATGGTCCATGGCTTTTTCTGGATGAAGGGAGTGATCAACAAGAGCGGATCAGCTTTCAAACTGGTCAATGAAAAACTAACGGCAGCACTGAACAACTAGACCGATATAACCAAGGAGGAGATAACATGAAGCGAAGAAAACTTGCGATTACCATCGCGTTAATGGGAACAACTTTTGTAAGTTATGCAGCAACCGAAGCCGATGTAGATCAAGCATTCAACCCCTACAAGAATGGTGCTCCCAACATACAAGGACTGACACCCGGTACAGTCATCAACAAAACCAATCTGGCACAGTTTGAAAAGTATATCGACAAGGGCAATGCATTTGCCATCAAAAATGGCTGGTACGAAATCAAAGTTGGAAAACACAGCAACTTCGCACCACATGCCAGCTATATTGCAGAAACCAAGAAGAATCTAAACAAAACAAAGCTGGGGCCGAAACTGGGCGACATTGAAGGCTATGCAGGTGGTTTGCCTTTTCCCGAAGAACCCAAGACGAACGACCCGCGTGCTGGCGAAAAACTGGCCTGGAACTTCAAATACAACTTTGGCGCGGGTGACGGCAGCAAATACGATCCGTTCTTCTACCAGTTCCGCAACATGAACGATGGCAAACTGGAACGCGTAATTAAGTTCAGCTATAACGTTCAGAAACACAAGTTCCGTGTTCGCCAGGAGCCCATTGGCGAGATGCTTCCCAACCCGTCAGAACTCTTCCGAAGCTTCTATATCAAGGTATCTGAGCCTCAAGACGTCAAGGACACACAGCTGTTGATTCAGCGTTACCTTGATGACAACAAACTGGATGACGCTTACCTATACTTGGGTTTTCAGCGTCGAGTTCGTCGACTGGCCACGGGTCAAACAACCGATCCGTTCCTGGGTACCGACCTGATGATCGAGGATTTTGAGGGCTACAACGCTCGGGTTTCAGACACCAACTGGAAGTACAAGGAGACGACCACAGTCCTTCTGCCCATGTACAACCACAATGAGTTGCCTCTGGCCGAAGAAGGCAAGGAATCAGACGGTTACAAATACGTTGCCTCCACGGGACAGGGCAACTGTTTTGTTGATATCACATGGCAACCCCGCAAGGTTTATGTAGTTGAGGGTTCACCAGTGAAGGACAATCACCCGGTTAGCAAGCGAGTGTTCTACATCGATGCACAAACATTCACAATTCCACAAATTAATATTTATGATCGCAAGGGCGAGTTGTGGAAAATCTGGACTATTGGCTTGAGTCACCCAGATCAACACCTGCCCGTGAACAAGGGTACTGGCGTTCCCCTGTTTGATTCATTCAGCATGGTCGACGTACAGAGCAAGCACTGCACAGTGGGCTTGATCCGGGGTGAAGTAAAACAACCTGATCCAAGGCTGTTTACAGTACAGCAAATGCGAGGAGGTACAAACTAAGGTTAATTTGTAACACCAAAGTCTGTATCTGCTTTTGCCCTGACCTTTCAAATAGGCCAGGGTTTTTTTTATGCCCTGCTACTTATCAAACACTCCTCAACCAACTTGGGTTATAAAAAAAACCCCTACCAAGGCAGGGGCTGTAAGCCTCCGGGTGGAGGTGTCTATCCGGGAGACGTTACCGGAATCTGGATAGCACTGGGGTGATCAATTGCCGCCACGCATGTACTGAACACGCATCATTTCGGGAGGAGTCAGTTTGGGATCCACCAAGCCTTTGAACTGACCAGTCGTACAATGCTTGCTTTGCACATCCACCATGCTAAAGCTGTCGTCAATGGCGATACCTGTACCCTTGTTAATTGGATGATGATGATCAGGATGGCTCTTGCCAATTGTCCAACTTTTCCACAACTCATTCTTACGGTCGTACACCAGTGTTCTCGATACGGCAAAGGTTTGAGCATCCACATGCATCACACGTTTGCCGATTGGGTGAGACGAGCTTACAGGCTTTGCCTCGAGGACATGTACCTTACGCAACTGCCAAGTGATATCGGGGAAACACTGGCCCTGACCGCCAAAATTAATGAATTTGAATCCATCAGATTCCTTGAACTCATCGGTGAGTTTCATTTCATTGTGATTATAGAAAGGCATCAAGATATTCTTGGTGCCCTTGAAGGTCCAAGTCATGTCTGAAACCCGACCGTTGTATCCCTCGAAGTCCTCGATCATCAGGTCGGAGCCCAAGAAAGAATCCGTAGTTTGCCCTGTGGCCAGTCGACGCACACGACGCTGAAAACCCAGGTACAAGTTGGCTTCGTCCAGCTTCTGATCGTCGTCATAACGTTGAATCAGCAACTGCGTATCTTTCAAGTCCTGCGGTTCTAGCACTTTCACATAAATGGCTCGGAACAAATTGGAAGGGTTGGGAGAAATTTCAGGTGTCGGTGCATGCTGTACACGATGCTTCAAATTTAAAAAATGGAAGTTGTACTTGATCGTACGCTCCAGCTGACCTGTTTCCAGATTTCTGAATTTCCAGTAGAAGGGATAAATAGCCGCGCCATCACCCCAGTTGATACCATACTTGTAGTTCCACGCCAGTTTTTCGCCTGCACGTGGATCTTTCAAGTCAGGCTCCTCCAAAAAAGGCCGACCGCCAGCAAACCCGGTCAGGTCACCATTGTTGGCGCCCAACTTGGTTTTACCCAAGTTCTTGCGGCTCGCCTCGACATAATACTTATCCACATCAAAGCTGGTGGTTGAACCAACCTTGATGTCATACCAACCATTCTTGACCACCATGTACATACCGGGATCAAGCACATCTTTAAACTGTTCGACATTCGCCTTGGAGACCACGCTCCCAGGATTAAGCCCATTGAATTTCGGAACACCGTCTTTGTACGGAAAAAACGAACGTTGCAAATCGGCTTCAGTTGCAGCATATGCTGCACCAGTCATTCCGAAAATCGAGAGTGCCAATGCGAGGTAGCGTGGTTTCACTTTCTTCTCCTTTGAAGGTTGTGTCTTATGGTTTTATTTGATTAAAAGTTGTAACGCATCTGAACAAACAGATCGTCTTCTTTAAATGCCGCACCAATCGGACCAGCGCGGAATCGACCCAAGGGCTCGAATCCACCCAAACCAAATGAACCTGGTGCCGCACCTTGGCCATCTCCTGCATACTGGGTAAATGGCGCATACGGGTTACAAGAACGACAGTCGTCAAATTGGTACTTGGAGTTGTCTGCCACCTTGAAATTGGCGCCAAACACCAGCTTCAAGTTGTCAGTCACCAACCATTCCACTGAAGGTGCGATTGCGGTGGCTTTGGCACGCACGTCGTGCGCCATAATCAGCGTAGGGCTGATCCGATCATTGGCTAGGAAAGCTTTGATCAAAAGCGTTCCGATTGCGTTGGTTTCCCAATCAGGCATACCGGCAAGACCAAGTGGCTTTTGCTCTACTTCATGGTCAAGAATGTGCTGCAAGAACAACTGACCAGAAATCAAGGTAGTACGACGTGGGTTGATCCAGTCGATGAAGGTTGGACGATCCACACCAACCACAGCCCGGAACACGTTGTTCTCCGAATACAGCTGGGGACGAAGCGTGTTGGCAAACTCTTCGCCTTCAGTCATTGCGGCTTCAACGCGAACTGCAGCGCCTGCGGATTCCAGCTGGAAGTCAAGTGAGCCACCGATCAAGTTAACTCGGGGGTAGACGAAGTCAAACGCTATCAGATGCGTATTGGCAGTGGTTTGAGGTGTACCTGTGAAGGGGTTCACAGCGCCAGTTTGAATACCCCGAAGCGACGGTAATTGAGAACGGTAGGTTAATGCATTCACCGAGAAACTCAGGCCTTCTTGGGTAATTCCTTCGTATTTCAAACCAAGCTGTGTATTGTCCAGCTTCCAGTCCGGCAATTCCACATTTCGAATACCAATCTGATTAGGACCAAAGTTAGTTGCGAAGTGTTGGCCCATACCATTTGATGCAAAGTTAGCAACCGTGCCGCCGTTGTCCCACAGGTTTTTCAAACCGCGGAACAAACAACCTGCATCCAGAATTACGTTAGGTTGACCGCACTGACCAAGGTTGTTAGGGCGGAACTGATCGAAATTCCACACCACTTGCAGATTGCGATCCTGCATCGTTTCTGACGGACCAAGGCGCCACTCAGCCTGAGCAATCCACATCGGAATGCGAATGTCCTCTAACTCGTCGTAAATATTGTTGCGTGAAAAATCAACTGGGTTGATTACATCCAGTACACGGAACAAATCTGTACGACCCCACACTACCTGCTGCTTCCCTACTTTAACAAACAGGTCAGTGCCATCTTTCAATGCAAAAGTATTGGTGGCATACGCCTCTCGAATAAAGTCAAGGCGGCTGTTGAATTCAGGTGCCGCCAGTTCGTTAAATGTCAAATCACCGTAACCGCCAAAGTCGACGCAACCACGGGGATCCACATCACAAGGACGAACAGGCACTCCAAATGCTGCACCGCCATTGGTACCATGCCAGCGGTCTCCACTGACACGTAAACCCTCGTTCGGATTGTTGGGGTAATTATCAACAAACTGGTTATTTGGCAAACCAAACGCGCCGTTCACCGCAGTGAAACCCAGGCCTCCTCCTTGCGGAACTGATCCTCCAATCGCAGTGCTCTCCAGCATGATTGGACCACCCGCAGTTTTGCCAAACTGGTCAGGATTCAGGTGGTAAACACCGTCGTAAGTGCCGCGAAAAATACCGTTAAAACGCCAGCCGTTCTTTCCCGTGCGTTCACCCTCAGCGATCAGTGTGTTGCGAAATTTCGCAATACCAACAGTTTGATCGGTGTTGTCCTTTCCTCGAAATGCGGTGTGGTTCTCATAGAACAAGTCCACCTCGTAATCCTCGCCTTCAAACGTTGCTGCTTTTGCAATGCCTGGTAGTGCACCAAGCAAGGCTGCTGCCAACACCGCTGAACGCAGAGCAGGTTTATGTCTCATCTTTTTCATGTTGCCCCTTCTCCTTTTTTGCTGTTGTACTGCTTGATAATTTTTCAGGCGGCTTTCGCCAGTTTCAAATCAGCGGCTTGTGCCTTTTCTATGTGCACTTCACCCATTACAAACTTCGGTTTGAACACCACACACCACGCCGGCACAATCAACATGGCGGCGATGGCATTCACAATCAGCATGAAACTCAGCAGCACGGCCGCATCAGACTGGAATCGGAGATCGGACATGAATATCCACAACACCACGCCAGCAATCAGCGTGGCGGCAGTGAAGCTGACGGCATAGCCTGTGGAGGCCACGGCATTGATCACGGCTTGCTTGATATTTTTGACGACATGCATTTCTTCGCGAATGCGGTCCATGAAGTACACGGCATAGTCGATACCGACACCTACACCCACCGCAATCACCGGCACAGTGTTCACACTGATACCGATACCAAATGCACCCATGTAGGCGTAGGTCATTAGCGTGGCAAACAGCATGGGCATGATCATCAGCCAGCCAGCATGAACCGAGCGGTAATACACCATCACCAGTGTGAAGGCCATGATCATCACTGCAGGAATGATAATCATGTGGTCGGTGTGCAAAGCCTGGTTGGCTGCCGCTGTCACGCCAATAATGCCGCCACCCAGTTCAATGGTCAGTCCGGGTACCTCGGCTTCAGCAATGCGCTTTCCTTCCTCAGCCAAAGCAACAATGCGGTTGATGGTGCTGGCCTTGTGGTCTTTGTAGTAAAAAACTATGTTGGCTTCGTTCTCATCGGGCGTTACAAACTCTTTCAGCGCACCTGGAATCGGACTGGACACCTGATATGCAAACATCAATCCGCCTACTTCGGCCTCGTTGTCGGGCAACTGCGCCCAGCGGGGATCGTCGTTGTGCAATAACCGGTTCACCACACGCACTACCCCTGGGATGGCTTTGGTGCCACCCAGCTCAGGGTCGCTTAGCATGTGTGCCTGAAATTTTTCAATCGCTGCCATCACTTCTGGCCGCTTGATGCCACCCTTCTCTGCCGTGCGTGCCAACACATGCAATTCTTCGGAACCTGGGAATAGGTCGTTGATGGCCTTGGTGCCCAGGTTGTAGTCATGATCACGGTTCAGAATTGGCGAGCCAGGCTCAGATTCACCCATCTGTACATCTTTCACGTAATAGAATCCGACGGCAGACAAAGCCACTGTAGCCACCAACACAGTGACAGCGCCATTGAAACGCGCCACGGTTTTGCTTGTGATGCTGCCCAGCGCATCACGAATACCCTGGTTTTCGTTCTTGGTATTTTTGGGTTGGGGAAGAATGGTCAGCGCCAGTGGCACCATGAAGTGCACTGTGAAAATGACCGAGAAGCCCCAGAAGCCGGCTGCGATACCGAGCTTGTAGTTGAACGGTGCAGCACCCAGCACCAGCACGGCAATACCCAAGGCATCCACAATAATGGCCAGTGAACCTGGGCGGAAAAGTGCTTCCAGCGCATTACGTGCAGCCTTCTTTCCATTCTTCACAATGGCCAGTTCTTCGTAATAGCGCACCACCAACTGCACACCATGCGAAGTGGCCCGTGCGGCAATCAAAAACGGAATGGGCAGTGACAGCGGCTCAAGATTAATACCCACCATGGCCATGAAACCCAAACCCCAAATCGATGACAAAGCAATTCCCAACAAAGGCAAGGCAATGCCGTAGAAACGTCGGAAATACACAATCAGCAATAGTGTGAGTAAAGCCAGTGTATAGGCCATGATCGCAACCAACTGGTCTAAGTAGGTGTATACCCAACCGGTGAGCACAGGGTTGCCTGTGGTGTACAAATTGTGTTTGTCGTCGGTCAACTCACTGCGCAGTTGCATCAGCGCACCGAATGTTTTTTCGTAATCAATGTCACCTTCGTTCAGCTGCGCTTTAATCAAGGCGGCCTTCATATCAGGCGACACCAGCAAACCGTAAATGGTGGGGTTCGCGGTCACGTCTTTCTGCAATTGTTTCAGTTGGGTATCACTTAACTCGCCGTTATTGCTGTCGTAAAACGTGTCGGAAAGAAAGGCACCGGTTTCATCCAGATAAATTTTTCGAGAGGAACGGTGAGTCAAGCTGCTGACCAGGTTGTGGTTCACACTCGGCAGGTTGTCCACACCTTGTGTGGCTTTCTCAATCAACTTCAAGGTGTCGTTGTTGAAAATCGTGCCTTCTTTCACCTCCACCGCCATCACCACCATGTTGGCGCCACCGAAGTTTTCTTTCAGTTGGTTGTAGGTTTGGATATAGGGGTGGTTTTGCGGTAACAAGTCCGAGAAATCGGAATACACCTTCAGCTGAGGAATGGCTGCGGCAAAACCCAAGGTGACGAGCATGATCATGCCCAACACAATTTTCGGGTTGGCAAACAACCACTCCTCGGCGCGAATAATTTGTGCGATCAAACGATCGGCGAATGACTTGATCATGATGGGTCCGCCTGACTGGAGTTGGAACTTTGAACAGTGCGAAGCAGGCCGCCCGGGCCGCCCACAACAATAGATTGATCACCTGACACAGCAGCGCCAAGGAAAGACAACACGGGGCGTTCATAGGCCACGCGCACCCATTGATCACCCTCTAGCTTCGCCAGCGTGCCATTGGCACCCACACCATGTGGAAACCCTGCGTGCATGAAAAGGCGATACAACGGCGCCTCTGTGGTGTTCACCAAGCGCGCCCAAGTCACCCCGCCATCCGTGGTTTTCAACACCTGACCTGCCAGCCCACTTGCATAACCTGTGAAAGGATCAGTGAACAAAGCGTCGTAGGTGTAGAAATCACCGGCGATCGTTTCACCGCGTTGCCAGGTTTGGCCCCCGTCATCGGTAAACGCCAGCATGCCGAACTCACCAAAAGCAATTCCATGGGTATCACTGGTAAAAGCCAGTGCCGTGAACTGTGCATCTTCATCGAAGCTGACAACGCGCCAGCTCTTGCCCTGGTCAGTGGAGTTGATCAGGTTGGAACCAGAACCGACCACCCACAAACCACTGCTGTGGCACTCTATTGCCACCGGGCTGGAGGGCTTGTCGAATTTGGAGGGTAACCAATCTTTGAATTCGCCGGAGGAAGTCCACACCGTGTTGTATACATCCAGCATGGCAGCGCTGCCATCGGGGCAAAATGTCGAATCAATGAACGATGCGGTGTCCGATACCTGCTTGCGGCTCCACGTATTACCAGCGTCGGTAGACACAGTCACAACACCGGTTTGCGTACCACCCAACACCGTCGTGCCGGAAGCGCTCAAGGTTTGAATAACCTCAAAACGTTCAACAGTTTTTGGGGGCTGCGCTGAATTGCTGCCGGATTGAACCGTGCTGTCAGCACAAGCGTTCAACAGCGCAGCACCGACCACTGCAAGCAGTGCCAAGCCAATTGTTGATTTTTTTAGGCGCAAAGGCGCCCCTGAATACTGAATATTCACAATGTCTCCTGCCTTCTCTGTTTGGCAAATGAAAAGCTGCTGTGGTTTTTATGTGCAGCTGGAATGCGAACGGTTTAACTCACTGGCTTATCGCCCCCGGTCTTTTGCAGACACGCCTGCAATGCCCCAATTGGTGCTGGGTACCTCAATGATCTGAACCCGCACCGCTTCAATCGGTGCACCCACAGCCTCAACCAAGGCCTGGGTCACCTTCTCAATCACCGCACGTTTTTGCTCTTCCGTGCGCCCTTCAATCAAATTGATTTGTGCAAATGGCATGCTGTTCGTCCTCACTCAAAACGCAGGCCGACCTGGCCCAAACCCTGCACATGCAAGGTGACGTTGTCGCCAGCTTCCACGGCCACGGCCTCGGTAATGCCACCCGATAAAATCAGCGAACCTGCCGGTACAAACTGATCGCGCTTGGCCAGTTCATTGGCTAGCATCGCAATGGCTGCTGCCGGGTGACCCACCACTGCGGCACCTGCGCCAAAAGCCACGGGCACACCATTTTTTTCCAACACAATGCCAGTGGTTTTCAAGTCCATGCCGTTGACTGGTTTCATGGTGCCACCCACCACAAAACGTGCAGCGGACGTGTTGTCTGCAATCACGCTTTTCAAATCAAATTTGAAATCGCGGTAACGTGAATCGATCACTTCAATGGCTGGCATCACAAAGTCAGTGGCCGCCAGCACAGTGGCAATGTTGCAACCTGGGCCACGCAAATCAGCTTTGGTAACAAAGGCAATTTCAGGCTCCACCTTTGGGTGAATCAACTCACTCACCTTCACGGCCGAACCTTCCGGCACGCTGTAGTAATCAGCCAGAAACCCGAATACGGGTGTGTCTACGCCCATCTGCTTCATTTTGGAATGCGAAGTCAAACCAGCTTTCAAGCCCACAATGCGCACGCCACGGCGTTCTTTGCGAGCGCGAATTTCATCCTGAATGGCATAGGCATCGTCCCAATCCATGTCTGGGTGGTCATCGGTAATCTTCACCACATCGCGCGCATTCAGTTCTGCGCTCTCCAGGTGCTCCGCCAGTGCAGAGATGGTTTTTTTATCGAGTTTCATGCAACGCTCCTTGCACGGGCCATGGTAATGGCAGTGTCTTCAATCATGTCTTCCTGACCGCCCACCATGCCGCGTCGTCCAAGCTCAACCAAAATTTCACGAGCGCTGATGCCATACTTCTTCTCGGCTCGCTTGGCAAATAACAGGAAGCTTGAATACACACCGGCATAGCCAAGGGTCATGGAGTCTCGGTCAATGCGAATGGGGTGATCCATGATCGGCACCACAAGGTCTTCGGCCACATCAGAAATCTTGAAAACATCAACACCCGTGTTGATTCCCATGCGTTCACACACCGCCACAAGCACTTCCATCGGTGTGTTACCTGCCCCCGCACCCAAACCGGCTGCGGCTGCATCAATGCGGCGAGCGCCGCCACGAATGGCTTCGATGGAGTTTGAAACGCCCATCGACAGGTTGTGGTGACCATGAAAACCAATTTCGGTATCAGGCTTCAGTGCATCGCGCACTGCGCTGATTTTTGCGTACACATCTTCGGGCAGCATGTAGCCTGCAGAGTCAGTCACATAAATGCAATTGGCACCGTAGCCTTCCATCAATTTGGCTTGCTCAACCAGCTTCTCTGCACTGGCCATGTGGGCCATCATCAGGAAACCCACAGTGTCCATATCCAGCTTGCGGGCATAAGTGATGTGCTGCTCACTCACATCGGCCTCGGTGCAGTGGGTGGCTACACGTATGGTGTGAACACCCAGTTCCTTGGCCATTTTCAAATGATCCACCGTACCAATACCAGGCAACAACAAGGCGGACACCTTGGCCTGCTTCATGGCAGGAATCACTGTGCTTAAATAGGCTTCATCGCTGTGCGCCGGAAAACCATAGTTCACCGAAGAACCGCCCAGACCATCACCATGGGTCACCTCAATCAGTGGCACACCTGCCTCGTCCAGCCCCTTTGAGATGCTCAGCATTTGTTCCAGGCTCATCAAGTGGCGCTTAGGGTGCATGCCATCGCGAAGCGTCATGTCATGCACTTTGATTTCAATTCCTTTCAAGCTCATGGGGTTCTCCTTAGGCGCTCACGGTGGGTTCAAGGGTCAGCTTGCCGCTCAGAATTTCCTCGGCAAACATTTCAGCCGTGCGGGCTGCAGCAGCCGTCATGATGTCGAGGTTACCGGCGTACTTCGGCAGGTAGTCACCCAAGCCTTCCACTTGCATGAATACCGACACACGGTTGCCATCAAACACAGGACCGTTCACCAGCGTGTAACCAGGTACGTACTTCTGTACTTCCTTGATCATGTCGTGAACCGACTTGGTAATTGCTTCCTGATCGGGCGTGCCTTCCACCAGGCAGTGCACGGTGTCGCGCATGATCAAAGGTGGCTCGGCAGGGTTGATGATGATAATGGCTTTGCCTTTCTTTGCTCCGCCCACTTTTTCAACAGCACCAGCTGTGGTGCGGGTGAATTCATCAATATTTTTGCGGGTACCCGGGCCTACGGATTTCGACGATACCGTGGCCACGATTTCGCCGTAGCTAACAGGTTGAACACGCGATACGGCGTACACCATGGGTATGGTCGCCTGGCCACCGCAAGTCACCATGTTCACGTTCATTTCACGCTTGCCTACATGCTCCTTCAAATTAACCGGGGGCACACAAAAAGGTCCAACTGCTGCGGGCGTGAGGTCGATCATTAACACACCCAGTTCATTCAGCTTGCGACTGTTCTCGGCGTGAACATATGCACTTGTCGCATCGAATGCGATTTGCACGCCATCCGCTTCCACATGCGGCAGCAAACCATCCACACCCTCAGCGGTTGTTTTAATACCCATTTCACGCGCACGTTTCAAGCCGTCGGATTCGGGGTCAATCCCCACCATCCACACAGGCTCCAGCACACTGCTGCGTTTCAGCTTCATCAAGAGATCGGTACCAATATTGCCGGGACCAATCAGTGCGCATTTGATCTTTTTCATCATCGAATTCCTTTTGCGTTTTGCGTTGTAACTTACGCGAAGCGAACAGAGCAGTTGCCAATGCCACCAATCGACATGTGCAGCGAATCGCCTGCCTTCACGGGAATGAGTGCTGCCAGAGAACCTGACAGAATAATTTCACCTGCCTTCAGGCCAATGCCCAAACGACCCAGCGTATTGGTCAGCCAAACAATCGCATTCACTGGGTGCCCAAGTGCAGCAGCGCCAGCGCCAGTGCCCACGATGTCGCCATTTTTTTGCAGTACCATTCCGCAAGTAAACAGGTCCACTTTACGAGGATCTACAACCCGGTCACCCAACACAATCGCACCGCAAGAGGCGTTGTCGGCCACGGTGTCTTGAATCTTGATTTTCCAATCAGCGATGCGTGAATCCACGATTTCGAAACAGGCCATCACGCCTTCTGTTGCCGCCAGCACATCGGCAGCGGTTACTCCGGGGCCCATCAAATCGCGTTTCATCAAGAATGCGATTTCACCTTCCGCACGCGGTTGAATCAGGCTGGCCGCCTCGATGGCCTCGCCTTCGTTGTACACCATGCCATTGAGCAGGTAGCCAAAGTCGGGTTGGTGCACATTCAGCATGTTCATCACGGCGGCACTGGTCACGCCAATTTTTTTACCAATCACGTGCTCGCCATTGTCCAAGCGTCGCGCAATCATCCTCTGTTGAATGTGATAGGCGTCTTCAATCGTGATATCGAAACCACGGCTGGTCAGCGGAGCAATGGTGTGCCGTTGGGTCAATGCGTTGTAAAGTTCATCGCCCAAGTCGCGAATTTGAGTAGCGTTCATTTGCTTTAAGCCTCTTGCAGGAAGTCGGTCACCAAGCGCTCAAAGCGCGCAGCGTGTTCAATCTGGGTCCAGTGCCCGCACTTGCCATAAACATGCAGTTGCGAATCCACAATCATTTCGTGCAGGCACAGCGAAGTACTCAACGGAATGACCTGATCATCCCGGCCATGCACAATCAAAGTGCTTTTCTTCAGTGCGCGAATATCACTTTCATGACTGGCCATGGCATCAACCCACCGCTGTCGTGGTGCCGGGAACATGGCTGAGAAGCTTTCCTGAAAACCGGGGCGAATGCTGGCCTGAAAACGCAACTGAGCCAGTTCATCGTTCACAAGGCCACGGTCGTATGCGAAGTAATCCATAATGCGACGCATATTCTCGAATGACGGCTGGTAACCCCACACTGCATCCAGTCCCTCAGTAATCGGGAATGGGACACCTACACTGCCCATCAACACCAGCTTGCGTACACGCTCTGGGTGACGAATGGCCAGTGCCAGAGCAACAGCACCACCAAAGGAATTGCCGATCAGGTCTGTTTGCTCAATTTTCAGTGCATCCATCACGCCTACCGCATGGGCCACCCAGTTGTCCAGGTTGTATTGGTAGCCTTGGCGGCGCTCAGTGAAACCGAAGCCCACCATGTCTGGGGCCACCACACGGAATTGTTTTGCAAAACCGGGTATCACCAAGCGCCAGTTCGCCCAAGCCGAAACACCGGGGCCCGAACCATGAATCAACATCAGGTTGGTGCCCTGGCCTTGATCGTGATAATTCGTTTGAAGGCCGTTGGCCTCAATGCTCAATCCAATTTCTGGTGAAGCGGGTGCGTTCATCGTGGACTCCTTACAGCTTCACGCAAATGTTTTTCAGCTCGGTGTAAAACTCCAGCGAGTGCACACCCCCTTCGCGGCCAATACCCGATTGCTTGGCACCACCAAACGGTGTGCGCAAATCTCGCAGAAACCAACTGTTTACCCAAGCCAAACCCACTTCAATCGATGCGGCTACTCGGTGCGCTTTGGCCAGGTTCTGGGTCCACACCGCAGTGGATAGGCCATACACATTGTTATTCGCACGGGCCACCACTTCTTCCTCGGAATCAAAGGGGGCAATATGGCAGCAGGGCCCAAAAATTTCCTCCACACACACCGCTGCGTCGTCGTCCAGCCCGGTCCAGATGGTGGGTTGCACCCAGGCGCCGTTGTTCAACTCGCCGGGCATCTCAAACGCATTACCACCTGTAACCACAGTTGCACCCTGCTCTACCGCCTTGCGGTAAAAGCCCAGCACTTTCTCGCGGTGTTCTTGAGAAATCACTGGGCCAATGCCTGTGTCGTTGTGCTCTGGCAGTCCAGGCTTCAGGCTTTCCGCGCCCTTCTTCATGGCGGCCACAAATTTGTCGAAAATCGGGCGTTCCACATATACGCGTTCGGTGCCCAAACACACCTGCCCGCTATTGGCAAACACCGAGCGCATGGTGCCTTCGATGGCGGCATCAAAGTCACAATCCGCGAACACGATGGCGGCATTCTTGCCACCCATTTCAAGGCTGACTGGGCGCGCGCCCTGCGCAGCCGCTTTCATGATGGCTGCGCCGGTGCGTGTTTCGCCAGTGAAAGTAATTGCATTCACATCGGGGTGGGTAGTCACGAACTCACCTGCGGAATCCGGACCAAAGCCATGAACCACGTTGTACACGCCTGGTGGTACGCCCACCTTGTTCATCACCTCGCCCAACAGTGCAGCAGTTTGCGGCGTTTCCTCGGAGGGCTTCACCACCACGGTGTTGCCACAGGCCAGCGCAGGGCCCACTTTCCAGGTCATCAACAACAACGGGAGGTTCCAGGGACAAATCACGCCCACTACACCAACCGGGCGACGAATTGAATAGTTCAACGCACCACGTTCATCCGGAGTGGCCATCTCAAAGCATTCTGTGGGCACATTCTTGATGGTGTCGGCGAATACTTTGAAATTGGCCGCCCCGCGGGGAATATCAATGTGACTGGCCAGGCTCATCGGTTTACCAGTGTCGGCAACCTCAGCCTGCAAAAAGTCATCGAAGCGGCGATTGATTTCATCGGCTACGGCGTACAACATTTGCACACGGTCGGCCACGGGCATCCTGCCCCATGGGCCTTTCAATGCTGCCTTGGCTGCGGCTACAGCATCATTCACCTGCGCGCGGCCAGCTTCATGCACCTGCGCAATCACCGCGTTGTTCAAGGGCGAGTGCTTTGGAAATGTGTTTCCCGTTGCCACGAATTCCCCGTTGATGAAGTTCAAGACTTCTTTCATTGCATTCTTCCTTGCCAATCGATTAAACCATGAACAAACGATAAAACTTATTTTTCTCGACGTCAATATATTTTCTCGAGAAAATTATTTTTCTTCGACAATATTGATTAACACCGCAACTCGTCTACAATGGCGAAACAGAAAGAATTTTTTGGGGTGTGTATGAATGAAGTGGTCTCATTGCCGGGCAGCGTCACCAACGGCGAAAGCTTGACCCTGGCCGAAACTGCTTACCGCAAGTTGCGCAACGACATCATTGAAGGCGTGCACAAGCCGGGTACCAAGCTGCGGGTGGAACACCTCAAAGACGACTACGAGGTGGGTGCGGGCACTTTGCGTGAAGCGCTGCAGTTGCTGCTGAATGACGGACTGGTGGTAGCACAAGGGCACCGTGGCTTTACAGTCGCCCCGATGTCTCCTGAGGATTTTCAGGACATTACCCGCACTCGCGTCATGATTGAAACAGAGGCCCTGCGCCAAGCCATCGCCCTAGGCGATGATGAATGGGAAGCCGAGGTGATGGGTGCATTTCACATGCTGAGCCGAGCAGAGTCACGCTTGGGCGAAGAAACCGTTGAAACCCGCAGCGAGTGGGAACGCAAGAACCGCTTGTTTCACGACACGCTCATTTCCGCCTGCCCTTCACGTTGGCTTAAGCAGTTTCAGCACCTGCTCTACATGCAGTCAGAACGTTATCGCAGGCTGATTCTTTCGGAGAAGCCCATTCCACGCGATGTGCATTCCGAGCACGAGGAAATTTTGAACGCCACTTTGAACCGCAACAGCGAACTGGCCACGCAAATTCTGGCGGAGCACATCAACCGATCCTTGATCGCGGTTCAAAAGCTGCCCAAAGAAAGGTTCGGAAAGTAATTAGCTGCTGAGCATCGAATGAATCAATGCTGTTACGGGTGTATCGATTCCCAAGCGTTCAGCACGTCGAAGCACACTACCACTGATTGCATCCAACTCCAAAGGCCGGCCCTTTTCAAGGTCGACCAACATCGAAGTTTTAATCGGATCGAACTCACAGATCAACTTGAACATCTCATCCACATCTGACTGGCTCAACACCACATCGTCAGCGCTTGAAACCGCTGCAACCTCTTGCATGGCGGCGTAAATGACTTGCCGGTAATGTGGATGTTTCGTTAAAAAACCAGTATCCCGTCTGGTCAAAGCCGACAGCGGATTAACACCATTGTTCACCAAAAGTTTTTTCCACAACTCATGGCGAATATTGGCAACTGCACGGGTAGGAATTCCTGAAGCATTGAAAGCGTCCGCCAGCCTTTTCACTAGGCCCTGTAAGCCTCCATTGACAACCGAATTGGGCCATGCACCCAGAACAATTTGACCCAAACCCTGTGCTTTGACACATCCGGGTGACACAATGTGCGCACCGATTCTGACAGCCAAACCACCGACCACACGTTGTGCACCAAGCAGATTGGCAAGGACACCTTCGTTTTCAACTCCATTTTGCAATGACAAAATCGGTGTGGACGCACTATCCAACCAAGCAGAGGTTGAACCGAGCCAATTGGCAGTGTCTTGCGACTTCAAAGTGAGCACAACAGCATCGAAATCACCGCATCGGTAATCGCTTTGCAGGGTCACCTCATCGACTGCACACACCGGTTCCTGGAATGAGAAATGGTTATGCTCAACTCGCAATCCATCTTGGCGCAAAGCCTCAAGATGACTTCCACGCGCCATCAACAATACTGAATTTCCACCTCCAATCAAACGTGCTGCGTAGTATGCGCCCACTCCACCGGCGCCCACAAACAGCAAGCGCAGAGGTTTACTCTCACCAAGCGTTTCCATAAACTCTCCTTAAACATCACCATACCGCAAAGAAAATTCCATGGCATCCCCAACCGCATGAGCAACTCAAACATTTTCAAAGACAGCGACCTCGAACCCGTCCCAATCACCGACACTGACCCCAGTGTTTGGAATTGCCCCCCGCAATTCATCGGCAAGCTTACCGTACAACCCGAACATCTCGATGAATTCGAGCACACCAACAACACCATTTACCTGGTGTGGATGCAAGCCATCGCGGCTTTGCACTCTGCTCAACTCGGCCTTACCTTTCAAGACTTTGTAAAGCTGGGCTATGGCTGCGTGGCACGTCAACACCACATGGAATACAAGCGCCCCACCTTCGCTGGCGACACGCTCTGGATTGCAACCTGGATCAGCCACAACGATGGTAAAGCCGACATGATTCGCCAGTATCAGTTTGTACGCGAAAGCGACCACACCACTGTGATGCAAGGTCACACCCAATGGGTGTGTATCGACATGAAAACAGGTCGCCCCAAAAAACAACCACTCCGCTTTGTTGAAGCCTATAAAGTTGTTCACACAAACCAAAACTGATTCAACGGAAAGACAACCACTCCTTGGTTCAACCAATTCAGTAATAGTGGACACATTCAAGGACAAGTGGATTAACAGTCGTTACACTGTTAAAAATTGTTGAATCGTTGGTAATGTCATGACCGATAAAATCTTGGTACTGAACGAGAAGTTCGCCTGCACCATGGGCTTGGCCGTTTTTATAGGCGTACCAGGCGCAATCAGCGATCACGCCCACTGGACACATCAAATTGCCATCGACATGGACAACAACGATGTGGAATGCTTTTGTGACGGACAATGGATCCGATCTACAGGTGTGTTTGTTCCAGCGGGCCATCCACACCGCGTGGCCAACGGCCGACAAATCAATCTGTTTTTTGACGCATCGGTTGACTGGATTGATGAGGTGTTTGGGGGCAGTCTGGATACATCTTGCGGTCGGGTGTTGGACCGCGACACCCTGCAAGGGATACAAAGCTGTTTCTATGAAGGCATCGATATCAGGACGGGTATGGAGGTATTCGCCGAAGCCTTTGACCTTCGACGCAGCAGTCTCTCCAACCCAGACACTGAAAACAACTGGGAAAAGGTCATGGCACAAGTCAAATTGATTCAGCAAGAGCAAGGTGCCAGCAAAGACCCCGAGTACAGTAAACTCGGGGCCTTGTTCATGTTCACCTGACAGTGATGACATCCCTGTGCATGGGCGCCAGCATGCTCAACACCTCAAGTTGAACATCAAAAGGTACACTGTGCGCATTCATGCTGACTTGGAGCACTTCAACCAGTGCATTGAAATGAGCTTTGGTAATCGTCATCCCTGCATGAGCTGCTTTCATGTCCAAACCAACATACTTGCAAGGCCCACCTGCTGCCTCACAAACTTGATCTGTTAATTGAGACGCAAGTCGGTCTGCATTGGTAGCCGCAAACTGATCACCAATGCGCGGGTCAGCCTTCAGACGAACTACGAAGTCGTCCATGACAGTGCGTATACTTTCTTTACCGCCCAGTTGTTCATACAAAGACTTCTCGGAACCAGCCTGAGCGGAAAGTGGAATGCTCATGATTATCGCGATTGCAGCAACAAAAGATCGAATTGATTTCATTATTACGTACTCCTTCAAAATGCCAGCTGGGCAGAGAGGTAAAAGCCGGTCTGGCTGCGACCCTCTGTAGTCGCAGGTACAATTCGACCAAGGTCGACATAGGCCGCGGTCAACGACAGGTTCTTGGTTGGAGCCCAGGCTACGAATAGGTCCATCCAGTCGTCTGCACGCAAACCACTGTTCAGGCCCGCATTGCGACCAGCAGCTTCCAGATTGTTTGGCATCATTCGATATTCCGCACCAATCGCAAGGTTGTGACTCAACAGCTTCGCCACAGAGATTTCGGGCGTCAGTTCGTAACTG
This sequence comes from Limnobacter sp. CACIAM 66H1, assembly GCF_001601825.1. Lineage (GTDB taxonomy): Bacteria > Pseudomonadota > Gammaproteobacteria > Burkholderiales > Burkholderiaceae_B > Limnobacter. Next base: position 12,591 of record NZ_LUJK01000032.1, on the reverse strand, counting down.
TCATCCGTACTTGATCCAAAACCCAACAAGCCGTTCTGATTGGCCTTCGTAGCACGCAAAGTGCCGTTGACCAATATGCCTTGTTTCAAAAACAGCTTGGTCGCAGTGACGTAAAAATCGGTTCCGCTGTCATCAGCGCCAAGTGAGGTCAACGTTGGCTCCAAAGCAGCTGCATCCAGCGATTTGTGCTGCAGACCCACCGCCACCTGCGGGTACCATGTGTCGGCGTCCAATACACCATCACCGAATACGCGCACTTTCACGCCGACGATTTGCTGTTTCAAATCCAGACCAGCGCCGGTAAGGGCTGTTCCGGTGATACCTGTATCGAGCACCTGCTCGCCCAGCGAAAACTCGACCCGCTCATTCCAGCCCACAGTGGCGCCATAAGTGGTCAGCGAATAATCCTGGGTTTCAACCTGGGTCAGGTTCGTTGCAAAACCCAGTTCATTTTCTGTGGCCTGTGTACCAATAAAAGCCCACGGCGTGATACCGCCACCGCCAGCACCCTCTACGGTACTTACACCGCCGGTCAACACCAGCTTGCCCGTGCTTGCCCAAACCGGGGCACAAAATACTGCAGTGCTCAGCACTGCGGCTTTTATCCATTTTGATTGTTGTTGGTTCATCACAAATGCTTCCATGAGAACAGGATAAATGGCCGACTTGTGCATCGGCCACCTGGATATTTAGTTGGTGTATGGCAATGAGGAGTGGTGCAGCACAATCTTCACATTGCCTGCGCTGTCTTTCACATAGCCCCAGGTTTTGTCGACTGTGGTCACCTTGCCATTCTTGTCGGTAAAGCTGACGTTACCCATGGTCAAGGCTGTGTTGCCATTCAGGTGAATGACAGAGTTTTTGGACTCTACATTTCTCCAGCCTTTCAAGGCAAAGCCGGTGTCATTTGGGAATTTTTTATTGCCACCTACGAAGTAGGCCAACGCGCCCTCTTCTGTGCTGCGAATATTCTGCGGGATTGCCGCCAAGGTGGGCTTGAACAACACGGGGCCCATGTCATAGGCGTAGGCGGTATCTAGTGCTGCCTGGGCAGTTTTCTTGGCCTTGTCCAAGCCACCTGCCTCAAAGTCTTTGGAAATTTGAACCACTGCATTGCCCCACATTTTCTGGGCTTTCAATACTTCAGCTTCAGTGATATTGCTGCTCACGACAGCTGTATTAGCGAAAGCAGCACCGCTGAATACCAAGCCGGCGGATACCAAAGTGGTGCGAACTAAACTGGAATTTTTCATCTTATGCTCCTTCAGATTGAGGTTCGAAAAACAACCATTGCTTTTCACACCATCATTCTGAAAGATCAAAATGAACCAGAACTTCCTTGCCCGATGAATCAAACTGGAATCCCAAATGAACGCCAGATGAACATCACTGGGAATCCTGCTCTTGCAAAGACTCCAGTCGGTAACCCAGACCACGTTGGGTGTGAATCAGGGGTGGCAAACCCTCAAGATCGATCTTGGCGCGCAGGCGACGAATGTAAACATCCACTACATTGGTTAGCGGGTCTTCGTTTACGCCCCATACATTCGAAAGAATACGCTCCCTACTGAAAAGTCTACCTGGCGCACTCATCAATAGTTCCACCAGTGCCAACTCTTTCGCAGTCAATTGAATTTCTCGCCCAGCACGTGACAAGCGCATTTTTTCCAGATCAAGATTCAGGTCAGCTACTTCTAAATTCTTCCTGATTTGCTTGGGGACAGAGTTACCTATCCTACGACCCAGGGCTTCAATTCGAGCCAAAATTTCATCGAATGCAAATGGCTTACCCAGGTAATCGTCAGCGCCCATGCGCAAACCTGCCACACGATCTTCAACTGAATTCAATGCAGTCAGCATCAAAACTGGCAAAGCGAATCCTTCTGCGCGCAAGGTTTGGCACACATCCAGACCCGATCCATCAGGCAGCATCACATCAAGAATCACCACCGCACTTTCAAAGTTTTCACGCACTTCTTTTTGCAAGGCCTTGGCCATGGAAATACCCGTGCTGGCATTGTGTGCCACTTGGGGGCGATATCCCTCTGCTTTCAAGCCACGATCCAGAAAACTTGATACACGCGTATCGTCCTCAACAATCAACACTTTCATACTGCATCCTCAATCACTGAATCAAATGCCGGTAAATTGATCGTGACTCGGCATCCCTTGTCTTCTTCACTGCTTATGTCAATGGTGCCGTGGTGTGCTCGCACAATCGCTGCTGCAAGTGGCAGACCCAAACCACTGCCGTCAGGCCTTAGCAACTTGGCCATGGTGCCCCGATAGTGACGCTCAAAAACCCTTTCCAACTCCTTTTCAGGAATACCCGGCCCATTGTCTTCAATCGTCACTTCGCAGCGACGCATGTTTTCAGAATCTTCCACCGATGCAGTACTGATCCGTATCACCGCCCCCGGGCCGCTGTATTGAATCGCATTGTCCAAAATAATATTCAGAACCTGCTTTAAGCGCTGCGCATCGCCCAACACCAGGCTGTCACTTTGAATTTGCGCTTCGACTGCACATCCCTTCTGACTGATCTGCGGCCGGAAATAGGCGATCGACTCGTAGCACAACGTTGAAACATCCAGTGCCCTGCGATCCAGAACAAGTGCATCAATATCGCTACGCGCCAAGGTCAGCATGTCGTCCACAATGTAGTTCAGTTGCTGTGTGTATTGAACAATGCGCTCAAGTGTTTCCTTGCACTCGATGGGATTGTTGACACCGTGGCGCAAACTGATCTCGGCCTCACCTCGAATGGCTGTCGTGGGCGTTTTCAACTCATGACTGATGTCGGCAAACATCTGCCTGCGGCGAAGCTCGATTTTTTCAAGGCGGTGCAAGGCCTCCTGTAGTTCATTGGTTCGCTCACTCACCTGCACCTCAAGCTGCTCCCGCACCTGTTCGTCGTTGGCGCGCAGGCGTGCAATTTCCCGAGCCATTTCATTCATGCTGCGCGCCACCTGAGAGAACTCATCACGTCCGAAGGCGGGAATACGATAGCTCAGGTTCCCCGCCTGCAGAGCTTCAGCCCCCTTAATCAAACGCCCAACTGGTTTACTCAAAGACCTCACAAAATAAAAGGCAAGCATCACCATGAAGAGAGCCAGGCCAACCGTGGCAATCACAACCACATTGGTCATAAAGTTCAGCGACACGTCTGCCGCAGCGCGATCTCGTGCAGTAATCAAGCGTTCTCGCGCAATGCTCTGGGTCAGTGCCACCCTCAAATCCTGCCCATCGGACACATCAAAAATCTGATCGAGTTTTTGGCGCTTCTGTTGGGGGGTCACCGCTTCAAATTTCCATTCTGAAGCTGTCATGACAGAGCCTAGCTGGTTCACCCCTTTTCGCAATATCACCAGACTTTGGCTTCGCTCTTCATGCTCAGGCAAGAGCTCTGGATCGCCACGAGTCAAACCTTTCGAAGTTTCTGCAAGTTGATCCAGCGTATCGAGGGTGCGGATCATGTTGAAGTAATAAACCTGACTTTGCTGGGGATCAGACTCCAGCCCAGTCATCTCGTTGGTCAGTTGGGTTCTTAGCAACTGTTTGTTGGAAAGCAGGTCCATGTAACCCACTAAAAGCTCGTTGGCGACTCGGCCTTTTTGAACATTCTGGCTGGCCGTGACCATGACAAAGTAGCCGATTACCCCTTGGGCAACGGCCACCAGCGCCAAAGCCACAAAGGCCAGCAAAATACGGGTTTTGAACATCACCATTCCCTTTGGCATCATATCAACATCCAGATGCTAGGGATTATCGGTGATAAACACCAGATTTTTTGGCTTGTTAATCTGGCGTTCATCTTATCGAAATGACTTAGTAAGTGAACTGCAAGCGCATACGCAGCTCATTGCCGCTGTCGCTGTTAGTATTACTTTCACCATCCATGTAACTCAAACCGATTCGAACCGCATCGTTCATGTAGTAATTCACGCCGAACGTGGTCTGCTGGCCATCGATTTCATCCAGCCCAACATCGCCAAAGTCACCGTCACCTTCCTCAAAACGCGTCACCAGTTCCCACGTACCTCCTTGAACAGGCTTCACACGCTTGAATATGCCGTCGGTGTATGGACGATGCCCACCATTCAATAAATACCCGACCTGAACGTAATAACCATCAAATTTTTGTGGTCCAACATCAGAAGTAAAGTATTCGGCTTGCGCATGAACTGGACCAAAGGCTCCTGCCACTTCAAAGTTCGCTGTATCGGATTCTTGCAAAGGATCAGTTGCACCAATTGTTTGAAAACCTGCACCAAAATGCAGAAGACTACTCTTGGTTATGATCGGGGCGAAAGTTACACGTCCAGCAAAAGCCTGTTCTTGAAAATCGTTCGTACCGTTACCATTGGCTTCAAACAAACCAATGCCGTAGGTAAACCGATCTTCCATACCCCGACCGCTTAGCTTGAAACCTGCAGAGCGATCCAGCGTATAAAGCTCGGTTATGGCAGAACGTTCGAGGGCGGAAATGTCGTTCGCACTGGTCAGTACCTCCAAACCAAATGGAACGCGCTGCTTGCCCACCGTCACGTTCGCCATTTCGCCGAAACCTTTGTATTTAAGGTACAAATCGGTGACACTGCCACCGCTGGTGCCAGACTCAGCAAGATTAAACTCGCCCTTCATTTCGAAATCATTGAAGTGACCACGCAAGAAAATTCGTGCGCGACGCGCATCAAAATCTTCCAGTGTTTCGTTGCCGTTCGCTGCTGTATCGGACTCATCTTGCGTGTAATCCCACTGCAAACGTCCGCCGATTTGAAAGCCTGCGCTTTTGTCTTCCGTTTGAAGTTTCAATCCACCTTTGGTGGAAAGAATAATGTCCTGGCCATCGGTTCTTACCTGGCCTGCCTGCGCATTGGTTGAAAGTGCGCCAAGCATCAACAACGCCAACACGGAACAGGAACTGGTTTTCATGGGGTACTCCTTGGTTTTTATGTGGAGCCCCATTGTCAACGGTCAAGATGAACGGTCACTGAACTTCCAATGAAGTAGTTCATCAACACAAATGAACGCAAAATGAACGGATTTTGAACAGACATTAGAATGTAATATAAATCATTATGAAGAAAAAAAGGCCTGAAATTCAGGCCCTACCAAGGAGCTTTGTAAAGCCCCAAAGTGAATGGAAAAATCATGATTACTTGATTCTCTCCCAAGGGTTCATGCTGGTTCCATCGCCAAACTCAACATACCTGTAACCTTCCATTCTTCGTATTACCTCTGCGCGGGTTAACGTCGAACTTGGCCTGTAGCCGGGCAATACCGTACCGTCCAGCGAATTCGCGATATTGCTGCTGTCTGTTTTGGAAAGGACCTCCGCTCGAGTTAAGTTAGATGGCTTGCTGTCCATACGAACATGGTTGGTGCCATCACCCATAAACAGGTCGCTGGCCGCCATGGCAGTTCCACTCAGTCCAAAGACCAGTGACAGTGCAATCGTTTTCTTCATCGTATTTCTCCTAAACGGGTTGGTAATCGGTTATTGCAATCAGTCTGCGTGAACTCAGTGTGAGCGCATCGCCTTAACCTAAGCCAAAGGCTTCAATGAACAAGTGCGGTTTGGAATATGAATGTTTGATGAATAAAAAAGGCCCGATTGCTCGGGCCAAAAATTGGACTTTTTACAGCCCAGGGGGTGAGATGAAGAAAGCGAAAACCGACAGATCAGTTGGTTTTTGTCGCAGGTTTGCTGCTTTCGTCCTGCGCAAAGTTGCTGTTGTCGTCCCGCACCTTCACCCAAGGAGTCGGGTTAGTTGCATCACCAAAGTCCGCATACTGGAAACCTTCCATTTTACGGATCACATCCGAGCGAGTAAGCATAGTATTTGGGGCATAGCTGGGTGTTACAGAACCATCCAGTGCATTGGCCACATTGGTACTTTCAGTGTTGGACAGCACTTCAGCGCGGGTCAAGCTGGACGGTTTCGATTCTTTAACAACGTGGTAAGTACCATCGCCGTAGGTCAAATCACTGGCCAATACTGCGCCACTGAAGCCAAAAGCAAGTGAGACTGCAATAATCTTTTTCATGATATTTCTCCTTTGGGGTTTCTCGATCAAGTGCAGAACATATCTGCATGAAAATCAGTTTGAACGCCGAGCCTTAACCTAAACTGTGCTGTTACATGAACAAGGCGCCACGGAAAGATGAATACAATATGAAAAAAAGATGCCCTCAACAGACAAGGAGACTTTGAATGGCCATTTGGTTCGACCTCGACAAGGTCACTGACGAATCGTTTTTCGACACCGCCCCGCTTCGCTTCGACTATTCAATGCATCTGAACGCCACCGCCGACGAAGTATGGGCAGGCTTGGTGGCTGACAAGCCACTGGCATGGTGCAAGGCCTTGAACGGCCGCTACACCAGCGAACGGCCTTTCCGAGTGGGAACTACCCGCGAGGTGGCAGCAAACTTCAACACCATCAAGTTGAAAGAACGATTTTTCATTTGGGACGAAGCAGAACGTCGCCATGCCTTTTATGTGGAACAGGCCAATGCACCCGCATTCAAACAGTTTGCAGAGTTGTATGAAGTCACACCCACAGATGAAGGCTGCCGCTTTGTATGGAAGTTCGCCATGGCCGGGCGCTTCGGGCTGGGCTTGCCCTTAAAGCTGATTAGCCCAGCCGCCAAACTGGCTTTGTTCGATGGATTCATTCGCGACACCGAAAAACATTTCGGCACCTTGAAGTAAACCCTATTGGCTCAATGCACCATCTCGATGAAGTTCATCGATTTGGTCATTCAGAGTGCACCAGTCGTAAATAATACCGATACCAAATAAGCCCACGGTGAGCAGGTAGATCACACCAGTAATCCACTTGCGCTGGTAAAAGCGGTGGATACCGAAAATACCCAAAAATGTGAGCAACACCCAAGCAATGTTGTAGTTGATCGGACCAGTCAAAAAGCGTCGATCGGCGCTTCTGTCCATGCTGGGTATCAAGAACAAGTCTACGATCCAGCCGATCAAAAAAAGTCCAAGTGTGAAAAACCAGATGATGCCGGAGATGGGCCGCCCGTAATAAAAACGGTGTGCGCCCATGAAACCAAAAATCCAGAGAATATATCCGATGACGATACTGTGGCTGTTGTTGTTATTCATATTCCAGTGAAAGTTGTATTTGAACTTTTAACAACATACCACAGTGAAGCACTTCAAAAGTGCTTACAGACCAGGCATAAAAAAGCATCAATTATCATGTGAAGACACACGGTTTGCAGACTTGGTCTATTGCACTGATTTGACGATTCATTTAGTCACTCAATACGAATCGGATTCTTATCAGGCGAAGTATCAATGAAATGGTGTTGCCTACTATTTATACGGAGCTTTCATGCCTTCTCGTCTTATTCGGATCACTGCAACCTTAAGCTTGTTCGCCGCAGCAAGTCTGTCCCAAGCCGAACCCATACAAAACCAGTACATCGTTGTACTTAAGGACACCGCAACACTGACTCAAATTCTGGATTTACCCGTTGGTACTCCTGTTAAAAACCTGCTGGATCAGGCACAAGCCCAACTGGGTTTACCCGCACAACAAATCAACTTTCGCTATCAGAACGTATTCAAGGGTTTTGCAGTCAACCTGCCCGACCACATTGCTCGCGGCTTGAACCGAAGTGGCTTGGTGGCCTATGTTGAACAAGACCAAACATTCAAACTGAACAACGAAATTACGCAAAACAATGCCACCTGGGGCCTGGACCGTTTGGACACTCGTGAAAATGCGCGAGACATGCGATACACCTACTCATCCACAGGTGCCCAAGTACATGCCTACGTCGTAGACTCAGGCTTGCGAGCAAGCCACGTTGAATTCCGGGGGCGCGTGGGCAACGGTTTTGACGCCACAATCGGCTCTTCGTCGGGCGGCTTGTTAGGTGGCGGTTTTCTGGGCGGTGGATTTCTTGGTGGTGGCGGGTTGTTTGGGGGCTTGTTCGGTTCTCCCAGCTCCCCACCCCCATCCTCTGGCAATCCTTCGGATCCGTTTGACCCATCATCCACACCCAGCGATTGCAACGGGCATGGCACCCACGTTGCGGGCACTATTGGTGGCACGCAGTTTGGCGTGGCAAAAAATGTGATTCTCCACGGCGTACGTGTGGTTAATTGCGCGGGCACAGGTACTTCGTCATCAACGGTGGCAGGCATTGATTGGGTATTACAAAACCACGTAAAGCCAGCGGTAATGAACCTCAGTCTGGGCGGTGGAGCTTCCAGCGCAGTGGATCAAGCAATTCGTGCAGCCCACAACGCAGGCATTGTCACCGTAGTGGCTGCGGGTAACGATTCACGTGATGCGTGCGAATTCTCGCCAGCCCGTGAACCTTTGGCCTTGACTGTGGCATCCACCGACCGCAACGACAGACGCTCCTCTTTCTCCAACATTGGCAGTTGCGTCGACCTGTTCGCACCGGGCAGCGAAATTACTTCGGCCGGCATCAACAACGACAACGCTCAACAGGTATTGAGCGGCACATCCATGGCCTCACCCCATGTGGCGGGCGCTGCCGCCAAACTACTTTCAAAAGGCTTTGCACCCGGCAATGTGGCCACTGCCTTGAGAAATGAAGCCACTTCGGGCGTGGTGAGTGATTCAAGAAATACTTTGAATTTGATGCTCTATAGTCGATAGCCGACCAAGACAGGGTTCCAATGGCCAATATTGGAATCCTGTGGTGAATTACCTTGCCTCTAGTGTGTTACCCGCCTCCAAACTGTCACCTCACTCAATGTGTATTGGTGCTTGCGGCGGGTTTCTCGAATCACAAATGGCACAGCCTTCGGTGTATCCACCAGCGTGAAAGCACCGTTCAAAATTTCCTTCAAACCATCCAGTGTGCTGTAAGACTCACCGTCTTTCTTAAAGCCTCCAATCCACTCCTCGCGTTTGGTGTATTCCTCCAACCAGGTGTAAGGCGAAGCCAATACCAACAGACCGCCGGGATTTACCCGACTCGCTACCTCAGTCAGAAATCGCCGAGGCGCATACAGCCTGTCGATCAAATTGGCCGCCAGTACGAGGTCAAAGCCGGTATAAATATCCTTCAAATTGCAAGCGTCACCTTGCCAAAACTCCACTCGCCCAGCGGTGTCAGCCAGGTCAAGAGTGTCAAGCCTGCGCTCGTAATAGCTCAGCAATTCGCCTTCGTCTGGCAAGGTGTAACGGATGGTTCCTGTCTCCTTAAGCCGAATGCCGACCTGAATCAACAGGGTCGAGAAATCAATTCCAAGTACCTTGTCAAACACGCGGGCCAACTCAAAGCTCGAGCGGCCAGTGGCGCAACCCAGGTCAAGTGCCTTGCCGAACGCGCCGTTGCCATACTGCTGATGAGCCGTAATCGCCAAGTCAGCCATGGTTTTCGCGAAATTGGGCACCCCCAACGATTCTTCGCCGTAATGGAATTCAGCGTACTGCGAGACCAGCGCGTCACTTTCATAAGTCGACAAAGGATTGGTGGCCGGGGTGTCGGTCACCACATAACGAAAACCGGCATGCTGGAAAAAGTGTTTCCGAAAGGCATAACGTGAAGCGTGACGACTTTCATTGCCGCATGAAATCCAGCTGCCGCCTTTGATGATGTTGTGGCGATTGTCAAACGTGGGGCTTGTGAAATCATCGTAAATCGGGTGCACATCGAAACCGTCAAAAGGGTAAGTGGGGGTTTCACACCACTGCCACACATTGCCCACCACATCGAACAAGTCTCCATGCGCAAACTGGTTTACCGGGCAGCTTGATGCCCAATGGTCCAGGTGCAAATTGGCATTGGCCCGCGCGTGGGCTGGTACATCTGCAAGCTGTGCATGGTCATAAATGCGGTTCCACTCATCCTCGGTTGGCAGGCGCACTGGCTGGCCAGTTTGCTCAGCTTTCCAACGGCAAAACGCCCGCGACTCGTGGTAGTTCGTTTCCACAGGCCAGTCCCAGGGCATGGGCACTTCTTCGGTAAGCAGTCTGAGTTTCCAAGATTCTTGCGCATCGGTATCACGCACCCAGAAAGTGGGGTGCGTGGCCTTGGCAAACTCGTTCCAACTCGCGCCTTCTTCATCCCAATAGCGTGTATTGGCGTAACCACCCGCATTCACAAATTCCAAAAACTCACTGTTGCTGACCAAATATTGAGTAGTTTGAAACGCTGGCACATCGGCTTGGTGACGACCATACTCATTGTCCCAGCCGTAAATCGGCTCATTCAACGTACGTCCCAACACCACGCGGCCTGCGGGTATACCAACCAGTTCATTTCTCGGTGCATCGCCGGTTTTCTGACATGGCTGCCAGGCAGGGTGTGGCTTCACATAGTGCAAGGCGTGTTGCCGCATCAGCACCGAAGAGGTTTCCAAGTGAATATGTTCATGCTCAATCCCCATCACCACCGCCCAAAACGGATCATTCCAGCCGATCGGCAGGGTAAACGGCGTGTGGCGAATCACCTGGTCAATCACCTCCCGAGCTTTGTTGCGGTAGGCCCTCACCTCTTCAACAGTGGGCCAATCATAGCGGGCATCGTCCAGATCATCCCAACTCATTTCATCCACACCCACTGCGAACATGGATTCCAGGCGCGGATCAATTCGTTGATCGATCAGCCCCACCAACAAAAATTTATTAATAAAAAAAGTGGCCGTGTGGCCAAAGTAAAAAATCAGTGGGTGGCGCAAGCTGATCGGCTTTTTGTAATAAGCCTCATCACAGCTCAACAATTCAAAAAGCGACTCGTAGCGATCAAAACTCGCATGAAAGTATTGCAGCAACTCGCCGCGCTTGGATTCAATGTCGCTACCTGCCAAACAGGGTGTGCGAAGAAAGTGCTCGCTTTGGGCGGGCATGTGTTGAAGTCGAGAATTCATTGGCGCAAACCTGCGAAGTTTTAAAGTTTGGATTCGTGAAACCGAAGTTTTGGCTTGCGGCTCAGAACAGAGTTCGCCAGCAACGATCAAAGGTTACACCGTTGCAGCATAGTCCAAACTAGTCACGGCTACGGCTGAATTTTTCTACCTTTTCCCACAACTGCAAGTAAGCCTCAGCCGACCGGAACAAAGTGGCCACAGCCGGCTTACCGCCGGGTTGCATCATCATGTCCGCGATGTAATCCGGGTACAAGCCGTAGTGAGCCACACCATCGGTGTTCAGGTCATACACGCGCTCACCGGTTCTCTGGCGCTCAAACACCACGTCACCCATCGGTGATTTGAAGGGATACACCAAGGGCTTTTCAGCCGCGTCAGCGCGGGGATCTGCCTGCTGGTGAATGCCGTTGATGTCTGAACCAAATCCGCTCGCAGGTGCTTTGCCAGCCGGGTACAAAGCACTCAATTTTTGAATATAGTCCACGGCAGTGGGAGAAGGTTTGTCAGGCAAATTGGAAATAAGTCCGCCCGAATCGACGATGCGCTGGCTATCACGTGCGGCGCTGATGGTGCCGGAGTGTCCGGACACCACCGGCAGGCCACGTTCCTTCATCATCGCCAATACCCGTTTGCGCGACAGAGCGCCCATGTGGTCTGTCTCAACAATCACGCCTTTCTTGGCCAAGGCATCGATTAAAAAATCACCCAGTTTCGTCAAGCCACGGGCATTGCGCTGGCACTCCCGTCCCGGCACATCTTCGGGAGTGGGCGGGGTATTGGTCAATTGCAGTAAAGCCAATTCAAACAGACCATAGTCCTTGCTGTCCACTGTCGCCGGTTCAGCACTGTCGATGTCTTCACAGGTCGTGCTTGCAAATGGGTGACCAGTTTCCCAAATATTGCCGGCATTGAAGACCTGCATCAACGCAGCATCCTTGGTGAAGCGACTAATTTCAGTGCCTCCAAACGCGTTGTCGAATATATGAAGAGGAAATACGCTGCGAATACCCAACGCATAAAACTCATCCAATCGCTCCAGAATTTGCTGCTCTGTGCACTCGGGCATGCCCATGAATTCGCCGCAGTTGAACAGTTTTTCGTTTTCGATACCCATCACCACAGCAAGCTTGCCGTCAGCGATCACGTCACGCGCCGTGGCGCTGTCGTAAACAATCCTGAACCATCCCTTTCCGGGACCACCTTCCTGGGCGTCAACATATTCCTCCAGATCCAGCAGCAATTGCCTTTGCAATTTCACGCTTTCCATTTCATCGCAATCATGTTCCTTCAAAGGCCACACCTGGCAAATCACCTCATTGGCCACAAAGTGATTCACCATAATGCGTTGCCCACCCATCCATGCGCGCTTCATCCACATGTAATAAGTTTGGTGATGGGTTTGAGACCTGGGGTTGGGCCAATAACTGAAAGTGGGCCAACCATCCGTGGCATGTTGGTCAACAGGGTTACCGGTGGCCAACAGGTTGTCCAACACACCCAAGGTGCCCTGCGGGCCATGGTCAGCTTCACAACTGTTCAAGGCCTTGGTAATGCCAAAAGGGTGAAAGGGGCGGCCATGCGCAAGCTTGCCCCCCAAGGCCTCGCTGCCCCCGATGTGAATGTGCGTGTCCACCCAACCCACCACTTCCCCATTCGAAGTGGTACCCTTGAACGGCGTACCGGTGGCATTCAACTCGGCCTCAGGAAA
>NZ_LUJK01000031.1 GCF_001601825.1 Limnobacter sp. CACIAM 66H1 | reverse complement strand
AAATGCCAGAAATGGGACTTGGCTGCCAACAGTTCATCATGTGGTCCCTCTTCCACAACCTTGCCTCGGTCCATCACCACAATTCGGTCAGCCTTGCGCAAGGTGGAAAGCCGGTGAGCAATTGCAATGGTAGTTCGTCCCTGCACCAGGTTGTCCAAAGCCTTTTGAATTTCTTTTTCCGTTTGAGAGTCAACCGAGCTGGTCGCCTCGTCGAGAATGAGAATTTTAGGGTCGATCAACAAGGCCCGCGCGATAGAAATTCGCTGCCGCTCGCCCCCGGACAAACTTTGCCCACGCTCGCCCACCAGAGAGTCGTATCCATGCTGCAGACGAAGAATGAACTCGTGGGCATGCGCAAGCCGGGCCGCTGCGATGATTTCCTCTCGGGTGGCGTCGGGCCGCCCATAGGCAATGTTCTCGGCAATCGTGCCAAAGAACAAATACGGTTCTTGTAACACCAGACCAATGTTTCTGCGATAACTCGCCATTTCAATCTGCCGGATGTCAATCCCATCGGCCAGCACTTCACCATCGCTGACATCGTAAAAACGGCACAACAAATTCACCAACGTCGACTTGCCAGAACCACTGTGGCCCACCAAGCCGACCATTTCACCCTGCTTCACTTTCAAGTTCACACCATCAAGCACCTGCCGGCTTCCGTACCGGAAAGACACATTGCGCAATTCAAGTTCGCCTTTGAGCTGATCAATGTGCACAGGGTTCTCGGCTTCTGGCACTGACGACTTGTAATCGAGAATATCGAAAATCCGTTTCGAACCCGCAGCGGCTTTTTGAGTGACAGACACGATCCGGCTCATGGAATCAAGCCGCGTGTAGAAACGACCGATATAAGCCAGGAAGGCGGTCAACACGCCGACAGTAATGTCATTGTTCATGATCATCCAGATGCCTGAGGCCCAGATCACTAAAATACCGAGTTCGGTCAAGAGGCTGACCGTGGGCGCAAACAGCGACCAGGTTTTGTTGATGCGGTCATTCACCTCGAGGTTGCGGGTATTGGCTTTCAGGAAACGATTCGACTCACGGCGCTCTTGCGCAAAGGCCTTCACGACACGAATACCGGGAATGGTATCGGTCAGAATATTGGTAACCTCACCCCACACACGATCCACCTTCTCGAAACCTGTACGCAGCTTTTCGCGAACCAGGTGAATCATCCAGGCAATGATAGGTAAGGGCAGCAAAGTCAATAACGCCAGTTCGAAGTCAATGTTCATCAGGATGATCGCTGTCATTACGATCATGATCACGTCGGTGATGAAATCGAGCGCATGCAGTGAAAGGAACAAATTGATTCGATCCGTTTCCGCGCTGACCCGTGCGATCAAATCGCCCGTGCGTTTCGCGCTGAAATAATCCAGCGACAAGCTCATCAAATGATTGAATGTGGTGGTACGCAAATCGGAACCAATGCGCTCGGAAACCAAAGCAAGCAGGTAGGTTCTTGCCCAGCTCAACCCCGCAGCCACCACGGCGGAAATTAACAGACCACCCAGGTAGAAAGTTGCCAGCTCGGTATTCATCGGCTGACCATTTTGAAAAGGGATCAGCACTTCATCCATCAGCGGCATCGACAGATAAGGCGCCACCAGTGTTGCGGCTGTCGACAGCAACGTCAAAATCAGCCCGGCAAACAGGCGCCAGCGATAGGGGTGAGCGAAACGCCACAGGCGTAACAGTGCGCGGGAAGAGACAGGTTCTTCAAACCCGGCATCGTCCAAATCTTCATCGGCCAGCAAGCGCGGTACAGGGTGTTGAATTTGGGCAGTGTGTGCCGTGCCCTGCTCGAATTCACGCACAGCGGTTTCCAGCAAGTCGACGAACTCTTCAAGCGCGCGATGCAAACTGAAGCTCGCATAGAAGCGAAATACCTGCCCGGAATCGACTTGAATCAATACCGTAGAAAGGCCCGAATGATCGGACATGGAAATTTTCTCAATACTTGAGAAAGGCGCCTTGAAAACAGGCACCTGCAATTCCTTGTCTACCACAATTAATTCATGGGCGTTAAAGGCTACAAGGCTGCGAGAAAACTCACGCCGAGTATTCATGTCAGCCACAAACACCGCCTGGGTTGGTGAATTTGCGGCCCAAACCTCTGAAAGGCGTTGTACTTCGTTTTCAGACGGTGAAAATCCAACGATTTTCAATGAGATTACCCCCTCAGTTCGCGAATTCGCTGATGTTACACCACTATTTCCAGCGACACGGAGTTAACATTGTTCGAAAATCCAATCCTCGAAAACAAACCTGCCGACACACAGCTTATGACGCAAAAACGCCTTGTAATACTCCGAACCATGTGGCTTGACGGTCCGAATATCTGGACCTATCGAAGTTGCATTGAAGCGTTGGTGGATATTCAAGAACTGGAACAATTCCCTTCCAACCTGTTGCCGGGATTTTACGAGCGATTAACGGCTTTACTCCCCGGTTTGGTTGACCACCGTTGTGGCATCGGCGAGCCAGGTGGATTTCTCCTGAGGGTGCGCGAAGGCACCTACGCGGCCCACATGCTCGAACACATCGTGATTGAGCTACACACGCAAGCGGGACTTGAGGTGGGATTCGGCAAAGCACGAATGACCAGCAAGGAAGGCGTGTACAAAATGGTGTTTCGCACCCCTGACCCAGTGGTGGGCATGGCTTGTCTGGAGGCAGGTGTGCGTTTGCTGCACGCCGCCATCGAAGGCACGGAGTACGACTTGCAGGCCGAGCTGAAGGTGATCAAGCATCACTGTGACATGCATGGCCTGGGGCCCAGCACCCAACATATTCTGGATGCTGCGTATGAGCGACGTATTCCGATTGTTCGCCTGAACGACGGCAATCTGGTTCAACTGGGCCACGGCAACAAGCAACAGCGCATCTGGACTGCCGAAACATCCAAGACCTCAGCCATCGCAGAAGGCATCGCTGCCGACAAAGACCTTTGCAAGGAACTGCTGGCGCAATGCGGCGTACCCGTTCCAGAAGGGGAAATGGCCAAGAGCCCGGAGCATGCCTGGGAAATTGCACAGGATATTGGCCTGCCTGTGGTTGTAAAACCTGTCGATGGCAATTGGGGACGCGGTGTATCACTTGAGCTGACCAAAGAAGAAGATGTAAAAACCGCATGGCCACTTGCGGACAAAGAAAGTTACACAGGCGTGATTGTTGAAAAGTTTATTCGTGGCACAGAACACCGGGTTCTGGTGGTGAATTATCAGGTGGCTGCCGTGTCGCGTGGTGAATTGGTTTATGTGGTGGGCGATGGAAAATCGACCTTGCAGGAACTGTGTAATCAACAAATCAACACCGACCCGCGCCGTGGTGAGTCTGAAATCTTTCCGTTGCGCCCAGTGAATGTGGAGAAAAACCCGGCTGTGTTTCTGGAAGTACAACGCCAAGGCTATAGCGCTACTTCGGTGATCGAGCAAGGCCTGAAGGTGCTGATTGAGCGAAACAGCAACGCATCCGAAGACGTCACTGATTTGATTCACCCAGAAATTGCGCGCCTGTGCTGTATGGCTGCCCGTGTAGTGGGCCTTGATGTGGCTGGCATCGACCTGGTGTGCGAGCACATTGACCAATCGCCCAAGGGGCAATCGCTGGCTGTGGTTGAGGTTAATGCAGGGCCCGGTCTGATCATGCACATCAAACCAGCGAAAGGACAGCCCCGCAATGTCGGCAAACCCATCATTGAGTCCCTGTTTCCCGGCGATGCAAATGGGCGCATCCCGACTGTGTCGTATTCCGGGGGCGACGAGATTGATGGCTTTGGCCCCGAGTTGACGGAAATACTGGAAGACCAGGGACATCGTGTCGGTTTGGCCTGCGAGCAAGGTTTGTTCATGAATGGTAGAACCATCAATAAAGCCCCCTCGGCCAATTGGCAATCGGGTCGCAACTGCCTGATCAACAAAAATCTGGACACCATGGTCATGCAGGTAAAGGCAAGCACCATTCTGTCTGAAGGATTGCCGTTTGACCGTTCAAGCCTCGCCGTGATTACCAGTCTGGGTTCCATGGACGGCCTGGACGAATGGGACATCCTGACCAAGGAACAACATTTCAATGTCATGCGCACCGTGATTGATCTGGTACTTGGCGGCGGGCACGCGGTAATCAACGCCGACGAGGTCAGCTTGTTGCCCATGAAAGACCTCTGCGATGGCAAAGTGATCTGGATCAGTGGTGCCGACAACAACCCGGTGGTCGACGAGCATGTCAAAAACGGCGGCATGGCCGTGATTTATCAAGGCGAAAGCATTCATTTTCTGGGCAATCGCGCCGAGGCGGAGTTGCGCACACCCATTCCACTGAAACAACCACCAGTCAATTTGATCAAGACCCTGGCCCTGGCCGCAGCCGGATGGGCAATGGATGTACCCCACCACCTGCTGCGCGCTGATTTGCGCCAGCGATACTAAAATAAAACAGTCCATGCGACGAACAGGTGAATGAGTTATGAAAATTGAACGTATTCGCGCCTTGCGCGGCCCCAATTTGTGGAGCAAAAACACCAGCATGGAAGCCTTGGTGTTTTGCGAGGAAAATGAGCGGCTGTACGACCGCTTTGCAAACATTGAAATGAGGGTTCGCAGTGCCCTGCCCGGCATTGGTTCGCTGCGGGCCACCGGGTTCGAGCAAAGCAACATCGCTTTGGCGCATATTTTGAGCCGTGCCGCCCTGCGCTTTCAGGTTGAAGCTGGTTCGCAAGTCACATTTGCACACGTAGCAGACAACATCACCACTGGCTACTTTCGGGTGGTGGTGCAATACGAGGAAGAAGATTTAGCCCGTGCTGCCTTCGATGAGGCACACCAACTTATTCTGGCAGCTTTGGTTGGACAGGACTTTGACGCCAGCGCTGCAATTGAACGTCTGAAAGAAATTTTTGACGACTGCAAGCTGGGGCCAAGTACAGGCTCTATCGTGAACGCAGCCCTACGTCGAGGAATCCCCATTCGCCGCCTGACCCAGGGTAGCCTTGTTCAGTTGGGATGGGGCTCGAAAGCGCGCCGAATTCAGGCTGCAGAAACCGACACAACCTGCGCCATTTCCGAAGAGATAGCTCAAGACAAGGACCTGACGAAATCCATTCTCTCGGCGGCCGGTATTCCAACCCCCAAAGGCAAGCTGGTCAAAACTTTTGAAGAAGCACTGCAAGCCTTCCGTGAATTGACTGCCAGTACTGGCAAAGGAGTGGTGATTAAACCCAGCGACGGCAATCAGGGCAAAGGGGTCACCGTCAATATCGTGGATGAAGATCACCTTCGGGTCGCTTTTGACGCTGCAAAAAAATACGGCAGTGGCGTGCCCATCGTCGAGGAGTTCATTCCCGGCCACGATTATCGCTTTCTGGTGGTGGGTGACAAACTGGTCGCAGCCGCACGCCGCGAACCTCCCTCTGTGGTTGGCGACGGCGTGCACACCATTGCCCAGTTGGTCGAAATTGAAAACCGCAACCCTTTGCGTGGCGAAGGCCATGGCAGTGCATTGAGCAAACTTCGCCTCGATGAAATTGCAATTGCCCGAATCAAGAAACAGGGCTTTACAGCTGAATCGGTGCCTGAGCAAGGCGTGCGGGTTGTACTTCGCAACAACGCAAACCTGAGTACCGGCGGCAGCGCCACCGATGTCACAGACAACGTTCACCCCGCCATGGCAGAAATGGTGATTCAGGCCGCACAGCAAATTGGCATCGAGGTGTGCGGCGTGGATGTGGTGTGCGAGCGGGTGGATGAGTCACTTGAGGCCCAAGGTGGCGGAATTGTTGAATTGAATGCTGCGCCTGGACTGCGCATGCACCTGGAGCCATCGATTGGCAAGGGGCGCGATGTGGGCGCAGCCGTAATCGACCTGATGTTCAAAAAAGATGAGAATGGTCGCATTCCAGTGGTAGCGGTCACCGGCACCAACGGAAAGACCACCACTGTTCGCCTGATTGAACAGATTCTGCGCTACCACAACTTGCGGGTGGGCTTTACCGGTACCGAAGGTGTGGTCGTCAACGGCCACCTGATCGACACAGGCGATTGCAGCGGACCGAAAAGTGCACACAAGGTGCTGGTACATCCCGAAGCTGACGCTGCGGTGCTTGAATGCGCACGTGGCGGCATGCTGCGTGAGGGTTTGGGATTTGACATGTGCGATGTGGGCATCGTAACCAACATCGGTGAGGGTGATCACCTGGGTCTGAATTTCATCGACAGCGTTGAAGACCTGGCGCTGCTGAAAAGCGTACTGGTTCAGAATGTAGCCCCCAACGGTTTGGCGGTGCTGAATGCCGACGACAAACACGCCGCGAATATGGCCAAACTGACGCCGGGCCGAGTCCTGTTCTTCACCAGCAACCCCGACAACCCGATCGTTGCTGCACACAAGGCCAAAGGTCGCCCAGTGATTATTCACGACGGTCGCGTCATCAACATCAGCTACGATGAAATCGAGAAAACCATTGACCTGATGGATGTACCTCTAACCAACAATGGCTTGTTTACCTTTCAAGTGCAAAACGTGATGTGTGCAGTGGCCGCCGCGCTGGGCCTGAACGTGCCATTCAACACCATTCGTGCCGCGCTGGGGAGCTTTCAGTCTACTCCCGACACGGTGCCCGGTCGATTTAACTTTTTCAAGCACAAAGGGGGCTCTGTGATTGCCGACTACGGCCACAACCCCGATGCAGTGTCGACACTGGTCAACACGCTTAAAAACATCCCGGCGGTTAGACGTACAGTGGTGATCAGCGCTGCGGGCGACCGTCGTGATCAAGACATCATCGAACAAGGTCGCTTGGTGGGTGGCTTTTTTGATCATATCGTATTGTATGAAGACGCATGCCAGCGCGGTCGCCCCGATGGTGAAACATTAGCTTTGCTGCAACAAGGCATTGCCAACGCAGACAGCGACAAAAAGCCAACCGTGGTCGAAGTACGTGGTGAATTCAAGGCCATTCAAATGGCCCTCGATGAAACAGGCCCGGATCATTTGGTACTGGTTTTGATCGACCAGGTCAATGAGGCACTGCAATACCTGCGGGAGAACACCACTGGCGAGCCTGCTCGGGTATCTGTTTAAAGGCCAAGTCGCTTGAGCATGCGGTGAAAGTTGCCAGAATCGAGCCCCAGCTGTCTTGCAGCGGCGGCTCGATTACCGCCGGTCTGCTTCAGCACCTGCTGCAACAGGTTTCTTGAAAAAGAGTCGACTGCGTCGCGGTAAGCCATGCCTGGTGTATGTAACGTGGCAGTTGGCGCGTCTTGAACTGACCCGATCTCTCGAACAGTCAAAGAATGGATATGTTCAACCTCATTAACCAGATCCAGGTGTTCGAGTTCTACAGTCACCATGGGGCCAGGCTCATCCCGGCGCGCTTTCAATGCGGCACGCCCCAATGTGTGTTCCAGCTCCCGAACATTGCCTGGCCAACTGTAGCGTTTTAATGCAGCCTCACAGCCTCGCCCCAAACGTAGATTGCGAAGCCCCAACCGGCTGCGGTTCTGCTCCAAGAAATAACCCGCCAGCAACACCACATCATCGCCTCGATCGCGCAAAGGTGGAATGTGCAATGGATAGGCACACAAACGGTGATACAAGTCGGCCCTGAAGCGCCCTGCTTTCACTTCAGCCGACAAATCGCGATTGCTGGCAGCCACAATACGTACATCCACACGATGCTCCTTGTCACTGCCCACACGTTGCACTTGACCACTTTGTAAAACCCGCAATAACTTGGCCTGCGCAGATGCGCTCAGTTCCCCCACTTCGTCCAGAAACAAAGTGCCACCGTCAGCCAATTCGAATTTGCCCTGGCGATCACGCTCTGCACCAGAAAATGCGCCTTTAACGTGGCCAAACAATTCGCTTTCAATCAATTGATCTGGCAGTGCTGCACAATTAATCACCACCAAGGGTAAACTGGCCCGGCTGGACATGGCGTGCAAAGCTTGGGCCACCAATTCTTTGCCCACACCAGTTTCTCCGTGAATCAGAACCGCCAGTTGACTATTGGCCACCGTCAAAATTTCATGTTTCAGTGTGCGAATGGGCATGCTGTCACCGATCATTTCGCGGCGAGACAGCTGGACACCTTCCAGTGCGTTCAAACCGTTGTCCTCACCCAGCCCAAGTACCAGGGAATTGGAGTGTCGATCGCTTTTTTCAGTCAGCTCAGCCACATGCACAACCGCCTCACCCAAGCGTGCAAACATGGCCATGGCGCGTTCAACTTTCACATCAAAAACACCAGCTTTGAGGGAATCCAGAGTAATTGCACCCCACAATTTGCCATTCACGTGCAGGGCGCAACCCATACAGTCATGCACATTCAAATCCCCGGCATGCACGCCTTCCAGCAATCCATCATAGGGATCCGGCAAAGTGGATTTGTTCGGGAAATGAGTCACCCCCCGGTAGGTCACAATCGCATTCAAACGAGGATGCTCATTGAGTTCAAAGCGGCGCCCGAGGCTATCTGCACTCAAACCTCGCACGGCCAGCGGTCTTAAGGCTGACCCTTCCTTTTTCAGCAAAGCGCAAGCATTACCAGGCAAAGCTGCAGCCAATGAATTGACATAGCGCATATAGCGAGTTGAAGGATCCAGATCGGCGCCAAGGTCTTCAATCACTGCCAACACAAAACTAGACATTTCCATTGCTTGATCACCTGAATGTCGTTTTAACAATTATTGTTTTAATGACATTAATCCTAGTTTGTCATTACAACAACTATTTTAGTTGTTTAACAAAGTGTCATTGTCACTATTTCTATTTATTTCAACATCTTAGTGAAATAAAGAAAGCTGGCACACATCTTGATAGTGTTTGTCACTGAGAATCATGAGTCAGTTTACAATCAAGTAGAAAGGAAAACACCATGTCAGTCAGCACCGAACAGAAACAATGGATCAAGGCCACCATTCCCGCACTTGAACAAGGTGGCGAGGCATTAACCACCCACTTCTACCAACTGATGTTCAGTAAATATCCTCTTACTGCCACATTTTTTAACCCAGCACACCAGCAAAAGGGCACGCAACCCCGCGCATTGGCCAATGCCGTGCTGGCTTACGCCAAACACATCGACAACCCTGCGGTGTTGATGAACGCGGTGACCCTCATCGTCAACAAGCACGTTGCCTTAGGAGTGAAGGCCGAACACTACCCGATTGTGGGCGAATGCCTGCTGCAAGCAATGAAGGAAGTATTGGGCGCCGCGGCCACACCTGAAATTATCGACGCCTGGGCTGCGGCCTATGGTCAGCTCGCCGATATTCTGATCAACGCCGAAGCCAATCTGTATGCCAAACAAGCCATGTCCACTGGGGGGTGGGAGGGGCAACGTGCTTTCACAATTGCCAAAAAAGAGCAAGAAAGCGAACTGGTCACTTCTTTCTATCTGAAACCTTTGGATGGCAAAGAGATCATGGCTTTCAAGCCGGGGCAATACATCACCCTACACCTGAACGTGAATGGCACCACGGTCATGCGCAACTATTCTCTGTCTGACGCACCCAACGGCCAACACTATCGAATCTCGGTCAAGCGTGAAGAAGGCGGCGTGGCCTCCAACCATCTGCACAAGCACCTGGCCGTGGGCGACATGGTGCAACTTAGCCCGCCGTGCGGTGAGTTTGTCCTCGATGACAGCAAAGACCCCTTGGTATTGATCACTGCGGGTGTTGGACTGACCCCTGCTATCGCGATGCTGAAAACAGCCGCGGGCCAACGCGAGGTGCGATTCATCCATGCCTGCAAGAATGAAGCACAACACTCGTTCAAACAGTTGACCGAGCAATTGCGTACCCAGCACGGCAATATCACCACAGAGTACATTTACGAGAATCAGAATGGCCTGATTAAACCCCAGACCATTCAAAAGCACCTGCCCAACAATGCACAGGTTTACTTTTTAGGCCCTGTGGGCTTTATGAGTGCGGTGAAGAATATGCTGGGCAAGCTGGGCGTGCCTGCCGAGCGACAGCATTATGAGTTTTTTGGGCCAGCACAAACCATTTGATCATCCTTATTTCAACCTGCTTTAGCTATCGCTCGGGAAGCTGAAGCAGTGAAATTGACCGTTTTTAACAGTCTATTCAACACATCAAACAACTGGGAAGGGAGATAATATTCAAAACAGTGCAGGGATTCTTGTAATTTCTTCATACACCTGAAGAATGCTGAGCGAGCCCCAAGCGAAAACCACAAATGACGACTTAACATCACTCTCATACAGTTCAAGTTGAGGGCATATTCGATGATCTCTGCCAGTCTTACTGATAAATCTCCAGCGCAGGAATCTAGCACGGTGATCACACCTATAACAACCTCATTTGAACATCAAGACGATGAGGTTACTTACGACAATAGTGATTTATGCCCCGACCTCGTTCTCCTGATTGATGACGATCCGGATGTACTGCTGGCCTTGCGCAAAGAGCTACGTAAACAAAACCTCACCGTTCTTACAACACTTGACGCAAGAGAAGGAGTATCGCTGGCCAAGCGACATAAACCGGG
Organism: Limnobacter sp. CACIAM 66H1; assembly: GCF_001601825.1. Lineage (GTDB taxonomy): Bacteria > Pseudomonadota > Gammaproteobacteria > Burkholderiales > Burkholderiaceae_B > Limnobacter. The sequence goes on along the minus strand of NZ_LUJK01000031.1, from coordinate 29,293 downwards.
GGTCGTTATTTGTGACTTTAAAATGCCTGAATTGTCAGGCATCGAAGTGTGCGAAGCGATTCATCAAGTCACCCCAGACACATCAAAAGTCATGTTGACCGGCTTCAGCGATGTCGACTCTGTAGTGGCTTCGATAAATAGGGGACATGTAACCCGATTCCTTTGCAAACCATTGGATCCTGAAATACTCCAACTCACAATTGCTGAACTTGTCGGAATATCCCGAGTTAAATTAGAGCGAGTCAAGACCGCCAGAGAGCTGAATAATCGCGCCTCCGAACTTGAGTTGCTAAATAACTCGCTGGAGCACTGCATTAGTGAAAGAATCCGGGAATACGAACAGGCCAGACTATTTCTGGACCTTTCCAGACGCGAGAGAAAAGCGCAATACTTCAGCGCGATCAAAGTCTTCTCGGGGCTAACTGAGCTTCGTTCTCCTCAACTTGGAGCCCACAGCAAACGCGTTGCGGAATTGGCTCGGTTAATCGCAATAGAGCTTGAATGCGATTCAAATCAGGTCAACGAAATATACATCGCGGGCCTACTTCACGATGTTGGGAAAATTGGCCTCTCCGATGAAACCCTATTTGCATCGGCCAGCAGTTTAAGCAAAGAACGTCGAATTGAATTGATGAGTCACAGTCAGCACGGGCAAAATTTATTTCTGGGCTTGCCAGACATGGACTCTATTGCGACCATGATTAGACATCATCATGAACGATTTGATGGAGATGGCTACCCCGATGGGATTCTGAATAATGTAATTCCAATCGGATCACGTGTTCTCGCGGTAGCTGAAGACTTTGATGAGCTTCAACAAGGGTGGTTGGCCGCCAAGAAGCTGACTGAGGAAGAAGCGCTATCTTTTATTTTTAAATCGTCAGAAACTCGATATGACCCGCATGTACTGGCTGCATTGCAACCCGCAATTGAAAAATTAAGAGCTGCACCAAGGCTCGAAGAGCGCCTCCTAAGTGGAACAGACCTTCTGGTTGGTCAAACCCTATCAAGAGATTTCATTGGCCCCGATGGGTATCTCTGGCTATCCAAAGAAAAACTGGTCAGCAAGCATTTCATTGAACAAATTAGAGAATACGAAGGGCTTACAGGAAAACCGCAAAAGATTTATATCTACAGACTCAAGCGATCTGGACGACCTACAGCCCGTTAAAGAAAGACTGGAATTCCCAAATGACCCTGGAAAACGCAATTGATAATGAGGTTAGCCCCGTAATACACGGCTTCACGGGAGCAATAAATCCCAATCGTCGCTCGAAACACAAAATACTTTTTGTCGACGACGATTCGAACGTCATTAATTCTCTGCGAAAAATTTTCAGTCTAGAACCGTATGACATTCTTTTCACGACAAACTCAAGAGAAGCGCTAAGTATTGCACGAAAAGAAAAACCATCCGTAGTTATTTGTGATCTGCGTATGCCGGAGTTGAATGGAATCGATGTACTTCAGGCAGCAGCAGAGTTTCTGCCCAGCACCGGAAAAATCATTCTCACTGGGCATGCTGATACCGAGAGCTCGATCGATGCCATCAATCTTGGACAGGTTGACAGATTTCTGATCAAACCTTGCAATGATCAAGAAATCAGACAGGCCGTGGCAGAACTCATTGATTTGAATCAGGCACGGCTTGAGACGGAGCAAATGACTCAAGCTCTCGCTGAAAAAGTCTATGAACTAGAAAATTTTCAGCATGGACTTGAGAAAAAAGTAAACGACAGATTGGAAGAAATAAAACAAGTCAATTCGCTACTGGATCAGTCACGCAAGGACATTCGTCTTCAATACCTGAGTGCAATTCGGGTGTTCTGTAATTTTCTTGAGTTAAGGTCACCTGCCCTTGCCGCGCACTCGCGCAGGGTTGCTGATTTTTCAAGAATTCTTGCCCAACAACTGGGATTGGACGAAGGTGAAACTCAACAGATTTACATCGCCGGCCTGTTGCATGACATCGGGAAAATAGGTCTTCCGGATAGAACATTATTTACTCCATTCTCAAGTCTAGACGGGGACGCTCAATCCAGTTTATTGAAACATCCAATCCGCGCCCAAACTGTGTTCCTGAATCTTCCGGAGATGAGCGAGGTTAGCACAATCATTAGACATCATCATGAGCGATACGATGGTCAAGGATTCCCTGATGGCCTGATTGGTGCGAATATTCCGATAGGCTCTCGTATTCTTGCTGTTGCTGAAGACTATGATGAACTTCAACAAGGTTGGCTTGCCGATCAAAAACTTTTGGCGAAAGATGCGGCCAGGTTTGTGACCAACGCATCAGGTCGTCGCTACGACCCTGAGGTGATTGGTGCTCTTCCTAAAGCCCTACAGGAGTTCGGCAGTACACCTATGGATCACGAGCAGATTGTTTCGGCAAAGAAACTTAAAATCGGAGCAATGTTAACCCGGGATTTCGTTGGACCGGACGGGTATTTGTGGGCAACCAAAGGTCAAGTGGTCAACGGAAGAATGGTCGCCAAATTTAGAGACGGAGAAACTGTAATAGGGCAAGATATGAAAATCTACATCATGAAGCCTAGCGCCTTGGCAGAGAGATCCTAGCCAGTGCCACTGTAACTACTTGTGCAACACCTTCTGCAACATGGTGGCAAGGTCACTTCTCCGATAGGGCTTTTTAAGCAAACACATGCGCCCGTCGTCCAAAGCCAGCTCCGAGAAAACGTCCTCCGCATATCCAGAAGTTAACAAAATCGGCAAATCTGGAAACTTATTCCTGATGATTGAGGCCAATTGAGTTCCCGAGACTCCTCCTGGCATCACGATATCCGAGAACAACAAATCGACATTCTTTAATTGATCAATTACCTTCAAACATTCAGCGGCATTGTTCAGTGCAGTTACTCGGTATCCAAGACTAATTAACAAAGACTCCACATGCTCTCGCACCATCTCATCATCTTCCACGAGCAGAATATGCTCCCCATGGCCACTATTGACTGTTAAGTTACCGCCTTGCATATCTATTGCCTCTTTAACAACAGCTTGAGGTAGGTAAATACTTACACAAGTACCCTGACCATGTGTTGATTCAATTTGAATGTATCCACGAGATTGTTTGATGAATCCGTAAACCATGCTTAACCCTAGTCCACTGCCCTTCCCCACCTCTTTCGTGGTGAAAAAGGGCTCAAATACACGATCAATTATTTCTGGGGCAATTCCTTCGCCATGGTCTCTGATAGATATCCGAACATACTCGCCTGGTGCAGGCCCCTCACTCAGGTGATCCAGCCGTGCCTGCACGGAAACACTGTTGATATCGATTTCCAGATGTCCGCCTTGCGGCATTGAATCTCTTGCATTAAGACACAAGTTAATGATCGCGCTTTTGAATTGAATCGGATCAACCTGCGCCACCGACAATTCACCGCCTCCCCGTATCAAGAGATCGATCTGCTCCCCAAGGGTGCTCAAAAGCAGGCTTCTCATTCCCGAGAGCAAATCGAGAATATTGACTGATTGTGGCTTCAAAGGTTGTTTACGTGCGAATGCTAACAGGCTATTGGTTAATTCGGCGCCATGCAAAGAGGCTTTGACAATTGTGTGAACGTAAATTTGCCGGGGATCCTCCTCTGAAATAGCGTCAGCCAACCTTTCCGCATTACCCAATATCACGGTCAGCAAATTGTTAAAGTCGTGAGCCAAACCTCCGGTCATCTGCCCCACAGCCTCAAGGCGCTGCGACGCTCTCAACTGCTCCTGCAAACTCACTTGATCCGAGATATCTTTAACGCTACCAATGAGCTTCAGCGGGCGACCATCAGTATCGCGGACGACATAGGCATGATTCACCACTTGCGCATAGCTGCCGTCAGCCCGGCGATACCTATACTTAAGCTGCCAACTTTCCTGACTTGAATGAATAACACTCTGCATCGTGCCAACAACGTGACTCAAATCTTCAGGATGAATGTACTTGCTGGCAGTAGAGGCTTTTTTCAAGGCTGGATCCCTGCTGGGATCATGACCAAAAAGAAGTTTCAAGCCATCGGAATAGAACAACTCATCTGTGCTTAAATCACATTCCCACACAACATCACTTGTGACCAGGGCAACCAAACGGAAACGTTCTTCATTGCGCTTCAATTGCAAATGTTGATTCGTACGCTCAATTGCCACTCGGAGGAATTGAGATATTCTTTCAATCAAAGAAAGATCATCAGCAGAGGGAGCCGCATCTTTCTGGTAAGAAATCACAAAATTAGCAAGGAGGTTTCCGGAAGAATCCGAGACAGGGAAACATTGACATAGTGAGGACGGTTGAGCAAATTCATCAAGAACCACTGGCTTGGAATCAGAAAAAACCTTGATGTGGCAGGTGGCTTGAGGAAGCAAATATTGAACGGTGGAGATAATTAATTCGTGGATGGACTCCAATGACTCACCCGCACTAATGGAGTCCAACACCTTGTTCTCTAAAGATTGAAGATCATGGTGTCGCTTCAATCTTGCTTGAGACTCTTGGATCACGAAATCCGAAACTTTGCTCGAATGAATATCCACCGTACTACCGAACCATCTCAAAATTCGCCCGGCGGCACCCCTAGAGGGCTTTGCAGATACAAAATGCCACCGATAATGACCACTTGCTTGATGCTTTATTCTGAACTCAGTCTTGTAGACAACCCCTCGCTGAACGCAATCCATCCACCTCTCGACTGTAACTTCCCGATCATCCGGGTGCACTGCCATTAACCATTCACCTGCTGGGTAATGCAAGTCCTCCAAACCCGTGTATCTCACAAACTCTTCATTAATGAAATCCACCACTCCATCAGGCGTTGCAGTCCAGACCATGTGAGGAAGTGCCTCAGCCATCCAACGTTGGCTTTGGGTTAAGTTGCTTGGACGAGCTTTTGCCATGATCACTTGAACTGATCTGGGGTTTTCTTTCCGAGCAGTGATCTCATCTGCGTGACCGCAGAGATTTGCCCACGAATTGAAACATCAAATGCCTTGAGCTTGAGTTGATCGACCTCCGGAAACGCGTCCATTTTTTGTAGGTACTCATCAAGCTCAAGCACCCATGGCAACATCATATTGTTCGATTTATGAACAAACTGTGAAATAAAATCATTGACGACACTGCCTACTTTTATCGATTCTGGAGAAACTTTTACCAAACTCGAAATCAGCCCACTCACGAGTTCAACAGACTCCTTGCCTGCAAAACTCTGAGACAGAAACTCCGTAGCTAAATATGGATCTGGACTATCAATCTTTTTGGGCAAAGTGAAACAAAATTCTGCACCAGCACCAGGTCTGGAACTTGCAACAATTTCCCCTCCATGCTTTTCAATAATTCTTTTAACATTCACAAGTCCAAGTCCATGCCCCTCATAGACATTGGAGTCATGAAGACGCCTGAAAGGTATAAATAAATCACCTACTTTGTCAGGATCAAATCCCGCCCCATTGTCTTTAATACAAAAGTGAAAATAAGTATCGCATTCCGAAGATTTCACTTCTATGATTGACTTGTCCACATGACGCGAATACTTCACACTGTTCGATAAAAGATTACCAAAAACCTGTTCGATTAAAGATTCATCTGCAAGCACCCTGGGCATAGGACTAATTCGCCACTCGATGTGAGTCTGTTTGGCCTCCAATTGAGCAAATACTCGCGCCCTTTCAACCACCTGATCAAGATCCACATTGTGAATCTCAAGGGCCTTCTCCCCCAATCGTGCGAAGGCCAATAAATCGAAAACCAGACTTGCGCCCCTATCACTTGTAGAGCGGATACGAGACAGAAACTTGCGGGACTGTTCATCCAGCCCCGATGCAAGATTTTTATCCAGCAGTCGTGCATACGATTGAATCAGGGCAATGATGGAATTCAAGTCATGCGCAACACGACCCGCAAAAGTATCCAGCTGAATGTTAATTTCCCTCAACTGAGAATTTGATTTCGATAGATCCTGCATCAAGATCTTGTTGTGCTGTTTAAGATGCTTTACGTACGGCACTCGATCCACAATAGCCAGCAACTCTGAACTTCGAAAAGGCTTTAAAAGATAATCCCGAACTCCAAGACGCATGGCGTCCACTGCACTGTCTACACTGCTATAACCTGTCATTAAAATACATTCAATGTCATCGTTGAACGTTTTGATTCTTTTGATGAACTCAATACCGTCAACCTTTGGTAGCCTCAAATCGGTCAGAACCAGATCAGGCTGGTTCAAGTTGATAAACTCGAGTGCTTTATCCACTTCGTTGAAACTACTCACAATGAACCCACGCTCGATCAGTATTCTTGATACCGAATCAAGCTGGGCTGGTTCATCGTCGACTACGACGATTGAATTAACGCAACTCACTTATCACCCCGGCACATCGAGCATCCGTCGCCCTAATCGAACATCATCAATTTTCAGGGCAACCAGACATCGAAGCTATATTGATTAACTAACTGAAGGATAATGAGTTTACAGAAGAATAAAAAGCCCCCTACCCAATTGAGTAAAGGCCATTGTTCAAGAAAAAAATAACTGTGATTATTGCTTGTGCGACAATATTCAGTAGTGGTTAATTGAAATGCTAGCGACTCTTGGGCTCAGCAAAAAACATGACACTGAGAGGCATTAATCTGGATCATTCTGCTCTTGAGGCAATTCTTTTTTTGCCTCAAGCGATGTGGATTTTTGAGCTCGAAACCCTTCAAATCAAATGGTGCAACCACGCGGCTGAACACTTACTGGGTGTACAGAACGGGAAACTGATCGGATCGAATATTGTGTCCCTGAGACCTGACGAGGAACGAGAGGCATTATTAACTACGCTCAAGCAATTCAATACGCACACCCCCTTCACCTCGACCTGGACTTTAATCAGATCCGATCAAACACGAATTAAAGTCCAATTTCACTGGCAACCATGCATCTACAGTGCTGCAGTGCATGTACTGGCCACTATTCTTGACGTGACGGAAAGTTTCAAGATCCGCATCCAAAGAAAGAATCTTGAACTACAGAATCAGCGCCTCAAAGAGAAGTCGAAGTTAGCAGAAGATGAGCTAAAGCGAGTGTTTGATGCCATCCCGGGCAAATTCATGGTGCTAAAACCTGGCAGTTATGAGATTGTTGCGGCCAGCAACGATTACCTAACCTCCACTCAAACTAACAGAGCCCAATTGATTGGGCAAAGTCTGTTTACTAAATTTCGTGAGGACCCCAATGATCCAACCGCGGATGGAGCGAAAACGTTGCTTGGCTCTTTGAAAAGAGTTGAAAGTCTCAAGACGACAGACGTCATGGGAATACAACGCTACGCAATACAAACACCCAGCGGGAAATATGAAAAGCGTTACTGGAGCGTAATTAACTCACCCGTCAATAATTCATTAAATGAACTCACCTACATCATTCATCGTATTGAGGATGTAACGGCCTTATTGGAGGATCGCTCGTTTGAACAATTTGCGCCTGACAGAACCGACGACCTGTTGCAAGAGGTGCTGGTCCGTTTCCATGAAGTGAGAGCGACTTTGTCAAATATGCAAGAGCAAGAAATCTTACTTCGCTCTGCGGATAGCATGCCGAACGTGCTTTCATGGGAGATAGATCTTCAAACGAGTCAAATTACCTGGCGTGACAGCCGAGCTGAAAAATCTCCGGGTTTTGAAACCATCCTGAAGACCTCTACATTAGAGGAATATCTGAATCAGATTCACCCAGAAGATCGCCTAGAAGTTCTCCGAATTTTTAACGATCCAACCATATCAACAGATCATCGTTTTACCTTTCAACACCGGATATTGCGCCGGGATGGTTCAATCAGTCAGATAAAAGGTACCGGCGAGAAACACAATAAATTTGGCAGACCCAAAATAGTTGGCTTACTTCAGGACATTACTGAATTACTGCTCGAAAAAAAACGTACCTCAGACTTGGAACAAAAACTTTTGTCAACGCTTGAAAATATGAGTGACGCATTCTTCATCGTCTCTCATCAGTTTGAGTTTCTTTACCTAAATTTAAAATCAGAGCGCTTATTGCGTCGCAACCGACAAGAGCTTATCGGTAAAAATCTATGGGAGGAATTTCCCGAAGCAGCAAACTCGGAAATCCATGGACTTCTTCAACACGCCATTCATGAAAAACGGCGATTTAGCATCAAATACTATTATGCGCCTCTAGATGGGTGGTTTGATGTTAGCTGCTATTCGGTAACTGAAGGCTTGGCTGTTTACTTCAAAGATATAACGAACGAATATCGGCAAGAAGCTGCCGCCAAGCAAATGCAAGAGAGATTCTTACTGGTTTCGAAAGCCACCAACGATGTTATTTGGGATTGGGACCTGGAAAATGAAATGGTGTGGTGGAATGACTCTGTGAGTAGGGTCTTCGGGCTAAATACTGAAGGACTGGAACCTGGGCCTGAATCGTGGAGTAATCGAATACATCCGGACGATTTTCACCGAGTACTTGACAGCATCCACCAAGTGATTGGAAGTCGAGAGAGCAACTGGACTGAAGAATATAGATTTCGTAAGGCAGACGGGCGTTACGCGCATGTTCACGACCGGGGATTCATAATACGCAATGAGCAGGGCAAAGCTGTCAGGATGCTTGGGAGCATGCTGGACCAAACAGAAACTCGGGAGCTGGAAGACAAGCTGCGAGAATCACAAAAACTCGAGGCCATGGGTCAACTGACGGGTGGGGTAGCCCATGATTTTAACAATCTGCTCACCGTCATCATGGGCAATTCAGAAACACTGGCTCACCAGCTACACGATAATCCACAGCTTCGATCACTTGCCGAGATGACGGGTAAAGCCGCTGAAAGGGGTGCAGAACTCACAAGTCGCCTCTTGTCCTTCGCAAGGCGCCAACCCTTACAACCAAGGATTGTTAACGCTGGGGAACTTGTACAGAGTTCGTTAAACCTATTTCGCCGCATTTTGCCCGAGACAATTGAGATTAAGATACCGGAAACCAAGGATTTATGGACAATCGCAGTTGATCCCGGGCAACTTGAAGTGGCTCTGCTCAATTTGGTGATAAATAGTAGAGACGCAATAAAAGGGTCGGGCCAACTTCGTATTCGCGCATCAAACATCAACATCGAAACGATACAGACTCACGCCAAAGAGATTTTGCCAGCTGGTCATTTTGTAATGATCGCAATTGAGGACACTGGACACGGAATGACACCAGAAATCTTGAACCGTGCATTTGAACCTTTTTTCACAACCAAGGAAATTGGCAAGGGAAGCGGTTTGGGACTTAGTATGGTATTTGGATTCGTCAAGCAATCTAAGGGGTACATCAAGATCCATTCCAGTCCCAACAAGGGAACCTGCGTGGAGCTGTACTTTCCCAGACTCGATCCTGGGAATCATCAAGAACCTGTCAACATTTAACACGTTTAACGACATTGAGTTGTGATTGAAATTGACAGGCCAAATTAATAACTTTATTCAATAACTCAATTATCGTGATTCTTGTCATTGCAAACCCCAAAGCCGGGTATCTCAAAACACGCAACTCAAGTGGCAGTCTTGCGGAAATTCACCGCATCTTGGGCAATGCCGGGCATGTGGCATTGACTCAAAATGCCTCAGAACTGGAGCAGGCGCTTTTGTCCTACAAAGACACCCCACCCTCGGTCATTGTCCCCTTTGGTGGCGACGGCACGGTTTCAGCGGTACTGGGCGCTGCAGCCAAAGTGTGGGGCGACCATGCGATACCTGCCATTTTCCCCTTGCACGCGGGCACCATGAACATGATCGCGTGGGATGTGTATCCCAAAACGTCACCTCTCAAAGCCCTGGGGTGGTTGGTTGAAAATCAGGCCAACTTCCACCTGCACTGCTCGCCGCGGTATCCCATCAAAACCTCCAGTCAACAATATGGTTTTGTATTTGGGTTTGGTGTCACCGTGAACTTCATGCATGCTTACTACAGCATGGGCAGTGGTCCAATTGCGGCTGCAAAACTGTTGACCAAAATAGCGTGGGGAATTATTCGACGCAGTACCTTCGTAGAAAACCTGTTCTCTACGGTCAATGGGCAGCAAGCTCGCGACAGTGCACCACCGCAGAGGTTTGCATGGCAGGCCTGCCTGGCGCTCAGTATTCAGTGCTTGCCGTTGCGGTTTCGTGTGTCTACCAGTGGTGGCAACAAAGCCAAACAAGACATGTGCCTGATTGCCGGTGTGCCGAACAAACTGCCACTGGTGCTAAATTTGATCCGAATCTGGTTTGGTGCCATGCCGCAAAGTATTGGCGTTGAACGCAGCACGATTGGTAGCATGCAGTTTCAATTTGACTCGCCCACAGCCTGGCAGCTGGATGGCGATGTGCACGCCCCATTGACTTCGATTCAAATCAACAGCGCCCCCGCAGTGCAGTTTGTGGCGATGGAATAAAAAAAGGGATCCCAAGCGGGATCCCTTTTTCATTCTGGCGGAGACGAGAAGATTCGAACTTCCGATACCCTTTTGGGGTATGCTCCCTTAGCAGGGGAGTGCCTTCGACCACTCGGCCACGTCTCCAGAAGGCCGAATTATACACGGTTTCGGCCAAAATGTTGAATGCTGGCGCAAATCGCTTTCACGCAAATTGCACCGCATTCCCATCACTCAAAACTCAGCCCAAACTCCAGTTCAAGCCGCTTCTTTTTCCAGACCAAAGGCCTTGTGTAGGGCACGAACTGCCAATTCCATGTACTTGTCGTCGATCAACACCGACACCTTGATTTCAGATGTAGAAATCATCTGAATGTTGATGCCCTCTTCCGACAAGGTTTTGAACATCAGGCTGGCCACGCCCACATGTGAACGCATGCCGATGCCCACAATCGATACCTTGCACACGTTGGTGTCGCCCGCCACTTCACGTGCACCCACGCTGCCTTGAATCTTGTTTTTCAACAAATCCATGGTTTTGTTGAATTCGTTGCGGTGTACGGTGAAAGTGAAATCGGTGGTGCCATCCGAACCCTGGTTCTGAATGATCATGTCCACGTCGATGTTGGCTTCTGCAACCTGACCCAAAATTTGATAGGCCACACCGGGCTTGTCAGGCACGCCACGAATGGTCACTTTTGCTTCATCACGGTTGAAAGCGATACCGGAAACAACAGCCTGTTCCATATGTTCATCTTCCTCAAAAGTAATCAGCGTGCCAGACACTTTTTCTTCGTCCAGCGACATCATTGGGTCGGTCAAGCTGGAAAGCACACGAGTAGGCACGCGGTACTTGCCTGCAAACTCAACGGAGCGAATTTGCAGAACCTTTGAGCCCAAGGAGGCCATTTCCAGCATTTCTTCAAAACTCACAACGCGCATGCGGCGTGCCTCGGGCACCACGCGAGGGTCAGTGGTATACACACCGTCTACATCGGTATAAATGAGGCACTCAGCTGCACCCATTGCTGCGGCGATTGCCACAGCAGAAGTATCGGAACCACCACGGCCCAGCGTCGTTTGGTTCCCCGCCTCATCAATGCCCTGAAAACCGGTGATGATCACCACTTTGCCGGCGTTCAATTCAGCTTTCACTCGAGTGTCATCAATCGACTCAATACGTGCTTTGGTGTAGCTGCTGTCAGTCTTAATGGGTACCTGCCATCCCGAAAAACTGATTGCATCCAGGCCTTCAGCCTTCAACGCCATGGCCAACAAAGCCACGGATGCCTGCTCACCTGTGCAACACAGCATATCGAGTTCACGGGGATCAGGCTCAGCCTGAATTTCCTTGGCCAAGCCGATTAGTCGGTTGGTTTCGCCCGACATGGCCGATGGCACCACCACCATTTGATAGCCCGCGCGATGCCATTTGGCGACACGCTTGGCTACATTCTTGATACGTTCTGTGGACCCCATGGAGGTGCCACCGTATTTATGTACTATCAGTGACATAGTCAGATCGCCCTGCACAAATAAAAAGCGCGAACCATTTCGCGCTTTTAAATCAATCAGTTGAACATTTTACCCCAAGCGCTGACTTAAAACTGACAAAAGCATGAATTCCGCTTGGTCAAAAGTCAGCGATTGTGAACCCTCGCTTACTGGTTCGCCGAATACCCCAAATTCATTTGCAAACCACCCGATTCCAATACCTCAGGGTGCTTGCGCATGTATTCCAGGCGATCCAGGTATTCAGTGGTGACATCACCGGTGATGTACGAACCATCAAAACAGCTGGCATCGAAAGTTTGGATTTTTGGATTCAAGTCACGCACAGCGCGTTTCATGTCAGCAATGTCTTGATAGAACAGCGCATCTGCACCGATTTCAGCGCAAATTTCGTCGTCAGTGCGACCTGAGGCAATCAGCTCATCGCGCGTGGGCATGTCAATGCCGTACACGTTCGGAAAACGCACCGGTGGCGCAGCCGATGCAAAAATTACTTTTTTGGCACCTGCCTCACGAGCCATTTGGACAATTTCCCGGCTCGTGGTGCCGCGCACGATGGAGTCGTCCACCAACAGCACTGTTTTGCCTTTGAATTCAACAGAAATGGCATTGAGCTTTTGGCGAACGCTTTTTTTACGCACGGCTTGTCCGGGCATAATAAAGGTGCGACCAATGTAACGGTTCTTGATAAAACCCTCACGGTAAGGCACGCCCAATTGGTTCGCCAACTCCAGCGCAGCCGGGCGGCTGGAATCAGGAATGGGCATGACCACATCAATTTCGCCAGCTGGCATACCCTTGCGAATTTGGTCAGCCAAGTATTCACCCATTTTCACGCGGGCTTCATACACGCTGATGCCATCCATCACTGAATCAGGACGAGCCAAATAGACATACTCGAAAATACAGGGGTTCAGCGACGATTTCTCCGCACATTGCTGGGCGTGAAGCTTACCGTCGAGATCGACAAACACGGCCTCACCTGGATCAATGTCACGCACAAATTCAAAGCCCATACCCACCAAAGCCACCGATTCTGACGCAAACATGTACTCGGTGCCCTGCTCGGTTTCAGCCTTGCCCAAGGCAAGTGGGCGAATACCAAAGGGGTCACGGAATGCCAGCAAACCGTAGCCTGCAATTTGAGCCACGCAAGCATACGCACCGCGTGCACGCGCATGCACGCCCGCCACCGCGCGGAAAATGGTGACCGGGTCAAGCGAATAGCCTGAGGCATTGGATTGCAGCTCGTGGGCCAACACGTTGAGCAACACCTCGGAATCTGAATTGGTGTTGATGTGGCGGCGATCATTCTTGAACAATTCAGCCTTCAAACGCTCGCTATTCGTGAGGTTGCCGTTGTGGGCCAACACCAAGCCATAAGGCGCATTCACGTAGAAAGGTTGCGCTTCATCTGAACTGGCAGCCGAGCCGGCTGTGGGGTAACGCACATGGCCAATGCCCATATTGCCGGGCAATGAACGCATATTGCGTGTGCGAAACACGTCGCGAACCAATCCGTTGCCCTTGGACATTGAAAACGAATTGCTGTGTGCCGTGGCAATGCCTGCAGCATCCTGGCCACGGTGTTGCAACAACAACAGGCTGTCGTAGAGAATTTGATTAACAGGAGAAAAACCGGCAATACCGACAATCCCGCACATTGAAAGCTCCTAGTAGCGCACCCATTTGGCCACACTTTCGGGCAAATGCGGCTTGATCTCTCTCATCGCATCCACGGCCAAAGGGGACAACATGGCATTTCGCCAAAATGGCTGTTCCGGAAGCGAAGTAAAACCTGCCCCAGTTACCAGCACCAACACAATAAATAAACCACGCGCGAAGCCGAACGTGGCACCCAAGCCACGGTCCGCAAAACCCAAACCTGCTGCGGCAACAATTTTGCCCAGCAGTGAAATCAGAATCGCACCCACCAACATGGTTGCGAAAAATGCAGCGGCGCAACCTATCAGGGCCTTCATCGGTGGACTGAGCGATTCGGCCCAGTCCATGTAAACCGCCAGGTCTGCGCCATAACGATTGGCCACCCAGAAGGCCAACACCCAGTTGGCCAGCGACAGTACTTCCTTAACCATGCCGCGGAACAAACCCAGAATGACCGACAGCACCACCACGGCAATGACGATGTAATCGAATATCGTCACTGCACTACTCTCCCCGACGAGTAACCTGCCGCGGCCAGCTTGGCTTTGGTTTCATCGGCCTTGGTCTGGCCTGAAATTGGCCCGACTCTCACCCTGAATACCGTGCCATTGCCAGAGCTGGTAGACTCCACCTTCGCAGGGAAACCCTTGCCGCTCAATTCTTTGCTCAATGCGTCGGCGCGAGCCTTGTCACTGACCGCAGCAACCTGAACCCAATACACCTCTGCCTTGGCAAATGCCGCAATTGGGTCTTCAATCTTGGGTTCAGTCTTAGGCTCAACCTTGGGTTCAGGTTTGGCTTCTTGCTTGATGTCTGGTTTGATTTCAGCTTTTGGGGCAGGCTTAATCTCGGGCCTGGGTTCAACCTTGGGTTCAGGCGCAGGTTCGGAAACCAGCGGTGGTGGTTCTACTGGAGGCGCAACTGGTGCGGTGGCGACAGCCTGCTCCTGGGTAGACCTTGACGCTTCAATTGTTGGGGATTCTGAGGGTACTGGAGCCTGTGTCGGAATTTCAGCAGATGGACGATCAGGAACGACCAGCTCAATATCACTGCTGGTCTGGGAAGGTTCGTTTTCCACCAAAGCGGGAACCACAATGATAGCGGCCAGAAAAAGTGCGATGGAGCCCACCAACCGCCTTCTGGACCTGCGTTTCAACTCATCAACTGGATCGTTGTTGACTTTGTTCCTGGCAGTAGAACGCGAATTTGAACTCACCTGCACTCCTGAAAAAATTAACCGGGACGTTTTCGAAGCGCTTCTTTGGCTTGCATGGCTTGTGCCACGACCAGGAAGGATCCAAAAACCAGAATTCTATCATTGGGCGGCACTGCAGAAGTGACCACCGCGTACGCTTGACCCACACTCTCGTAGCTCTGCACACTTTTTTCTGGCGGCTGCTTTGCAATACCACCTTTGGCCAGTGCCTGGGAATTACCAACCCAGTCAAAAGCCCCAGCATCTACACCGGCCAGTTCAAGCTGCTGCTTCAACTGGGCGGTGCTGCGCCCCCGGTCACCTTCAAGCGGCACCAAGTGCCAATGGTCTACACGGTCTTTCAGGGCCTTGACCACTTCTACAGCGTCCTTGTCCGCCAGCATGCCGAAAATGCAATGGGTATATGGAAAAAAACCCATGTTGTCGAGGCTTTCACGCAAGTGCGCGGCAGCATGGGGATTGTGTCCAACGTCCAGAACCACCGTGGGTTGACCCGGCAGCACTTGAAAACGCCCTGGCCACTCCACCAAGAGAAAACCCTGCCGAATCGATTGTGCTGGCACAGGCAAACGATCCCGCACAGATTCCAGCGCAGCCAACGCTGCTGAGGCATTCAACAATTGGTTGGTGCCCCGCAAAGCCGGGTATGCGAGTGCAGCACGGCGCATGGTACGCCCGCCGTAGGCCCATTGCTGCTTGTCGCCACTGTAGTTGTAGTCGCGCGCAAACAGCCACAAATCGGCACCAATTGAATTGGCATGGTCGATCACGCTTTGTGGCGGTTTGGGGTCGCCTACAATGGCGGGCTTGCCTGCTCGGAATATACCCGCCTTCTCGCGGCCAATGCTTTCCCGGTCGGGCCCAAGAAAGGCTTGATGATCAAGATCGACGCTGGTGCAAATCGCGCAGTCGGTGTCAAAAATATTGACCGCGTCCAATCGGCCACCCAAGCCCACTTCCAGAATAACGGCATCCAGATCTAGACGAGAGAACACCAAGGCCACTGCCAGCGTGGTGAACTCAAAATAAGTCAGGGAAACACCCGTTGCGATGCGGGCCTGTTCCACCTGTTCGAAGGCGGAAATCAGCTCCGGCTCCTCCACCTCGGCACCATTGATGCGGGCGCGTTCAGTAAAGCGGATCAGATGCGGCGAGGTGTACATGCCCACCTTGTAGCCCGCCTGAATCAGAATGCTTTCCAGCATGGCGCAGGTTGACCCCTTGCCATTCGTACCCGCTACTGTAAACACCACGCCATTTAAGGCAAAACTCATGTGTTTCTGAACCACTTTCAAGCGGTCCAGACCCATATCAATTGGTTTGCTGTGAATCGACTCCAGATAAGCCAGCCACTCATTCAATGCCGCATTGGCGGCTGGCTTCATCGGTTTGGAAGGGTTTGGTTGGGGTACTGCTTGGTTCATAAGTATTCAGGCTGCTAGTTTTCAGGCCGCTCGGTTTCAAGCCGGCTGGTCAATCTGTTTTTTCATCAACAGCGCCAGAAGGCTGGTCAGGGTTTTCTTCATTTCACGGCGATCTACAATGCAATCCACCGCACCCTTTTCCATCAAAAACTCGGCACGCTGAAAACCTTCAGGCAAGGTTTGACGAACAGTTTGTTCGATCACTCGTGGGCCGGCAAAACCAATCAAGGCTTTGGGCTCTGCAACCACCACATCGCCCAGAAAAGCGAAACTCGCAGAAACGCCGCCCATCGTAGGGTCGGTCAGCACAGAAATATAGGGAAGCTTGGCCTGACTCAACTTGGCCAGCATGGCCGAGGTTTTTGCCATTTGCATCAGCGAACCCAAGCCTTCCTGCATGCGAGCGCCGCCAGAGGCCGCAATGCTGATAAACGGAACATTGGCGTCAAGCGCCGCCTGCACGCCGCGACAAAAACGCTCGCCCACGACAGAGCCCATTGACCCCCCCATGAACTCAAATTCAAAGCAGGCAATGACCACCTCAATTCCGTTCATCACACCTTTCTGAACCACCAAGGCATCGGTTTCACCAGTGGCCTCTTTGGCTTCATTCAAACGTGCAGTGTAACTTTTGCTGTCTTTGAATTTCAAAGTATCCATGGGCAGCACTTCCTGCCCAATTTCAATGCGCTCATCATTGTCGAACAACAAATTCAGGCGCTCGCGAGACCCGATGCGCATGTGATAGGTGCACGAGGGGCAAACCATGGCATTGCTCACCAAATCATTTTGATAGAGCACTGCATCACAGCTCTTGCATTTCGCCCAAATACCTTCAGGAACGCTTTTCTTGGCTGCGTCGCCGGGTGTCTTTGAGGAAATGCGCGGTGGAATAATTTTGTCAAACCAACTCATACACTTTCCCTTGCTGAGGATTTCTTTTGGAAGTTATTGTGTCGTGCCAAATTGCGCATCCAGCGCAGCACGAATCGGGGCAATAAACTTGCCCGCCAAAGCGGCGGCCTCTTGTGGGCTACCTGCTTCTAAAAATTGAATCAATGCAGAGCCAATCACCACCGCATCTGCGGATTGTGCGACACGGCATGCCGACTCGGCATCGCGAATACCAAAACCGACGCCCACGGGCACGTCAGTGAATTTGCGAATGGTGGGCAACTTGGAACTGACTTCCGCAGCATTCAGGTTTTGCGCACCAGTCACGCCTTTCAGCGACACGTAATACACATAACCGCTGGCTGCCTTTGCCACTTTTTCAATGCGCTCATCGGAAGAGGTAGGTGCCAGCAAAAATATAGGATCCAGTTCAGCGGCAAGCAGGTATTTGGAAAACTCAAGTGACTCCTCGGGCGGGTAATCCACCACCAATACACCATCCACACCCGCCTTTTTTGCCTCGGCGACATACTTTTCAACACCCATGCGTTCGATGGGGTTGGCATACCCCATGAGCACGATTGGAGTGTGTTGGTTGGTCTGACGAAACTCAGCGACATAATCCAGAATTTTGCGGGAAGTCACTCCCTTTTCAAGCGCACGTTCGCTTGAACGCTGAATAACCGGGCCATCGGCCATGGGGTCAGAAAACGGCACGCCCAACTCAATGACATCGGAACCTGCATTGGCCAAGGCATGCAACATGGCCACAGTTTGACCCGGGTCGGGGTCACCGCCGGTGACGAACGGAATCAGGCCCTTGCGACCCTCTTCTTTCAATTTTGCAAATACTGCTTTGATTCTTGACATGGTTTTAATAGAAATTTATTTCTTGTTGCAGGCCATTTCTGCACCTGTTTTGCAATCGGGGTGGCAATAAAACTCGGCGCCACTCAGGCGCGCCACGGTGTGCATATCCTTGTCACCACGGCCCGACAGGTTTACCAGAATCACTTTGTCTTTGGGCAGGGTTTTGGCCAGCTTCGCGGCATGGGCCAAGGCATGGCTGCTTTCCAGCGCAGGGATGATGCCCTCAATGCGGCAGCACTGGTGGAAGGCTTCAAGCGCTTCAGCATCGGTAATGCCCACGTATTCGGCCCGGCCAGAATCCTTCAGCCACGCATGCTCGGGGCCAACGCCGGGATAATCCAGACCCGCGGAAACCGAATGGGTTTCAATAATCTGACCATCATCGCTTTGCAACAGGTAGGTACGGTTACCATGCAACACGCCCGGCGTGCCAGCGCTCAGCGATGCAGCATGCTTGCCAGTTTCAATACCCTCGCCCGCAGCTTCCACGCCCACCAGCTTCACGCCATCCACGTTCAAATATGGATGGAAAATACCCATGGCGTTTGATCCGCCACCTACACAGGCCAGCACATAATCTGGCTGCTTGCCCACCATGGTCGGCATTTGCTGAATACATTCGCGACCAATTACGCTTTGGAAGTCGCGAACCAACATGGGGTATGGGTGTGGGCCCGCGACGGTGCCAATGATGTAAAACGTGTCTTCCACGTTCGTCACCCAGTCGCGCATGGCTTCGTTCAGGGCATCTTTGAGGGTTCTGGAGCCAGAGGTGACCGGAATAACCTCAGCACCCAACAGTTTCATGCGGAATACGTTTTGTGCTTGCCGGGCCACATCTTCCTGACCCATGTACACCACACACTTCATCCCGTAACGCGCAGCCACAGTGGCCGTAGCCACGCCGTGCTGGCCAGCGCCTGTTTCCGCAATTACACGGGGTTTACCCATGCGCTTTGCCAACATGGCTTGCCCGATGCAATTGTTTACTTTGTGCGCGCCAGTGTGGTTCAAGTCTTCCCGCTTGAAGTAAATTTGTGCCCCACCGACCAAATCAGACCACCGCTTGGCGTGATAAATGGGACTGGGGCGACCCACAAAATGTTTCAGTTCACTTTCAAACTCTGCCAAAAATTCGGGGTCGTTTTGATAATGCGCATAGACACTTTTCAGTTCTTCCAGGGCATGAACCAGGGTTTCAGACACAAAAGTTCCGCCATAGGGGCCGAAATGACCGGTGGCGTCTGGAAATTCATAGGGTTTGTTCATGATGCTGCTCAATCTGGGTTCACTTACAACAGCCCTGCATCGGCTTTCTGGACCGCTTTGCAGAACATTTCAATTTTTTCGATGCTCTTTACGCCTCGCGCTGACTCAATCCCGCTGGACACATCGACGCCATAGGGTCGCAAGCCATGAATGGCCTGTTCCACATTGCTTGCATCCAACCCCCCGGATAATACCAAAGCCTGCTTCAATTCACCCGCTTTGGGCAGCAAAGACCAATCAAAAGTATGCCCTGTTCCACCATACGCCTCGCTCCATGAATCGACAAGAAGCGCCTGCGCAGAATGAAACCGAACACCCTCCTGTCGCAAGTCAACACCAGCCTTCATACGAATGGCTTTGATGTAGGGGCGCCTGAAACTGTCGCAAAACTGTGGACTTTCATCGCCATGAAACTGCAACAGCACATTGGGAATTTCTGAAATGACAGAATTGACGAAATCAGCCTGCGGATTGACAAACAAGGCAACCGGGGTTTGCCACGCACCCAGACAACGCGCAAGCTGCCCTGCCTGCGCCACCTCAATGTGACGTGGTGAAGGCGGATAAAGCACAAAACCCACTGCGTCAGCCCCAGCCCAAGTGGCCGCACGCACCGTGTCTTCGGTTTTAAAGCCGCACAACTTGATTCGGGTTCTCATGAAAACAATTCCTGTATTCCGTATTGCTCGGAGTATTCAATATTCCACAAGCTTAAACCCTGCGCGGGGTAGGTTTTTGCCGCCAGGCTTCTGTTTCTGGATTCAAGCACATCCCTTAACCAGCTTTCGGCTTGTCTGTGCTGGCCCACTTCCATCAGGCTACCCATCAGGTTTCTTACCATGTGGTGCAAAAATGCATTGCCATGAATTTCAAAGTAACAGTGGTCACAGGCTTCAATCAGATTGAGCGCATACAGAGTGCGCACAGGGCTTGCAGCCTGGCATTGCGAGGCGCGAAACGCACTGAAATCATGTGTGCCCAACAAACATTCCGCTGCACGGCGCATGGCGGCCAAATCAAGCGGGTAATGCACCCATGTCATAAACCGTTTAAATGGATCCCTAACAGGAGCACTGTAAAAATAGTAACGATAAGTTCTTGATATCGCACTGAAACGTGCATGAAAACTTGCATCAACCTGTTTGGCACCGAGCACTGAAATGGTGGGTGGCAAACTGTTGTTAACGCCTTTGACCCAGGCCGTCAGCGGCCTGTCTGCTGCTGTATCAAAATGCACAACCTGTTGGCGAGCATGTACACCAGTGTCCGTTCGGCCCGCACATGTCAGGACAACCGGTTCCTGGGCAATAGCCTCAATAGCCTTGGTCAAATGATCCTGGACAGTTCGACCATGCCGTTGAGTTTGCCAACCCTCAAACTCATGACCGTCATAACACAGGCCCAAGGCCACTCTGTTCATTTAGCTCAACGTGGCCAAAAGCGCTTTGGCCTTGCGAACCTGATCCACGTCGCCTTTTTTCACGATTTCGTTCAACAACTCTTTGGCACCATCTGCATCGCCGATTTCAACGTAAGCGCCCGCCAAGTCCAGCTTGGTGGCGACTTCCTGCCAGGTGGCATCGTCCACTTTGGGGTTCGGTACATCCACATCCAGATCAACAAGCGCTTTGTCAAATGCCTCTTCAGGAACTGCATCCAGCACCTCATCGCTGGCTTTCTCTGCGCCCTCTTTCAAGTCAAGCGCTTTTTCACCGGTGGTCTCATCGCCAATTAAGTCGTCAAATGCAGCATCTATCTCACTCGAATTCACGTCATGCTGAGCCAGGGGTTTTTTGCGCAACTCATCCAACTCTTCCTGGGCCGCCAAGGTGCCTTTTTCGATTTCGTCCAGATCATCAAGAATCGAACCCGACTTGGATTCATTAGACTCTTCCTCAGGAAAATCCAGTGTGACTTCGCTGTCCAGTGATTCCTTGTGTTGTAGTGCTTCCTCTGAAGCGTCATTCAATTCAGGAATGTCATCAGCCACGGCTGGCTTATCGTCCACTTCCACAGGGGCTGCACGAAGTTGCGTTGCTTCATCCAGGTCAGCCTGCTTCAACCGATCATTCAGCACTTCATCCAGATCAAAGTCAGAATTTTCAGCCTTATTCAGGCTGTTGGAACGCTCCGCTGCGATTCCCGCACTTGCTGCCGCGATGGCTTCATCAAAATCATTCACTTCACTGAAAGAAGAATCGTCCTCGGCCTCGAGCTCATCCTCCTCATTTTTGGCTTTGTTCTTGCGCGCACGGACAATCAACAACAACACCAATACAACCAAACCACCTGCACCTGCCAAAATCCAGGGCAACCAGTCAAAAGGCTGCTCTTCTGCCGGGGCCTGCTCCACTGGTGCCTGTACGCCGCCATCGCTACCAGCGGGCTCGCCGGTCACCTGCGGTTCCGCAGCAGGCTCATCGGCACCATTCTCAGCCAATGTCTCCGAGGGTACTTCAACAGCCGCTGGTTCAGTGGTGGCATCAGTCCCCAGTTCCGAGCCATCAGCCTCAGGTGCGGCAGGCTCGCTGCCCAGGTCTTTTTGCATATCGAGCAAACGCTGCAAATCGCTGACGTTCTTCTCGAGCAATGCAATTCGTTCGTTCGCCTCGGCCAGTGCCTTGTTCTTTGCAACCAACTCTTCTGCGTTTGCATCGGCATTACTTGCACCTTGGGCTGCACCAGGCGCAATTTGCAATCGATCCGCGGGAGCAGCAGCATTTGTCTTGGATGCTTGCTCTTGCGGCGCAATGCTACCCTGTGTACTAGTCGAGCCTGAGGTCGCCACTTGATTTTCAACGGTCAGCAAACCAATTTGGCGAGCGTAAGTGGAGTACACATTCCGATCGTCATTTTGAGCAAGAATCAGCAAAGCCTCATTGGCATTGCGGGCTCGCAGCGACGCACGATTGGGAACCTGAATTTGGGCGCCCTCACGAATCAGATGCACGCTGCCATTAATAAACGAGGCCTTGTTGGCCTCGTAAATTGCAGCCATCGCCTGGTTCAACGACACACCGTCACCCACCAGCTGCAAAGCCAACTCCGACAGAGTATCGCCACGCTCCACATTCAAAGTACCTTCAGGCGCCACGGATTCTGAAGCTGCGGGTGCTTTGGAGGCTACAGGTGGCCCGGATACCGCTGGGGCCTTGGGTGCTACCGCAGGTGGTGTCATCGGGGGTCGAATTTCAGGAAGGCTTGTTGCAGGCTCAGCCGCTTGGGCCACTCCAACTGGCACAGTCAGGGTATATTCACGAGCTACCCTGCCACCTGCCCAGGTCAATTCGACCAGAGTGTCAATGAAACCTGCGGGCAGATGCTGGGCCGACGTAATTTTGACCAATGCCGTACCAGGCTGAGGACCGTCTTGCACAGCAAACTGGAGATTCTGCAGATTCGGGTCCATGCTTAGCCGAGCGGCTTTGAAAGCCTCAGCCGAGGCAAGCTTGGCCTGCAGGGACGCACGTTCCTCTGGCAACACCAGATCAACCTGAATTTGCGCCAGAAACGGTTCACCCGCTCCGGAGAGCACTTCGAGCTTACCCAGCTGTGCTGCCTGCGCGAAGGAACTTGCCAACAAACCTGATGCAAAAACAAAGGGCAGAATCTTTTTGTTGGTATGCCTCACCCGTTTACTCCATGAATGTTCAAGCCACCTTCGGCAGCCTTTTGGGATCAAAATTGATGCAGCTCAGCGTTCAATCAAGATACGCAGCATGCGGCGCAAAGGTTCTGCAGCACCCCACAACAGCTGATCACCTACGGTAAAGGCGCTAAGGTAGTCGCCACCCATAGCCATTTTGCGGAGTCGACCAACCGGCACATGCATGCGGCCTGTGACAGCCGCAGGCGTCAAATCGCGCATAGATGCATCACGCTCGTTGGGCACCACTTTAACCCAATCATTGGCCTTGGCAAGCATGTCGTTGATCTCGTTCAATGGGATGTCTTGCTTCAACTTGATGGTCAAAGCCTGTGAGTGACAACGCATGGCACCGACGCGCACGCACAAACCATCCACTGGCACGCAACCAGGTGTTCCCATGGCTGGCTTACCCAGAATCTTGTTGGTTTCTGCGCCACCCTTCCATTCTTCTTTGGATTGGCCATTGCCCAGGTCCTTGTCAATCCAAGGAATGAGGCTTCCGCCAAGTGGCACGCCAAAATTGTCCGTTGGGTATGAATCAGAATTGATGTGCTGAGCCACCTTGCGGTCAATTTCCAGAATGGCGGATGCTGGATCGGCCAACAAGTCTTTAACCGAACCATGAATGCTGCCCATTTGCGAAATCAGTTCACGCATGTTTTGTGCACCAGCGCCAGAGGCAGCCTGGTAAGTCATTGACGTGATCCACTCCACTTGATTGTTCTGAAACAAACCGCCCAAAGCCATCAACATCAGCGATACGGTGCAATTGCCGCCCACGTAATTCTTGATACCCTTGGTGAGACCATCCTTGATGACATTCATGTTGACGGGATCAAGAATGATGATGGCGTCGTCTTTCATGCGCAGGCTTGACGCCGCATCAATCCAGTAACCATTCCAGCCAGCTTCGCGCAACTTGGGAAACACGTCGTTGGTGTAATCGCCGCCCTGACAAGTCAGTACAACATCCATTTGCTTCAAGGCGTCAATGTCATTGGCATCTTGCAATGGGCCCGCATTGCCAGCAAAAGCCGGCGCCTTGCCGCCCGCATTGGAAGTCGAGAAGAAAATCGGCTCGAAATGCGCGAAATCATTCTCTTCCTGCATGCGTTGCATCAGCACGGAACCCACCATGCCACGCCATCCAACCAAACCAACTTTCAACATAAAAAAACTCCAGTACTTTTAAATTCTTAAACCGCGATTACGCCCCATCACTGCTTGGCGAGGGCTGCCACAATTGCATCTCCCATGCCAGAGGTACCAGTTCGCTCCTTTCCTTCGCGCCAGATATCGCCTGTGCGCGGTCCGGAAGCCAACACAGCCTTGACCGCATTTTCAATACGGTTTGCATAATCCTCTAGCCCAAATGTATAGCGCAGCATCATGGCAGCAGAAAGCACGGTTGCCATCGGATTGGCCAAATCTTTGCCGGCGATGTCGGGCGCAGAACCATGAATAGGCTCATACAAACCAAAGTTGGATTCATTCAGCGAAGCCGAAGGCAACATGCCAATTGAGCCTGTCAACATGGATGCTTCATCCGACAAAATATCACCGAACAGGTTACCCGTCACGATGACGTCAAACTGCTTGGGGTTTTTCAACAACTGCATTGCACAGTTGTCGACATACATGTGGCTTAATTCAACATCGCTGTATTCTTTGCCAACCTCAGTCACTATATCGCGCCAAAACTGGGTAGTTTCAAGCACGTTGGCTTTGTCCACTGAACACAGCTTGCCGCCACGCTTTTGAGCCGCCTGAAAGGCCACGTGGGCGATACGGCGAATTTCGGTTTCGGCGTACCGCATGGTGTCAAATGCCTCGCGCTCGCCTTTGAATGGACCATCTTCAGCAATGCGGTTGCCTCGCGGCGTTCCGAAGTAAATGTCGCCAGTCAATTCACGAACAATCAGAATATCCAGTCCCGCTACCACTTCAGGACGAAGTGTGGATGCATCAGCGAGTTCCTCGTACACCATGGCAGGGCGAAAGTTGGCAAACAGGTTCAGGGCTTTGCGAATGCCCAAAATAGCTTGCTCGGGACGAAGGTGACGTGGCAGGGTGTCAAGAGAAAAATCACCCACCGCACCAAACAACACAGCATCCGACGCCTTGGCCAGGGCCACGGTCTCTTCCGGCAAAGGCACGCCTTTTTCACGGTAGGCTATACCACCAATCAAGGCATGTTCAAACTCAACATTCAAACCGTCTGTTTTCAGTGCCTCAAGCACTTTCACGGCCTGCGCGGTAATTTCCGGGCCAATGCCGTCACCGGGCATTACGGCAATCTTTAAAGTCATTCGTGTTCTCGGTTTGTTTTCTGGTTAGATAGTATTTGCAAGCCAAGGTTGATTGGCCAGGCGATTTTTCTCAAAAGCTGTAATTTCATCGCGATGCTGCAAAGTCAGACCGATATCGTCAAAGCCATTCATCAGGCAGTGCTTGCGGAAAGCGTCCACGTTGAAGCCATAGCTTTTTCCGTCAATGCTCACCGTTTGGTGCTCGAGACTCACCGTGATCTCTATACCAGGTTTTGCATCAATTGCCGCAAAAATTTCCTTCAACTCTTCTTCTTTTAAAACAATAGGTAGGAAACCATTCTTAAAGCAGTTATTGAAGAAAATATCAGCAAAACTGCTGGAAATCACCGCCTTGAAGCCATACTGCTGAAGCGCCCAAGGGGCGTGCTCCCGGGAGGAGCCACACCCAAAATTTGGGCCGGCTACCAACACAGTGCCGCCTTTGAACTCAGGCTTGTTGAGCTCGAAATCTGGGTTCAACGGGCGCTTGCTGCAATCCATGCCAGGCTCGCCTTCGTCCAGATACCGCCAACCATCGAACAGATGCTCACCAAAACCAGTGCGTTTGATGCTTTTCAAAAACTGCTTGGGAATAATGGCGTCGGTGTCCACATTGGCGCGGTTCAGCGCAACGGCGATACCAGTGTGGGTTACAAATTTGTCCATAGTTAATCCGTGAATATTCCGGCTGATCCGGAGCCCAGACCATGCGAGCAGGACATTACCCGCTCGCACAGCCTAGAAATGCCAGTAAAAATTACCTTTTGTTTTCGTCTGCAGTGCGTTCAATGGCCGCGCCACCCGCCTTGATGTCTTTGCCCATGCCTTCAATGGTGTTGCAAGCCGACAATGAAATGGCTGACAAAGCAAGCAGAAATACGGAAACGATCTTCATATCAAACACTCCCTTGTTCTAAAAGGTTCTGGAATCAGTGAAATGGCCTGCAATCGCAGCCGCAGCCGCCATGGCCGGGCTGACAAGGTGTGTACGGCCGCCCGCACCTTGACGTCCTTCAAAATTTCGGTTGCTGGTGGAAGCGCAACGCTCACCGCTGCCCAAACGGTCCGCATTCATGGCCAGACACATCGAGCAGCCGGGCTCTCTCCACTCAAACCCCGCTTCGAGGAAAATTTTATCCAAACCTTCCTTTTCAGCCTGAGCCTTGACCAAACCTGAACCAGGTACAACCAATGCCAATTTGACCGATTCTGCTTTTCTCCTGCCCTTCACCACCGCAGCAGCATCGCGCAGGTCTTCAATTCGAGAATTGGTACATGATCCAATGAATACAGTGTCGACACTGATGTCTTCGATTTTCTGCAAAGGCTTCAAGCCCATGTACTGCAAAGCGCGTTCATAACCCTGACGTTTTACAGGGTCAGTCACTGAGGCAGGATCAGGTACCACACCATGAACATCAGTAACCATTTCCGGAGAGGTACCCCAACTCACCTGGGGTTGAATGTCTTCCGCACGCAATTCAACCACTTGGTCAAAATGCGCCCCCTCGTCCGAATGCAAGGTTTTCCAATAGGCCACAGCGGCATCCCACATCTCGCCTTTCGGACTAAAGGGACGTCCTTTCACGTATTCGATTGTTTTTTCGTCGACGGCCACCATGCCAGAGCGTGCACCGCCCTCGATGGCCATGTTGCACATGGTCATGCGACCTTCAACAGACAATCCGCGAATGGCGGATCCAGCAAATTCTATGGCGTAGCCCGTGCCGCCAGCAGTACCGATTTTGCCGATAATGGCCAAAATCACGTCTTTCGCAGACACACCCTTACCCAAAGTGCCCTCAACGCGAACCAGCATGTTTTTGGCTTTCTTCATCAGCAAACACTGGGTGGCCATGACGTGTTCAACTTCAGAGGTACCGATACCAAATGCAAGCGCACCGATTGCACCGTGTGTGCTGGTGTGTGAATCACCGCAGACCACCGTCATGCCGGGCAAGGTTGCGCCCTGTTCGGGCCCGATCACATGTACGATACCTTGACGCAAGTCTTTGATGTCGAAATAAGTCAAACCGTGGGCTTTTGCATTTTTATCCAGAGTTTCCACCTGCAAGCGCGAGGTGGGGTCTGCAATCCCCTTGGAGCGGTCGGTGGTGGGTACATTGTGGTCCACCACGGCCAGATTGGCACTGTTACGCCACAAATCACGACCTGCCAACTCCAAACCTTCAAAGGCCTGGGGGCTGGTGACTTCATGCAGCAAATGGCGGTCGATGTAAATCAGTGAGGTGCCATCTTCTTCGGTGCGCACCACATGACTTTCCCAGAGTTTGTCGTAAAGAGTTTTAGCCATTTTCAAAGACCTGCTTCGGGCTGACTCATCCAGTGGTTTATTCCACCAGATTGACCAGCAAATTGCGTGGAGAATAACCCCTTATTATGCCACAGCCGGCACAGGGCTTGCAGCCCCGCAGGCAGGGCTGTGCCTCAAAATCAAGCCACGCCTTAATACTCAGCGCTTCTTTGCCTGTTCATACAAAGGCTGAACTCTGGCGGAGTAAACCTCGAGATCCTGAATTCGGTTCTCGGGTGACGGGTGCGTGGACAACAACTCTGGAGGCGAACCACCGCCAGCCCGACTCATCTTTTGCCAGACGCTGATTGCGGCGCGTGGGTTGTACCCGGCGCGCGCGGCCAGTTCCACACCAATTCGGTCCGACTCCACTTCGTGAGAGCGACTATAAGGCAGTGAAATTGCCACATTGGCGGCCATGCCGGCAAGATCAGATGCACCACGCGACAAGCCGAAAACAGCCGAAGCCAGATCCAGCCCAACACTCGTGGCGAGTTGCTGCGAAATTCGTTCACGGCTGTGTTCCCGCAAAGCATGCGCAATTTCATGCCCCATGATGGCCGCGATTTCATCATCAGTCAGCGCCAGTTTTTCAATCAAAGCCGAATAAAACGCGATTTTTCCGCCAGCCATACACCAGGCATTGAGTTGATCAGACTCAATCACATTGACCTCCCATTTCCACTGGGGGGCATCAGGACGAAAAGCAGCAGTCTGGGGGATCAAGCGATTGGCGATGGCACGTACCCGGGCCACCTGCTTGGCATCCTGATTCAACTTGCCTTCTTTTTGGGCCTTGGCAATGACGTCGGCATATCCCTTGGCAGCGGCAGCATCCACTTCCGCAGAGGAGACAAGCACAAACTGGGATCGGTCAACCCCAACCGCTCCGCCAGAGGTAGTCTGAGTGGTTAAACATGCGGCTAACACACCCGTTGAAAACGCAAGCGTCAGCGTTAAAGTGGTGCGTCGCTTCAGTCCAGAAAATACCATCGTTCTTCACCTGTAATTTTCAGTAAAACCGTTCCGTAGAAACGGCAAACATTGCTGCAAAGTTGACATCAACTGCGCTTCTAAGACAGTTTATCCTGACAAAAGTGCGGAAGGTGCCCGTCTGCTGGCAATCGTAAAACGCCAGCCAAGAATCAGGGCCAGCAAACCGCTAATTGACGCCATGGCAAATGCACTGGCGGGCCCACCCCACTCCCACGCGAAACGGCCCAAAAATGTACCTGCCGATCCACCAAGCCCGTATGCGATCGTGGCATACATCGCCTGGCCACGCACCACCAACTTAACCGGCAAGTTCTCTCGCAACCAGGAAATGGTGGCAGTGTGATGCGCTGCGAAAGTCAAAGCATGCAAACCCTGTGCGAAAATCATCATCCAACCGTACTCGGGAAATGCGGCAGTGAGGGCAAACCGGAAAGCACAAGCAGCGAAGCTGACGCAAAGCCAGGTATTCAGGGAAAAGCGCTTGAAGAAGCGAGTTTGAAGGGCAAAAAATACCACTTCACACATCACACCAAATGCCCAAAGGCCACCAATACTCATTTCCGAATAGTTGAATTCGAGCAGGTAAAGGGAGAAAAACGCGTAGAAAACCCCATGCGCAAAAATCATGAAAAAAGCGGCCAACCAGAAAAGTGGCATGGGACCTGGCAACAACAGGCGCTTGAAGCCACTGCCAGTGAACAGGATTGAACTTTCCGTGCCGGTCACCCGAGGAGAATCAGGCGTGAATTTCAAGGCTGCGACAAACCCCAGCAGCAA